>CAMBGJ010000376.1 GCA_945865805.1 Bordetella parapertussis
TCGTTTTGGCCCCTCGCAAGGCCTCCAGTCCCACCTTCGCCCTGAACTCCGGCGTATGCACTTTGCGCTTCTTTGCTTCGCTCATTTCTTCTACTTCCCCATGACAGCTTATAGCTTAAACTGCTGTCTTGAATCTAGGGTCCACTATACAGACCGGCGTGCCGCTGGGCGGTATCGCCGCTGGCGGCCTGGCGCCCGCGATCGCGGTGTGGGTCGGCTGGCAATGGGCGCTGGCGGTGAATGCCGCGTCGCTGGTGGTGCTGATGATATTCATGGAGCGCGGCCGTGCGCATTGGGATAACGACCGCGATCCGCAGGCGAAGCTGGTAGCCGACCCGTATGGTGGATTGGCGACAGTGTGGCGCGATCGCGCCTTGCGGCTGCTGGCGTTATCGGGCGCGGCGTTCGTGGTGATGCAGATTGCGCTACTGACGTTCACGGTGATTTTTTTCGTTGAAGAAATGAAACTCGGTCTGGTGCAGGCCGGTTTTATTTTGATGGCGTCGCAGATGGGCGGCGTGGCGGGGCGCTTGTTCTGGGGTTGGGTGGCGGATGCGCTGCACGATTGCTTCAAAGCGCTGGCGCTGCTCGGTGCCGTGATGACGGTGACGACCTTGCTGTGCCTGACGATCACACCGGCATGGCCGCTGTTGGCGAGTTGCGCGCTGTTCTTCGTGCTGGGCACCACGGCCAGCGGCTGGAATGGTGCGTTTCTGGCGGAGGTGGCGCGCCAATCGCCCCAGCAGGCGGTGAGTGCCGCGACGGGCGGATCGTTGTTCGTGGTGAACGTGGGCAAATTCCTCGGCCCGATTATTTTTACCGCTGCGTATCAGCTCAGCGGCAGCTATGCCAGCGCGTTTGCGCTGATGGCAATTCCGTCGGCTGCCGGCTTGGTGTGCATGCTGCTGGTGGGCAAGCGCGCCGCGCCCGGCGCATTGCTAACGGATGAGGCGGGACCGCTCGGGCGTGAGTGAGTACGGCGAAGCGGGCGACGTGACGTTGGTCGCGCCGGTTCCCACCGTATTCCCAGAATTACGAAAGCGGTCATACTGCGTCAGCACGCTTGGCACGTAGGCTTGGGTTTCGGCGTAGGGCGGAATCTTGTGGCCAGACCGGATCACGGCGTTTTCGCCGGCGTTGTAACCCGCCAGCGCGAGATCAAGATTGTTCTTGAACAGGCCCAGCAAAAAGCGCAGGTAGCGCGCGCCGCCCTGCAGGTTTTCCAGCGGATCCCAAATATTCTTCACTCCGTAGCGCGCGGCGGTTTCCGGCATCAACTGCATCAGGCCGATGGCACCGGCGGGTGATTTAGCCTGCGGGTTGTAGCCCGACTCCACGGTGATGATTGCGTGCATGAGCGCGGCATCCAGATCAAATTCTCGCGCCACTTGGGCGACCAACGTCGCGACCTGCGCGCGCAAGGCGGCATTCACCTGAATCACCGCGCCGTTGCCCGAGGAGCGTTCAAACACGGGCGGCGGCGCGAACACTTCCAGCACCGGGCGCGGCGCTTCTTTTTTGAACAGAATATAGCCTTCGTGCACCTGGTGATCGCTCAAAAGCGCGACGCCCTGCGCATCGACGTAGCCCCAAATGTCGGCCAGACTCGGCATGCTAAAACTGCTCATCGCGATAAACGCCGCGAGGACCAGCGTGCTGCGTAGTGGTTGGACTCGTGCCAAGGGACGCCCTGCTGTAACAAAGAAGCCATATTCTACTACTACTTCTACAACGATGGCAGCTGCGGTGGACGGCGAAAGGGTGGAGTAGAATAGCGCCCTATGAAACGCGGATTATTGTCCTTAGTCATTGTTTTTACAGGGATTTTTGTTCCAAGGGCGGATGCCGCCCTGGGCTGCGAACAGTTGGTGGCGGTGTCGCAAACCACCCTGTCCCTGCGTGATCAGGGGATGACACTTTCGGCGGTGCTGAGCGAAGTCGAGAGCCCCGAAATACGCACCAATCTGAACGCGCAGGAAATCAATTTGTTGCGACAGATCGTACGCATCAGTTTTACCAGCGAATATTCGCCGCGTGAAGTGCACGAGGCGTGCTTGTCGGGCAGCCTCGGCATACCGAAGCCTAAACCTAAACCGTGAACGGTTAACAGTAAACTTAACCAGGAGTCGTCGTAATGGTTCTTCCCCGTAGTGCATTTTCCCTTTTGTTGTTACTGGGCGTAGTGTCCACGTTGGCGTATGGCCCGGCGCTCGCGCAGCCCAAGGAAATCGAACGTACTGGTGGCCCTTACGTGCCGACGCCGCAGATCGTGGTGGATCAAATGTTGCGTTTTGGCGGGGTCAAGGCGTCGGATTTCGTGATCGATCTGGGTTCCGGCGATGGCGTGATCGTGCTCACTGCCGCACGCCAGATGAAGGCCTCGGGCATGGGGCTGGAGATTGACCCTGAACTGGTGGTGCGCGCCAACAATTCGGCAAAGAAACTGGGGGTTGCCGACCGTGCCACGTTTCTGGTGCAGGATGTATTCAAGGCCGATCTGTCCAAGGCCAGCGTGGTGACGCTGTACCTGTTGCCTGGCATGATGATGAACCTGCGCAAGAAAATTTACGACGAGCTGCGGCCCGGCGCGCGCGTGGTGTCGCACGACTATCACTTTGGCGACTGGGAGGCGGACGACCGCATCACCTTCGACGTGCCGGAGAAAGAATTCATCAACGGCGTGCCCAGCGCCACGGTGTATCTGTGGACCATACCTGCCAAGGTCAGCGGTGCCTGGAGCATCAAGGCGGAGGGCACGGCGCAGACGACCACCGCTGAATTCAGCCAGAACTTTCATGTCACCAACGGTACCCTGGTCAACGCGCGAGGCGCGGGCATTTCCGACGTGGTGGTGAAAGGTGAGGCGATTACCTTTTCGATCTGGCGCGGCTCGGTGCGCCATCACTATCGCGGACAGGTTAAGGGCAACGTGATGAGCGGCATGGTGAATCTCGACGGGCGCGAGGCGAAATGGCAGGCCGAACGCACCGCCGCCATAAAATAATGAACTAAAACAATGACTTGAGATATATGGGTGCTCAATGATCGAGCATTATTACAAGCACGTCATCGAGCAGGCCGAGGCGGGCATCGTGATCCGCGACATGACCGGCCGCTGCCTTTACGCCAATCAGGCGGTACGCAATCTGCTCGGCTACAGCGAGGCGGAACTGGTTAATCAATCGGGGCGCGACCTCACCGCGCCCGAGGACCGCAGCAACGCCGCTGAATTTAATCAAAAAATACAAAGCGGCGAGATCGATACCTACACCCGCGAAAAGTTCTACATCCACAAAAACGGCACGCACATCCCGGTGGAAGTCACCATCACCACCATACGCGACGATGCCGGCAAGCCCGTGCTGCTGGCGACGGTGTTGAAAGACATGACCGAACGGCGCCAGGCCGAAGCCGCAGTGCGGGCGAGCGAGGCCCTGTTGCGCGCGGCGTTTGATCAGGCGGCCATCGGCATGGCGGTGCGCGATTTGGAAGGTAACTGGCTGCGGGTGAATCAGACCTTCTGCGACATGGTGGGTTACAGCCGGGCGGAGTTTCTCCGGCTGCGCGTGCGGGATATCTCGCCGCCGGGTGAACGGCGCGAGGCGGATGCCTACGGTGCGCGTCTGCGCGAGGGCACGATCGCCACGTATATGCGCGAAAAGCAGTACCTGCGCCAGGATGGCTCCACGTTCGATGCCCTGGTGACAGCGACCGTGGTCAACGACCCCAGCAGCAAGGGCAAGCACGTGCTCGCCATCGTACAGGACATTACTGCGCGCAAGGTGGCGGATAACGCGGCGCGCGACAGTGAAGCGCGCTTTCGTGCGGCGTTCGAGCAGGCTGCGGTGGGCATGGCGATACGCGGCATGGATCGGCGCTTTATCCGCGTCAACAGCAAGCTGTGCGAGTTTTTCGGTTACAGCGAAGCCGAGTTGTTGAAAATGACGTCACTTGATCTGACGCCGCCGGAAGACCGTGACGACGCGGTAGTGCTGCAGAACAGTATCATCGAAGGCCGCATCGAACATTACGCGCGCGAAAAGCGTTATGTGCATAAGAGCGGCAAGTTTATTTGGGGCAACGTGGCGTTTACCGTGGTGCGCGATGCGCAGCGCGCGCCGCTGCACCTGGTGGTGGTGATACAGGATATTACCGATCGCAAAGCGGCCGAACTCGAACTCGAACGCTACCGCGAAAATCTCGAGGCGCTGGTGCAGGCCCGCACGGCGGAATTCGAAAGCGCGAAGCAAACGGCGGAAAACGCCAATCGCGCCAAGTCCATGTTTCTGTCGAACATCAGCCACGAGTTGCGCACGCCGCTGAACGCCATACTTGGCTTTGCGCAGTTAATGGATGACTAAAGTGGACCCCGTCGTCAAGACAATAATGCAGTGAGTTTAAGTTATACATTCCACTTCATTTGCAGCTGGACGGCGCTGCCCCGGTTTGGCTTTTGGTTTGGCGTTTGGTGTGGTTTTTGCGCTTGATTCTGAACTTGCTTCTG
>CAMBGJ010000377.1 GCA_945865805.1 Bordetella parapertussis
CCGGAATCGAAGCAAATCGCAGTTGTTCTGGCGTAGAATCCATGGTGGGCAAAGACCTGTTCGTGTTGACGAATGTGTTTCTCAATAACTCACATTGTACCAATCACTTACAGTGTTCTTTGCCCTTTTTATGCAAAATTCAGGTTAGACAGCGTTCGTAATCTGGGCGCTCATAGGCGGCACGCAAGTTACGAATTCTTACCACCCGCGCGCACGGTATCCGCGCCGCTTTAAGCACCGGCCCCCAGCGCTCGCTCTCGGTGTAAATGCGCGAAGCAAAATCCGACAGCGTGCCGCGCACCGGCTCAAGCCCCAACATCAACAACGCATCACGCGTGGCCGCTTCATTGACCGACGCCGAAATGTGTTCGTTAAGCCAGCGTACGGTATTCGGCGACACGCCGTTGGGCACAAAAATACCGAACCATGCGGCCACGTCAGCGCCGGTAACGCCCGTTTCGGCGAGCGTCGGCAAGTGCGGCAGCAATTCCGCGCGGCGCGGCCCCGCCACCGCCAGCGCGCGCAAGTGTTCGTTATTTAAATACGGCAACGCCAGCGGCAGCGCCGCGAACATCAGGGAGACCTGCCCTTTGGCTAAACCATTCAGCGCCGCCAGCCCGCCGTTGTATGACACATGCACCATGTCCAACCCCGCCGCGCGGCGTATCAGCTCGCCCGCCAGGTGCCCGGTGCTGCCATCGCCCGACGAACCGTAATTCACTTCGCCGGGACGCACTTTGATGTAGCCAATCAGGCGATCCAGCGTCTTGAACGGCAGGCCGGTACTCGCCATCAGCACAAACGGCATGTTGACCAGGGGTGCGGCGAGTTCGAATTGGCGCGTAGGGTCGTAACCAACGTCGACAGCGTAATTCGGTGCGAGCACCATGGTTTCGTTGCTGGCGAGCAGCAACGTATGGCCGTCGGCTACCGCGCGCGCCACATGCTGCGCACCACGCGTGGTGGCACCGCCGGGTTGCCGGTCGAGCTGCACGAGATGTTTGGATTCGTAGCGGATCGCCTGCTGCACGATGCGGCTTAAGGTATCGGATATCGCTGGCGGTGCATTGGCGGCCATCAGCTTGTAGGTCTTGGTCATGCGCGAGGCACCGCGGATATCCGTTGGGCCAGATAGCGGATACGGCACCACCAGCGTGACCGCTCGCGCGGGATATTCCTGCGCGCGCAACGCCGTGGCCGACAGCGAAAACATGGCAGCCAATATCAGCAGAAAATACGGCTTGCTCATCGTAACATCGTCATCCTGGCAGAAACCTCGGTTTGACTGCGGCGGGCTTTGGTCGTTCGCCGTACGATACAGCTTACAACAATCTGCACGAAACCAGCCTGGTTTCCATTGCCATTCCTCCACGGACGAGAATTCCAGCAGGGGAAGCGCGGGTGGTAAAATCACTGTTTATCCGGCAAAAGTCATTATGTCTACCGTATCCCGAACTGACACCATCAACCGCCTTGGCGCAGCCGTCGGCGCGCAGGGTATTTTCACCGCGCCTGCCGAGCTTGCGCCTTACGTCAACGATTGGCGCGGCATTTACCAGGGCGGGGCTGCCGCCGTCGTGCGTCCGGCGAACGTGGAGCAAGTCGCCGCCATCGTCAAAATCTGCGCTGAGAGCCAAACACCGCTGGTGCCGCAAGGCGGCAACACCGGCATGTGCGGCGCGACAGTGCCCGACCCCAAGCTCAATCCAGTGGTGATCGCGCTCGGCCGCATGAACCGCATCCGCAAGGTTGATGCCCTGAACAACACCATGACGGTGGAAGCCGGTTGCGTGCTGGCCAACATACAACAAGCCGCGGCGGACGTGGATCGGCTGTTTCCGCTATCGCTGGGCGCCGAGGGCAGTTGTCAGATCGGCGGTAATTTGTCCACCAACGCTGGCGGCGTCAACGTGCTGCGTTACGGCAACACGCGCGATCTGGTGCTGGGCATTGAAGCGGTGTTGCCCGACGGTCGCATCTGGAACGGCCTGCGCTCGCTGCGTAAGGACAACACCGGCTACGATCTGAAGCATTTGTTTATTGGCGCGGAAGGCACGCTGGGCATCATCACTGCAGCCGTGCTTAAGCTCTTCCCCAAGCCCAGCGCCACCGCTACCACCTGGCTGGCGGTGCCCTCGCCCGACGCCGCGCTGGAACTTTTTTCGTTGCTGCGCGGCGCGTTTGGCGATCGCATCAGCGCGTTCGAGTTGATCTCGCGCGCCTGTCTTGAACTGGTGATGAAGCACATCCCCGGCACGCGCGATCCGCTGGCAGCACCCCACGAATGGTACGTGCTGACCGAGCTCGGCGACTCCTCTCCCGGCACCACACTGCGTGATGCACTCGAAGGCGTCCTAGAAAAATCCCTTGAAAAACAATTAGTTACAGATGCCACGTTGGCGGAGAGCCACGCCCAGGCGCAGGCTTTCTGGAAAATCCGCGAATCGATCCCCGAAGCCGCACGCAACGGAGCCGGCATGCTCTATCGCCACGATATCGCGGTGGCCGTGGGCGAGATTCCCGCCTTCATCCGCGATGGCAAGGCGGCGCTGGAAAAACATTTTAAGGGCACCAACATCATCTGCTTCGGCCATTTGGGCGACGGCAATCTGCACTACAACACCTATGTCGAAGGTCGTTTACGCAGCGACGCCTCTGCGCGCGAGGCGCACGATGTCACCACGGTGATTTACGATATCGTCGAGCAATACAAAGGCAGCTTCAGCGCCGAACACGGCATCGGCATCGCCAAGGTGGCGGAACTCGTGCGCTACAAAGACCCGGTGGAAGTCGCCCTCATGCGCACAGTGAAAGCGGCGCTGGATCCGCTGGGCATCATGAATCCCGGCAAGGTACTGTAAGGAGAACGCCATGAACGACAAAGTAACCAAGACCGACGCCGAGTGGAAAAGCCAGTTAAGCCGCGAGCAATTCGATGTCGCGCGCAAAAAAGGCACCGAGCGCGCCTTCTCCGGCCAGTATTGGGACAACCACGACACGGGCGTGTATCGCTGCATCTGCTGCGACACCGAGTTGTTCAAATCCGATCACAAGTTTGAATCCGGCACCGGCTGGCCGAGCTTCTGGCAACCGGCCGTGGCGGAAAATGTCGCCTCGGAAACGGACAACAGCTTTTTCATGCGCCGCACCGAGGCTTTGTGCAGTCGCTGCGACGCACACCTCGGTCACGTGTTTGAAGACGGCCCGCAACCCACCGGGCTGCGTTATTGCATCAACTCGGCATCGTTGAAGTTTGAGAAAACCTGACACAATCACCCGACACGCCGAGCCTCGCCTGACCACTACACCCCTTCCCCTTCAGGGGGAAGGCTGGGATGGGGGTGGGGTAGTAGTTAGCTGTGGTCTTGCTGTGCCCAATTAACCCCATCCCCACCCTAACCCTCCCCTTGAAGGGGAGGGAATTTTCCGAAGGCATACGCTCCATGAAGTTCCTGTTCGACATGTTCCCGGTGATCTTGTTCTTCGCCGCCTTCAAACTCTACGGCATTTACGAAGCGACGGCGGTCGCCATTGCCGCCTCGTTCATGCAGATCGGCTGGGTGTGGTTCAAGCATCGCAAGGTCGAGCCCATGCTGTGGGTGAGCCTGGGCGTGATCACGGTGTTCGGCGGTGCCACGCTGTTGCTGCAAAACGAAACCTTCATCAAATGGAAACCCACGGTGCTGTATTGGCTGTTCTCCGTATCGCTCGGCGTGGCGTCGCTTCTGTTCAAGAAAAATCTGATTCGCGCGATGATGGAAAAAACCATCGCCCTGCCCGAACCGGTGTGGGGCAAACTGCTGCTGAGCTGGATCGCATTTTTCGCCTTCATGGGCGTGCTTAACCTCTATGTCGCCTATAACTATTCGACCGACGCGTGGGTCAACTTCAAATTGTTTGGCGGCATGGGCCTGATGCTGGTCTTCATGATCGGCCAGGCGCTGATGCTGAGCAAACACATTCAGGATGTGCCCAACGATGCGCCTAAAGACAAGCCCGAGTAGCTCGGGAACCCTTCCGTCGCGCCACGGTCTTTAATGCAGGCCACGAAAAACCCACTTTGAACACCATCGAACAAATGCGCCAGCGCCTCGCCGTGCTGACGCCCGAATCCCTCGACATCCTCGACGACTCCGGGAGCCACATCGGTCACGAGGGTGCCAAGGGCGGCGGCGGGCACTATCAATTGCTGCTGGTTTCGGCACAATTTCACGGTCTGGCGTTGCCTGCCAGACACCGTTTAGTTTACGATGCGCTCCGTCCCATGATGCAGACCCAAATTCACGCCTTGTCGATCAAGGCCTATGCACCACACGAAATCTAGCATCGCACGACATTTAACGACCAAGGAAACCTCTTATGCTCGCCCGTCACGCCCGTCATTCACTTACCCCGATCGCCGCTGCATTCGCCCTGGCCGCAACGGTATTGCTCACACCGGTTGCCCACGCTCAGGTGGCCAAG
>CAMBGJ010000378.1 GCA_945865805.1 Bordetella parapertussis
CCGGAATCGAAGCAAACCGCAGTTGTTCTGGCGTAGAATCCATGAGGGCAAAGACCTGTTGGTGTTGACGAATGTGTTTCTCGATAACTCACATTGTACCAATCACTTACGGTGTTCTTTGCCCTCTTTATGCAAAATTCAGGTTAGAAAGTGTTCCCGGATCGACTGGGGTCCATTTGGTATTGCTGTCACCGATGCCCAAGCCCTAACGTGAAGTAGCCGTTTTACAAGACGGTTTATTTTGCGTCGTACAGTCAGAATTTGACATTGTTTTCAAAAAATCATGAATGTAATCAAAGGCGTTCGGCAATTTAGTACGTCCGAAATTGCAATAGTAAACACGTCGTGTATGAATCAGAAATGCCTCGATGGACGCTGGCTACCAAAGCATTGAAATATTCAATAAAAACAAATGGTTATGATCAGTGGTCTCAATACGGCATGCCCCATGCCCAACGGCGGCCCCACCTCAAATCCTGCAAACCTCATCCCCACAACCCAAATCACGATCCGCCTCCACCAGCAATTGCTCGAAGGTTTCCGGCACGCGCACTTCCTTGCCGATGACGCGCGGGCTGTAGCCTTGCAGCCAGAAGCTGTTGGTCGGGTGGCCACCGCCGCATACCAGCACGATGAAATTTTCCGGCGTTGAGGTGATCGGCCACGGGTCTTGTTTCAGGCTCTCGCGCGTCAGCGGATTGGCGTCGATTTCGATCCACGCGGCGCCGCCGTTGCGCTTGATTTCGGACTGCGGAATGCGTGAATGTTGGTAAAAAAACTCGCGCATTTTTGGTTTGGTCCAGCCGAGTTTGGCCATGTTGTTGGCCACCACGCCGGGAATCAGGATCGCGCCGGGCGTGCCTTTTTCGTAGCCACTCAAATTGGTGTAATTTGGCACGCGCATGAACTCGGCGAGACGATACATGCCTTGCGTGGCGTCTTCCTCGGGCGTTTCTTTTTTCGCGCCGCGCCGCCGTGCGTTGGTCGCGCCGTTGCAGAAAAATACCGACACCGTGTTGGTCTCGCGCGCAAAGCCGTGGCGCTCCGTGCCGTGCGTGGGCCAGCCTTCGGGCAGGTTATCTTCGTCCTCGGCGAAAACCATGTTGACTGAGCGCATGCCGCCGTAGTTGGCCATGGCACCGATGCCGGGTAGCGCGCCGCCGACATTCTGCTGGATCAGCCGCAATGCGCGACCGATACTTGCCCCGGCGGGGCGCTGCGGATCGGGGCCGAGGCAGCCGAAGCCGCTGTTCAAACGGATTTGCTTCGCAATCGGCCCATTCACCACCACCACCGGGAACGCGCTGCCGCTGGCCGCCTGCAACTGCTCGGCATTGGTTTCGGGGTGCAAAAACGCTTCGACTGCCGCGATCAGCACCGGCAAGTACTCGGGCCGCCCGCCCGCCATCGCCAGCGACACCGCGCAAGTCTCCACCGTGGTGATGCCGCCGCGCGGCGGAAACTTGCCGATCACATGCGTGCGTGGCAACGGTGTGCCGCGCAGAATGCGATCCACGCGGCTACGCGTTGCGGGCCACAGCGGCAGACCGTCACCCCATAGATTGGTAATGGCCAGATCGTTGGCGCGCTGCAACGCATCTTCGTAGGTTTCGCCCTCGACCTTGAGCATGGGCATCTCGCCCGCGCTGGCTTTGGCGTGCGCCGATTGCCAGCCCGTGAGCGCGTCGTAAAACTCCTGCTTGCGGCCCTCCAGTGCGGAAATATCGCTGCCCGGCAAAAACATGTCGATGGGAAAAGTAATCATCGCGGCATCGGGCGCGAGGCCGAGACCGGAGATGGCGTTGGTCATCACACCCTTGAAATCCGCCCGTGTCAGCGTGACAGTGGGGATGCCCAGAGTTTCGATTCTAGCGGCTGCACGGCCGCATGCTGTGGCGCAGGAGCCTCAAGCCGCGTTGCCGATGATCACCGCATCGACGCCGCTGTCCTTCACCATCATGGCGGTTTTTTCTTCGCCGATCAGCGCGTTGCCCTGCGGGTAAGCGTCGATGGGCAGAATCTCCACGCCAGGAAAATCTCTTTCAAACATCGATTTAATCAACGGCAGCGTGCGATACGCCTGCCATTGTTCGTTGGTGACGATGCCGATTTTCTTGCCGGCGATCTGGTCAAGGCGCGGGGCGTGCGGCTGGGTGATTTCAAGGGCGCCGCTGGGGTCGTGAAATTCGAGTTGAACCATGGGTTTCTCCTGACTGTGATGCGGTAGATCGTAGCACGAGGGATTCCCCGGCGTATCGTGATACGCTATGTGAAACAACAACGGCTTCACCGCAGAGGCGCAAAGGCGCAGAGAAATACCGCAGAGAAAAACCCAACTGCATGAGGGGTTCTCTGCGTAACCTCTGCGCCTCTGCGCCTCTGCGGTGAAGGTTTTTACTTTGAGTTTGAATATGGACCACTTGCTCACCGACACCCAGCGCGCCTGGCAAATCAAAGCCCGCGAGTTCGCCGAAACGGAAATCGCACCGCGTTCGCTGGCGCGCGACCAGATTGCCGCGCCGGCCGATACCTTTGATTGGGAACTGATCCGCAAAGGCTCGCAGCTTGGCATTCGCACTGCCGCCGTGCCGCGCGAATACGGCGGCCACGGCATCGATTTCACCACGCAGGCGCTGATGATCGTGGAGATGGCGCGCGCCGACAGCGCGATGGCTAAAACTTTCAGCCAGAGCTGGAAGTGGAGCCATCTGATTGTCGATCACGGCAGCAGCGAGCAGAAAAAACGTTACTTTGATGCCTTCGTTGCTGATGACGAATTTGTGATGGGCGGCGGCATCACTGAGCCCAATGCCGGCTCGGACAACCGCTTTCCGCCGCCGGATGACCCGAAGGCGGGCTTGCAGCTATCCGCCAAACTGGATGGCGACACGTGGGTGCTGAATGGCTCGAAGTGCTATATCGCCAACGCCAACATCGGCAAGCTGATTTTTGCTTTTGCGCGTACTGATCCGCATGCCCCGGTGCATGAGGGCACGACCATCTTCGCCGTGCAAAACGTACCAAGGGGGGCGGCGGGCTTGAAAGTCGGCAAAGTGTTCAACAAGCACGGCTGGCGGTTTTATCAGAACGCGGAGCTGTTCTTCGACAACGTGCGCGTGGCGGACAGCGACCGGCTTTCCGCCATCAATGGCACGCACAAAAATCACGGCGGTAAAAACAGCAAGTTCGGCGATCTTGAATACGCCGCCAACGCACTGGGTATTTGCGAGGCCGCCATCGAAATGGCTACCACGCAGGGCCGCACGCATCAGCAAAGTGGCAAGCGGCTGAACGAACATCAGATGTTTCAGTTAAAGCTATCGGAGATGCACATGCAGACCGAGGCGCTGCGCTCGTTTGTGATGCGTGTCGCCGCCGAAAGCGACAGCACGGCCGACATTTCACGCAAACACAATCCGCTGCTGATGAATTTTTCCACCGATTCGATGCAGCGCGTGTGTTATCTCAATCTCGATATCCACCGCGCCGCCGCCAAACGCACCAGGGGCGAAATCAACGCGCGCGCGGATAAGCTGGTGCGCGACGCAATTATCTGGACGCATATTGCTGGCGATTCGGTGCAACGCATGAAGGCCGTGCAGGCGTTGTTGTAGAGAATAAAATAATCAATTAAATCAAATACTTACAAATGTCCCGCGAAATTACCTTACGCACCTCCAACAGCACCCGCCCGGTGCTCGATTTACTGCTGCCTGAATTCGAGCGCAACTCAGGCCGCAAGGTGACGCTGATACTCGATACTGCGAAAAATTCGCTGGCACGCATCAAGGCCGGTGAACGCGCCGACGTGGCGGTGCTGCTCGGCTCGTCGATTGATGAACTGGCTGCGATGGGCGTGCTGGCAGCGGATACCCGGCAGCCCTTCTCGCGCTCCACCATCGGCATCGGCGTGCGCCAAGGCGCGCCCAAGCCCGACATCAGTAGCGTCGAGGCCTTCAAGCGCACGCTACTGAACGCGAAATCCATCGCACACACCGTGCATGGCCCCAGCGGCGCGTCATTTCCTGGCTTGATCGAACGGCTGGGCATCGCCGAACTGGTACGGCCCAAGACGGTGACCCGCCCCGGCGGCTACATCGGCGTGGTGGTCACGGCAGGCGAAGCGGAAATGGCATTCCAGCAAATCTGCGAGCTACTGGCCGTGCCCGGCATCGACGTGGTGGGGCCGATACCCCAAGAGATACAAATCAACTTTGATTCCAGCGCGGCGTTGTTTACCGAATCGACCGATCACGCGGCGGGGAGGGAATTGCTGCGCTATCTGGCACGCGCGGACAACGCAGCAAAGTTCACGCAGGCGGGGCTGGAGCAGTTGGTAGCCGGGCAAGCCTGTTGATCCCATTCGATCTCGGCTATGATGGCGGGAACACTTACCCGCCCGTTTGACATACTCTGGAGAATTCACCATGCCCACCACCCTGCGC
>CAMBGJ010000379.1 GCA_945865805.1 Bordetella parapertussis
GGCTTCACGGTTTCGGCTCGTTCCAGCCGAGAAACGCCAGTAGATCGTCCTTGCGCGCCATGGTGTCCTTGTAGCCGAGCTTGATCAGCGCGCGGCAGTACGATTTTTCAAACAACAGATACGACAGCAGGTTGGAACCGCTTTTGCGCGTGCCGCCCACGGTGGATAGCAGCAGCCGTATGGTGCGCGGCAGTTCGCTCGCAAATTCAGCGGCGATTTTTTCCAGATCCTCGCTCGGCGAAATCACGCGAAACTCCACCGCGTGCAGCGGGTAGTTCGCCTGCTTGCGCACGTGCTCGGGGATCAGTTCGATGGTGCGGTTGATGCGCTGCAGGCGCTCGAGATCGACTTCGAGGCTGTCGAGAAAAATGCTGTTCAACGCATGGCCGGCGATCTGCGCCAGCGTGGGAAATGCATCGCTCTTGATTCGCTCGGCGTTGGGCTGCAACTGGCGGCCCACGCCGATCACCAGCACACGGTCGGCGCCCAGATGCAACGCCGGGCTGACCGGCGCGATCTGACGCATGGAGCCGTCGCCGAAGAATTCGCGGTTGATGCGCATCGGCGGAAATATAAACGGCAGTGCGCTGGACGCGAGCAGATGTTCCATTGCTATCGGCATCGCCACGCCGATGCGGCGCGCGCGCTGCCAGTTCTGCAAATCGGGCTTGCCCTGATAAAACGACACCGATTGCCCCGACGAGTAGCCGGAGCAAGTGATGCTCAGGGCCGTCAAGTGGCCGGCGTCGATGTTGCTTTGTATGGTGGTTAGATTTACGTGCTTGCGCAGCAGCGCGGCGAGCGGCGCGTTATCGAGCAGCGACACCGGCTGATTGCCGCCGCTGGCCTTGCGCAACCGCCCGCCCGACAGCGCCGCCAGCAGCCAGCGCATGCTGTTAAGCAACGCGCCGAAAATATCCGCGCGGTAGACGTGATGCACATGAAAGTTTTTCCACACCGTCACCAGACGGCGCACCGCGTGGCGGAAATTCGCCGCGTCCACCGCAAGCAGAGTGGCGTTGATGGAGCCCGCCGAGGTGCCGCAAATGATCGGGAACGGCGTGTGCGCACCCTTCGGCAGCAGCTCCGACAACGCGCGCAGCACGCCCACCTGGTACGCCGCACGCGCGCCGCCGCCGGTGAGTATCAGCCCAACCTTGGGCCGTGCTTTTGCGTTGTTATTGTCCTGCATGCTCCCCTGTCACCCTGAGTAAACCGCATACTGCCGCAGCGCACAGCTTACAGCGAGATTGCCACATCCACCGGCTGCGCGGCCAACAAAGTTTTCAACACCGCTGGCACGATACGCACCAGGAAACCGCGGCTGCCGCCATTGATAAAAATTTCCGGTTGATCAAGTATCGAGCTCTCGACATAGACCGGCATTTTTTTGCGCGTGCCGAACGGCGAGGTGCCGCCGACGCGGTATCCGCTGTGGCGTTGCGCGGCTTCCGGCGTGCACGGCTCGACCGATTTCACGCCGATGATGCGCGCCAGCGCCTTGGTGGAAACCTTTCTGTCGCCGTGCATCAGCACGATCAGTGGCGCGGCCTTGTCATCCGCCATCACCAGCGTTTTCACCACAGCGTGTTCATCGACACTAAGCTCGCGTGACGACACTGCGGTACCACCCTTTTCTTCGTACTCGTAAAAGTGCGGCGTAAACTCGACCTTCGCCGCGCGCAACGCCAGTACGGCAGGCGTCGAAGGCATGCGCTCGCCACTCATGCTGGCGCGGCGGACAACACACGCGCCAGGCTCAATAACATGCCCGCCGTGGCGCCCCAGATGTAGCGGCCTTCATAGGGAATCGCCACGTAGTGCCGGTGGCGTCCGTTGAAATGGTATTCGTGCCGCTGGTAACGCGCGGGGTCGATGAAGTGCGCCAGTGGAATCTCAAAAATGTCCGCTACTTCATACGGATCGGCCCGCGTCTCGAACGGCGCTGCGATCCAGCCCACCACCGGCGTGATGCGAAACCCGGTGGGCAACAAGTACTCGGGCAGATTGCCCAGCACCGCGACATCCCGCCGGGCGAGGCCGATTTCTTCCTCGGTTTCGCGCAGCGCGGTATCGGCGCGGCTGGTGTCGGCGGCTTCCACACGCCCACCCGGAAAGCTGATTTGTCCGGGGTGCGCCGCGAGATGATCCGTGCGCTGGGTGAACAGCAAATTGACTTGCCCGTCGCGCTCGACCATCAGCGCCAGCACGGCGGCCGCGCGCAGCACCATGCCTTCGGGTATCTCGCCCATGTGCTGATCGGTCGGATCGGGCGGGGGCGGCGGCAGGCGCAGCCGCGCGACGATTTCGGCGGCGCCCATTGGTAAAACAGCGGGATACCCAACGCGGGCAGTCCCTGCATCATGTAGCGCGCGGCTGGCGGTCAACACCCGTGAAATTCTGTCACCCCGGACTGGTCGTCATATGCACACAATTTTACCCCGCGCCCGTGCTTGAGCGGCACGCCAAGCTGAATTACACTGACCGCGTTGTAATGTCCGTGCCTCGTCGCGTGAATCCGGTAATCAAACCTCGGGAGTATCAACCATGAAACTGAAACAGGCATTTTTCGCAGCGGTATTTGCGGTAGCCAGCAGCGCGGCCATGGCGTTTCATTGCCCGGCCGACATGAAAAAAATCGATGATGCGTTGACAAAGAATCCCAAGCTCTCTGCCGCGCAGATGACGGAAGTCAAAAAGCTGCGCGCCGATGGCGAGGCTTCACACAAGGCGGGCAAGCATCAGGAATCGGTGGACACGCTGGCCAAACCCATGAAAATACTCGGCATCTAAAACCGGGCTCGTCGATTCCGCACGATCCCCCGCCCGGCGCGGGGGATTTTTTTGCGCAGGCTGGCGATAGCTGGTTGAATACGATTTTCGTAACTAATTGATTTTATTCATATTTTTTAGGATTCTATGTTAGAACTCGCACAAACCGAAATCGATGTCGCGGCCACCCTGCCGCGCGTGTACCAGTGCGAGATGCCGCTGCGCTTCGCTGACATGGACGCCGATCAGCACATCAACAACGCCGAGTTCTACCGCTACATGGAAGAGGCGCGCATGCGCTGGGTGCACTCGTTGAACCTGGCGATGACACCACCGGTGCCGGTGCTGGCGGCTTCGGCGTGTTCGTTTCGCCAGCCGCTGTTTTACCCCAGCGACGTCACCGTCGAGATTTATCTGGGCCGCATCGGCGTGAGCAGCGTGCGCACGCACTACCTGCTGCGCAGCGGCGGCGAGATTGCCGCCGAGGGCTATGCCGTGTCCGTGTGGGTAGACCCGCAAACGAATAAGCCCATTGCGCTGCCGGATGCGGTGCGCAAACTGGGCGCGTAAATCCGCTTGCGTTAGTTGCAGCTCGGCGCGTTCTTCTTCTCTTCGCTGCTGGCGGGGCTTAGTGCCTCTTCGACGGCAGCATCACCGAGGAACTTTTTCAGCGCCACGACCAACTCCTTGTCTTGCTTGACGATGCCGGGGTCTACCTGAGTCAGCACGCTAGCCGTGGTCAATACCGCCCTACCCAACTCGACAAACTGCGACTGGTAATTCGTGCTCAAGCCGGAGAAGATCAAAGGGACGTTGGTATTGGCAAAGGTGCCGTTGATCGTGCCGGCCCTCACCACCTGGAAGGTCGCGCCCGGCGGCGACACGAAGCCGCCAAACTGACGCACGTCCAGCGTGCCACCGAGATTCGCCGTGCCGCTCACCACGATTTGATCGTAGCCGGCGCCTGGCGTGATACCGCCGAGCTCAATTTCCAGTGTGCCCGTCTGCGTGTAGTTGCCGTTGATGTTGACGAGGCCAGGCGAAGTGCCCGGCTTGAAAGTGCCTGCCAGTATCACGTTGCCGTTGATCGTGCCCTTGCCCTTGAGTAAACCGCTACTGGTCACCGTGAGCGATGGGGTCTGCAAGTTACCGCTGCCCAGATCAAAAACGCCACCCACGGTTAACGGCCCTGCAGTATTGATAATGCCCGGCGGCGTGCTTTGCAGCGACCCGTCCACGAACAGCGCACCATTGGCATTCAACACGCCGCCCGTTACCGTCATCACACCCGTGGGCGCAATCGCCGTTGTGCCCGCCACGTTCAACTGCCCGCCAGTCACCATGCCCACGCCGTTCAGATTCAGCGACGGCACGTTCACCGTCGCGCCAGCGACGGTCGTGGTGCCCGTGCCCGCAAAACCGCCGCTGGAAAAATTATACGTGCCACCCGAAAACAGCAATGCGCCAGGATTGGCGACAGTCATCACGCCGCTGGCCGTGCCACCCAGGGCAATTGCATCAAAACCCTATAAGAATGAAATAGTTATGAGAAAGGTCAAAGGCTTGTACTTTTTCGCAAAGCTGTGTAGTTTTCTGTCTTTTTGGAGTGGCGATGGAGACAGAAAAGCCTGTGAGTCTTGCCGAAGCGTT
>CAMBGJ010000380.1 GCA_945865805.1 Bordetella parapertussis
CATGAAGCGGTTAGGACAATTGCTCAAGCGCGATGCGCAAGCCGCAGTGGTGGCAAGCACCGCTCAGGGGAGAGGTGCGTCCGCTGTGGCATAAAAGGCGGGAAATACCCGTAAAAGGAGCGAGTTTCGAGCGAAATCTTGCCAAAAAACCAACATAACATGACGCAAGCATCACGAATTTGGCGGCCCTGCTTTTGCAAACCAATTATTAGAGGTCCCCTTTAGTCTCTATGAAGCAGCGACACCTTCCCTCACCCCTAGCCCCTCGCCCTCCGGGAGAGGGTGGCGCGCAGCGCCGGGTGAGGGAGGCTTTTGACTTTTCATAGAGGCTGAATAGAGCCCAGACAAACATCGAAGAGCGATAGCAAAAATGCAAAAAATCACAAAAGCAGTGTTTCCGGTTGCGGGTCTGGGCACGCGGTTCTTGCCGGCCACCAAGGCAAGCCCGAAAGAGATGATGCCTATCGTCGACAAACCGCTGATCCAGTTCGCAGTGGAAGAGGCTGTCGCGGCGGGGGTGACAGACATGATTTTTGTCACTGGCCGCAGCAAGCGTGCCATTGAAGATCACTTCGACAAGGCCTACGAGCTGGAAACCGAACTGGAACTCCGCGGCAAGAATCAGATACTCGAATTGCTGCGTAATGTGTTGCCGAAGAATATCAATTGCATTTACATTCGCCAGGCCGAGGCACTGGGGCTGGGCCATGCGGTGTTGTGCGCCAAGCCGGTGATCGGTGACGAGCCTTTCGCGGTGCTGCTGGCGGATGACTTGCTGGCGGGCGATCCGCCGGTGATGCGGCAGATGGTGGATGCCTATAACTTTTACAACTGTTCACTGCTCGGTGTGCAGGACGTGGCGCGCGAAGACACCGCAAGTTACGGCATCGTGGCGTCGCGGCCGATGGCGGAGCGGCTGGAGCAGGTCAGCGCCATCGTGGAAAAGCCCAAGCCCGAGGAAGCGCCCTCCACGCTGGGTGTGGTGGGCCGTTACATTTTGACGCCGCGGATTTTCCATCATCTTGAAAACGCCAACCCCGGTTCCGGCGGCGAGATTCAACTCACCGACGGCATTGCTGCGTTGCTGGCCGAGCAACAAGTGCTGGCGTGCCGCTACAAGGGCGTGCGTTATGACTGCGGCTCGAAGATCGGCTATCTGCGCGCGATGGTGGAATTCGGGCTGACGCACCCGGAAGTCGGCGCAGAGTTCCGCGCGTATCTGGAATCTCGTAACGACCGCTCGCCGGCATGAGCCTGCAACCGGTAATCCTGTGCGGGGGTTCTGGCACCCGCCTGTGGCCGCTGTCGCGCGAGCAGTACCCCAAGCAATTGCTGGCGCTGACCGGCGAACAGACGCTGTTGCAGGCGACAGCCAGCCGGGTCGATACCTTGCTGTCACTGCCGGGCGGGACAGTGCTGCCGCCGATCGTGGTGAGCAATGACAGCTACCGCTTCATTACCGCCGAGCAGTTGCGCCAGGCCGGGCATACGCAATCGGTGGTGGTGCTTGAACCCAAGGGGCGCAATACCGCGCCAGCGCTGACGCTGGCCGCGCTGCTGGCGCTGGAAGGGGGGAACGACCCCGCGCTGCTGGTGATGCCGGCCGATCACATCATCAATGACGTAGCGGCGTTTCGCGCCGAGGTGGTGCGTGCGCTGCCGCATGCCGAAGCTGACAAGCTGGTGACTTTTGGCATACGCCCGTCGCGCGCAGAAACCGGCTATGGTTATATCCGTACCGGCGCGTCGCTCGCCGGCGGCGGGCACGAAATCCAGTCATTTGTCGAAAAGCCCGATGCGCAAACTGCTGAACATTATCGCGCCAGCGGCGAATATCTGTTGAACGCGGGCATTTTCATGATGCGTGCTTCGGTGTGGATCGCCCGCTTGCGCGCGGTGCGCCCGGATATGTTGCAGGCGTGTCAGTCGGCCTATGATGCGCGCAGCCGTGACCAGGATTTTCTGCGCGTGGGTGTCGAGGCTTTCTCGGCTTGCCCGGCCGATTCCATCGACTACGCGGTGATGGAAAAACTGCCCGCTGGCATGGGCGTGGTGATGCCCTACGCGGGCGATTGGTCCGATGTCGGCGCGTGGGATGCGCTGTGGGACATCGGCGGCAAGGACAGCGAGGGCAATGTGCTGCGCGGCGATGTGATCGCGGTGGACACGCGCAATACGCTGGTGATGTCGCAATCGCGCATGGTAGCGTGTGTGGGGCTTGAAAACATCGTGGTGGTTGAAACACCCGACGCCGTGCTGGTGGCGGATAAAAATTGCATCCAGCAGGTGAAAGCGGTGGTGGCGCGGCTCAAGGAAGAAAAACGCACCGAGCCCGACGCGCATCGCAAGATTTACCGGCCCTGGGGTTACTACGACAGCGTCGATGCCGGCGAGCGCTTTCAGGTGAAACGCCTGGTGGTGAATCCGGGCGCGTCACCGTCGTTGCAGATGCATCACCATCGCGCTGAGCACTGGATCGTGGTCAAGGGCACGGCGAGCGTAACGCGTGGCGACGAAACGCTGCTGCTGTCGGAAAACCAATCGACCTACATACCGTTGGGCACGCGCCACCGGCTGCAAAATCCCGGCAAAGTGCCGCTGGAAATCATTGAGGTACAGTCCGGCGCTTACCTCGGCGAGGATGATATCGTGCGCTTTGAAGATACGTACGGGCGTGGATAGCTGCACTATTTATTCCTTCCCCTTCAAGGCATGGGTATCTACACATTTCCACGACACGGCTCCTTCCCCTTCAGGGGGAAGGCGGGGATGGGGGTGGGGTAAAATACACTTTTTAAACCAAACAATATGAATTATCAGTGAAAGGCCGAACCAACCAGAATATTCTGCGCCCCAAGCTACAGCGGCGATTACGCAACAACATGACAGACGCCGAACAGCGCTTGTGGCGCTTTTTACGGCGAAAGCAAATGTCGGATTTCAAATTTCGTAGGCAGCATCCATTTGGTGATTACATCATCGATTTTGTCTGCTTGGAGATTATGCTCGCCGTCGAGGTCGATGGCGGTCAACATAACGAGCGGTTGGCAGAAGATACGGCACGTACGGAATATCTCAAGCGAGCGGGATTTCGTGTTTTGCGCTTTTGGAACAATGAAGTCATGAGTGAAATTGACTCGGTGACAGCCGCGATTTGGTGTGTGTTGCAAGAGTACCACCCCACCCCCATCCCGGCCTTCCCCCTGAAGGGGAAGGAGTTTTCGTGATGCCCTACGCGGCGATCTGCGACAGCATTAGCGATAGCCTTCCGCGCGCAACGCATTGACGTTCAGCACGGTGCCGGGCATATATTCGATACGTTTCGGCCCGGCGGATGTTTCCTTTGCTTCGACAGGCGCTGACGGCAACGCCACGCGCCATTCACGATCCTTGGCGAGTACCGAAGGCACATACGCCTGCGTTTCCGCATAGGGTGGAATTTTCTGCCCGTATTTGATCACCGCGTTTTCGCCCGCGTTATATGCCGCCAGCACAAGATCGAGGCGTCCGTTGAATAGGCGCATCAGATCGCGCAAGTACTGCGTGCCCGCCCTCAAATTTCCTTCCAGCGAACGGGCGGGGTCCTTAACGCCATAGCGCAGCGCCGTATCAGGCATTAACTGCATCAAGCCGATCGCGCCTGCGGGCGAACGCGCGGTCGCGTTATAGGCGGATTCAACCGAAATCACCGCGTGCACCAGCGCCGGATCCAGCGCGGCTTCGCGCGCCGCGTGTTCGATTAACTTGGCATAAGGCCTCGCGGCGAGGGATATGGATAAATACAACGCCAATGGGGGGCACTATTACCTCAACAGCGGTGATTTTTATTCGGTGGGCAACACGACGGTGAATTCCCTGGAGGTAGTAGACCAGGCGCAGGAGTAGTTGAATCACCTGATGTCTTACTCAGGAAGCAAGTATTCGGTGAGCGGTTATGTATCCCCGAACAAGCAGGATGTTATTGTTTTTACCGCAGTACCTGAGCCGGAAACCTATGCTTTGATGGTGGCTGGCTTGGGGTTGTTGGGTTTTGCAGAACGGCGTCGGAAGCACAAGGTGGCTGTTGCATAAGGCAGGTACCGAACGGACCTGGTAGGTGCTTCTCGCAAAGAAAAATCCCCGCTTCGGCGGGGATTTTTTGTGCCTGCAGGCGAGGTGTTGCCGTGGTAAGCGCAGCATTTTGTGCCGGATTTAGACTTGTGCGGGGCCGTTAGTTACACTATGTTACAAAATTTCCAAAGAAACTCCTTCCCCTTCAGGGGGAAGGCGGGGATGGGGGTGGGGGGGACGCAGCCGCCCCCCCATCCCCACCCTAGCCCTCCCCTTGAAGGAGAGGGAAAAATGCGCCGGTAT
>CAMBGJ010000381.1 GCA_945865805.1 Bordetella parapertussis
TGCGTCCAGCTTGACCCCAAGGCGGGTAAAACCCCCGCTTTGGCTTCAAAAAGCGCCTTCATGTTGATGAAATTCTCATTGGTTTCAGACTATCGATACACTTGCTGTCTTCTGTCGCCTTGTGCGACGGCTTGATCAGCGTTTCCTTAGTTACGTTATGGTCGTGTCTGGCTGAAATGTGTTGATGCGGGCTATGAGTTGCTCGGGTTGCTCAACCATCGGGCAATGGCCCGAGTCACTGATTTCCTGATATTGAGCACCAGGTATTCCATTGGCTAGCGCCTGCGCCAGCGCGGGCCGGGTGGTGAGGTCGAGCGCGCCGCACATCACCAGCGTGGGGTTCTTGATGTGACGTAGTTGCGCGGTGGTATCGAGTGCCGCCAGCGCAAGGCAGGCGCGACTAAAGCTCGCAGCATCCACTTGCGCAAGGGCCGCTTTGCGCAGGGTAACTTCATCGGGATGTGCAGCCTGAAACGTGGGCGGAAACATGCGGCCTATGGCGGCATCCAGCACGGTGGTCATGCCGCCCGTTGTGACTTTTTCGGACATCATGCGAAACGGTGCGCGAGCGGGCTCGGGAAACGTTGCCACGACGTCGGCGAGTATCAGGCGGTTGAAGCGCGCGCCGTGGCGTATGGCCAGCATCAGCGCAACGAAGGCACCAAAGCCGTTGCCGAAGACCTGCGTTTCCGGCGGTAGCTTGAGTTGGTTCAACACGGCGTTCACGTGGTCGGCGTAATCGGCGACGCTGTTGAGCGTGCGTGGCATGGATAGTCCGTAGCCCGGCAGATTGAGCCGCGTCACGCGAAAGCGCTGGGCGAGTGCCGGCAGCACGCGATCAAAAACAGACATGTCGGTGAGCAACGAATGCAGCAGCAGCAAGTGGGGGCCTTGGCCGCTTTGCGCATATTCGACGTTGGCGCCGTGTATATCGGTGTGTAGGGAGGCGGCGGCAGGTGGCATGGAAGGCCGTAGAGGCGGTATGGAAGGGTGGGGCAAGTTTACGGGAATGGTGCGTGGTATGGCACGTTTTGGCATTTTAGGGCGCGCGCATGGCAGCGCTGTTTCACCCGACTGGGTCAAAGGCGATCCCGCCTAAATTTTTGATTAATAAGTAATATTTCTTATGCCGGGAATTTGGGTTGATGAATTGCCCTATTTTGATCGTCCATATAACAGACTATCGGCGCGACGCACGGCGCGGGGCGGGCAAAATTTAGTGGATTAATGCTACTATTAATTTATTAATTTTTTATTAATCAATCACTAACGCCTGTTGCGCGGAAAAAGAACCAGAACATGAGGCTTTTCGGAGGATGGAGTACGGCTACCGTCACGGTCGCCGTATTGGTGGCGAGTGCTACGGATGTCAGTGCGCAGGGATGGAAGGAAATACTCAATCCGGGTTGGTGGAAGGATCCGTTCGCGGTTGAGGAAAAAACTTCGCCTGGGCCGAACCAAAGCTGGAAACCGGCGCAAGCCTTACCTGCCGTTCCTGAACCCAAGGCAGGGGCGGCATTGCGCGCGGATGAGCCGCTTTCGCTGGCGGAAATCACGGAATACGCGCTGCTGAATAACCCGCGCACGCGCGCCGCGTGGCTCTCCGCACGGGCGGCGGCGGCGGCGGTGGGTGTGCTGCAAGGCGATGATTTTCCGACGATCACGGGCGGCTATATCGCGCAACGTGCGCGTCCGGTTTCAGGCACCACCGGGGTCATTGCTAACTGGCTGAATCGCTGGGGGCCGCAAATCAGTTTGACGTATTCGCTGTTTGATTTCGGCGTTGGCGAGGCTCGTATGCAGGCGGCGGAAAGTCGCTTGCTGGCAGCGAATCTTGCGCAAAACCGCGTGCTGCAGGAAGTGATGTTTCAGGTGGAGCAGGCGTACTACCAGTTGATCGGCATCGAAGCGCTGGTGCGCGTGAACGAGCAGGCGCTGAAAAATCTCGAAACCGCGCTGGACGCTGCACGTCGGCGGCGGGATTCAGGGGTTGCCACGGTGGCCGACGTTTTCCGTTCGGAAACCCAGGTGGCTCAGGCGCGGTTGACGCTGACGCGCGCTCGAGGCGAGTTTGAAAAAGCGCGTGGGCAGTTGGCTTCCGTGGTGGGTGTGCCGGTGAATAGCACATATAAAGTGCAGACGCTGGCGGCGCCGCCGCAAACGCAGGCAGCGGTGAAGAGTATCGCCGCGTATCTGGAGACCGCCAAGTTGTCGCGCGCTGATCTGGTGGCGGCGCAGGCACAGGTGGATGCGTTTCGCGCCAGTGCAGTAGCGGCGTCGCGTGCGGGGCTGCCGACTATCGACTTTACCGCGAATATGCAGCAGAACGAGTGGTATCAGACCGGCATGCCCCCGCCAGTACGTCCCAACAACCAGACGTATTTCGCCGGCATCAACGTGCGCATCCCGATTTTCTCGGGGTTCCGGGATACCTATCAGCGGCGCCAGGCCGAAATTCAAGCACAGCAGGCAGAGGCCACGCGCGATACGCTGTTCCGGCAGTCGCAGCTCGAGGTGTGGCAGGCCTATTACGATCTGCAGACAGTAAATGGCAGCATCGCCAGCACCGAAGCGCTGGTGAAGTCCGCCGAGCAGACCGCGCAAGCCGTGCTGGCCCGTTACCAGGGCGGCTTTGGCACGATACTGGATTTGATCACCGCTCAACAGGATGAAACCAGCGCCCGAACGCAGCGTATTCAGTCTTATCTCGACTGGTATACCGTGCTGGCGCGGCTGAATCTCGCCGTGGGTGGCGGCGATCTGATTACAACTAGAACAGAGACCAAGAAATGAATCGTTTATCGATGGTAGGGGTTTTCGCGGTGCTTGCCGCGATCGGGGGAGGCGGATACTGGTTTTGGCAGAAGTCGGAGGCGGAGGACGCTAAAAAAGGCGCGGTCGTGGCTGCTGGCAAGGATGGCAAAGAAGCGCAAGGTGGCAAAGGCGGCAAGGACGGCAAAGAAGCCAAAGGTAAGGGCAAGGGCCGCGGCGGGCCGGTTTCGGTGCGTACCACGACTGCGAAACGCCAGCCGATGCCGGTGGTGATCGACGCGGTGGGTAGTGTCGAATCGGAGCATAGCGTGTCGGTGCGTCCGCAAGTGGGCGGGACGCTGACGTCGGTGAGGTTCAAGGAAGGTGATTACGTGAAGCAGGGGCAAGTGCTGTTCACGATTGATTCACGTCCGATGCAGGTGTCGGTAGCACAAACGCAAGCGGCGGTCACGCGTGACGAGGCGCAGCTGGCGCAATCGCGCGCGCAGGAAGAACGCTTGCGTCCGCTGGCCGATAAGGAATACATCACGCGGCAAGAGTACGATGTCGCGGCGACGCAGGTGAAGTCGCTGGAGGCCACGGTGACCGCGAACAAGGCGGTGGTGGACGCGGCAAAGTTGCAGCTATCCTACTCGCAGATTACCGCGCCGATATCCGGCCGCACCGGCAGCCTGAACGTGAAAGCCGGCAACCTGGTGGCCGGCGGCACGGGTGGCGCGCCACTGGTGTTGATCAACAGCACCAAGCCGATTCTCGTGTCGTTGAGTGTGCCGCAGCGCAATTTGGATGACATCCGGCGGGTCGGCACCAAGGAGCAGTTGAAGGTTCAGGTTGTACCCGCAGGCGGTTCGGGTGTGGCCGCGACCGGCACGCTGGTGTTTATCGACAATGCGATCAATCCGTCCACCGGTACGATTTTGGTCAAGGCGCGTGTGAAAAACGACAAGGAAGAGTTGTGGCCAGGACAGTTTGTGTCGGGACGCATTATTCTGCGCGTCGAGGAAGACGCGATAACGTTGCCGGAAGGGGCGGTGCAGCCAGGGCAGGATGGGCCGTTCGTGTTCGTGGTGAAGGACGGCCGCGCGCGTGCGCAGAACGTGACAGTAGATCGCCAGCTGGGACCGCAGGTGGTGATTTCGAAGGGGCTGCAAGGTGACGAGCGCGTGGTCATCGAGGTGCCGCCGATGCTGACGAATGGCTCCCAAGTCACTTTGGTCGAAGGTGGCAAAGGTGAGAAGGGCGGAAAAGGCGGAAAAGGTGGAAAGGGGGGCAAAGGCGGCAAGGAGGGAGAAGACAAGGACAAAGCCGGTGGTGAGGCCAAGCCACCTGAAGGGGACACTAAGGTAGACGGGGCGAAGGCGGAGGGTGGCAAGGCAAAAGGTGCTAAGGCCAAGGCAGAAGGCGCGGTGGAGGGCAAAGCAGAAGGTGCCGCCAAGACCGAGGAAGGTGATAAGGCTGCGGAAGGTGGCAAGGGCAAGAAAGGCGATAAGGCGAAGGCCGATGCTGCTGCCACAAACTAATTCACGCATCACCTGCGGTACGTATCACAAGGACAGTAGAGCTGACGAA
>CAMBGJ010000382.1 GCA_945865805.1 Bordetella parapertussis
GATGGCAAAAAAATCGGCGTCATTCAATGGCCGGAGCAGGCGGTGAATTTCGCTTTTGGCGGCGCGGATATGCGCACCCTGTTCTGCTGCGCGCACACCGGCGTGTACACGCTGCGCATGAAAGTGCCGGGCAATCCGCATCCCTGGTACAAGGTGCGCGGAAAGTAAAGCCATGCAATACACCACGCTCGGCCGCACAGGCCTTAAAGTCAGTGTTGCCGCGATGGGTTGCGGCGGCAGCAGTTGCCTGGGGCTGACCGCCGGACGCAGTGTTGCGCAATGTGCCGGCATCATCCAGCAGGCGGTGGGTCTTGGCGTCAATTTGATCGACACCGCGAAGGCTTACGGCACCGAACCGGTGGTGGGCGAGGCGTTGAAATCGATAGCGCGCGAATCGGTGGTGCTTTCCACCAAGCACAAGGTGGCCGAAGGCAAGACTTTATTGTCCGCGGCGCAGGTGGTTGCGGGTCTCGACAATTCGTTAAAAACGCTGGGCGTCGACTACGTGGATATCTTTTATCTGCACACGGTACTGCCGGATCTCTATGCCCATGCCTACAACGAAATCGCGCCCGCGCTGCTGCGTGAAAAAGCCAAAGGTAAATTCCGTTTTCTCGGCATCACCGAAATGCCGCCCAGGGACGCACACCACGCTACGCTGCAAGCCGCGTTAAAGCACGACTGCTGGGACGTCACCATGTTTGCGTTTCACCTGCTCGGGCAGAACGCACGCCGCAGCGTGTTTCCGCTGACGCGCGCGCATAACATCGGCACGATGCTGATGTTTGCCGTGCGCAGCCTGTTCAGTACGCCGGGGCGCTTACAGCAGGACGTTCGGGCGTTGGCCGATGCCGGCAAGTTGCCTGCGTGGCTGGCGGATAAAGCGCAGCCGCTGGATTTTTTGTTGCACGAACGCGGCGCGCGTGACGTGATCGAAGCTGCGTACCGCTATGCGCGTCATGAGCCGGGTGCCGACGTGGTGCTGTTTGGCACCGGCAATCCGGCGCATGTCGCACCGAATATCGACGCGATACTCAAGCCGCCGTTGCCGCCGGAGGATGTGCAAAAAATCGCCGAGTTGTTTGGGCATCTGGAAGGCGTGGGGCTGGATGAACCCAAGCGGTAGGGGTCATCAGCAAAATGAACATACCGTGAATGACAGGCTGGCCGGAATTTCATCCCGCTAAATCAGAGGCATCGATGATTCGACTCGCGGTTGTTATTGCGTTTATTGCACCCATAGCGGCGCTGGCACAAACCTACCCCGCCAAGCCCATACGCCTGGTTGCGCCGTTCGCGCCGGGCGGTTCCACCGATATTCTGGCGCGCATGGTGGCGCAAAAACTCACTGAAGCCTGGGGCCAGCAGGTCAATGTCGATAATCGCGCAGGCGGCGGCTCGGTGATCGGCACAGACATCGTGGCCAAGGCCGCGCCGGATGGCTACACGCTGGTGATGACATCCACCAGCACCGCCACCGCGCCCAGTCTGGTGAAAAAACTACCGTACGACACACTGCGTGATCTGGTGCCGGTGATACAACTGGTGTCCACGCCGAATGTGCTGGTGGTGCATCCGTCGTTGCCGGTGCGCGGCGTGCGCGATTTGATTGAACTCGCGCGAGCGCGGCCCGATCAGATTGCTTTCGGCTCGGGCGGTAATGGCACTTCCACGCATCTGGGTGGCGAGATTTTGCGCATGATGGCGAACGTGCGCATGACCCACGTGCCGTTCAAGGGCGGCGCGCCGTCGGTCACCTCGTTGATGAGCGGTGAAGTGTCGTGGGTGTTCAGCGCGATTCTGCCCGTCGCACCGCTGATCAAGGCGGGCCGGTTGCGTGCTATTGCGGTGAGCAGCGCCAAGCCCTCCGCCGCACTACCCGGCGTGCAGCCGGTGGGTGCCACGCTGGCGGGCTTTGACACCAGTCCGTGGACCGGCGTGGCCGCGCCGGGCGCGACGCCGAAGGAACTTATCGCGCGGCTCAACCAGGAAATCGCGCGCGGCTATTCCGCGCCCGACGTACGCGAGCGCCTGCAACGCGAAGGCAACGACGTGGTGCTCAACACGCCGGAACAATTCGATGTGTTTTTTCGCGGCGAAATGGATAAGTGGGCGAAGGTGATCAAAGCGGCGGGAATTGCGATTCAATAGCGGTTACGATTTCCGTGAAGAAGGCAACTATTTGTTTTTATTGATGTTTTTAATCTATGTGGTACAGGCGAAAAAATACCCTCACCGCAGAGGTTACGCAGAGAACGGCATTCCTCTGCGGGGATTCTTTGCGCCTTTGCGTCTCTGCGGTGAAGGGCTTTAATGTGGTTGAACAGCTACGATATTTTTAGAGAATTAAATCATGACCGAATCCGCAAAACCTGCCGCCGAACACAGTGGCGCGCTCGATATCAACGAAGCCTTCCGCAGCGGCGGATGCTCGCCGGCGTTTCTCGATCAGATCAACAAGGCGTGTATCGTCATGTTGGCCGAAGTGGGCATCGTGCCGCGCGCCACGGCGGCGCGCATCGCCGCCGGCATCAAGACAGTCATCGAACAAATGCAGGCCTCGGGTGTGCCGCGCCGTTCGGCCGATTACCTTGATTACGAACCGCGTCTGACCGCCGTGGTGGGCGCGGACGCTTCGCGCTTGCACAGTGGGCGCAGTCGGCAGGATCTCGCCTCGGCGATGGCGCGCATGAATCTGCGTGATGGCTTGTTGCAGGAAATCGGTGCGTTGAACCTCGCGCGTGAAAAGACGCTGGCGCTGGCGGCGCTGCATGTCGAAACCATCATCCCCGCTTATACCCACGGCGTGCAGGCGCAGCCGACCACCTTCGCGCATTACCTGCACGCACTGGGCGCAGCACTGGCGCGTGAAACGCAACGGCTGCGCGAGGCGTATGCACGCATCAACGTGAATCCGCTGGGCGCAGCGGCGTTGGCGACGTCGAGTTTTCCGTTGGATCGCAAGCGCCTCGCCGTGCTGCTCGGCTTTGATGGCCTGCTTGAGAACGCCTACGACGCGAATCATCTGGCGCCGGTCGATAGCGCCTTGGAGGTGGCGAGCGCGTTGTCGATAGCGGCAGTGCAGATCGGCCAGTTCGCGCAGGATTTGCACACCCAGTATGCCGATCCGATGCCGTGGTTTTTGTTAGCGACGGGCGAACTCACCGGCGTGTCGAGCATCATGCCGCAAAAAAGAAACCCCGCCGCGCTGGAACAACTGCGCGCGCAGAGCAGCATTTTGCTGGGCGAAATGCAGACCGTGTTTCTGATTTCGCACAACAACCGCACCGGCATGTTCGATTACCGCATGTACGATCCGGTGCCCTGCACGCGGGCGTTGCAGGTGTTCAAACTGCTGGCGCAGGTGATGGGCGGCATCGTCGTCAACAGGGAACGCGCGTTGGCCGAAGTGCATGCGGATTATTCCACCACCACCGAAATCGCCGATGCGCTGATGCAAAAAGCCGACGTGCCGTTTCGCATAGGCCACCATTTCGCCTCCAGGCTCACCGACTACGGGCGCGGCAACAAACTCAAGATTCACGAAATCCCGTATGCCGAGGCCGCGCGCATTTACCGCGAACAAACGCAGCAGGCGTTGCCGCTCAATGAGGCGGCGTTCCGTGAAGCAATCAGTGCTGAATACATGGTGTTCGGCCGCAAGGGTACCGGCGGGCCGCAACTGAGCGAGGTAAATCGCATGCTGGCCGAGGCGCGCGCTGGCTTGGCAGCGGATGCAGCGTGGCTCGACAACGCGAAAGGCAGCCTCGTGCGGGCCGATGCGGCATTGGAGCAGGTGTTTGGGGCGTTGTGTGGTTAGGCCTTAATTGCCCGAAATCGGAAATTTGTTATCCAGGCATCGATTCGCGAGAGTGTAACTTGCTCTGCCGTGGCAGGATTTGCGCGTCGATCAACAGCCGTAATAAATCGGCGAACGCCATTCCACCCCAACCAGCAACACCGTACGACATCGACTGATCTTCTGGCTTGGAGATTTCTCCGCCAAGCTCAGGCTCGACAATATAAAATCCATCTTCACGTAGCTGATTCACGTTGCGCGATATAGCGGCACTATTCCACATCGCCCCATTCATCGCGGGGAAAAGCACAACTGGAGCGCGCGTAGCAGCTATGGTGAGCGACAGAAGATCGCTACATTCACCGTGCGCGAGTTTGTGTAAGGTATGAGCCGAGGCTGGCATGACAACGACAAAATCGGCAGATTCCGCCAAATGAATGTGGGGCACATTGACTTCGAGAGTTGGCGGGGTTGTGTCGGACCACACGCGTATCCCCAAGTAGCGAAACGCGTCTGGTTTTACAAGACCGT
>CAMBGJ010000383.1 GCA_945865805.1 Bordetella parapertussis
GCCGGCGGCCAATCGCTGATGCCGATGATGAACTTCCGCTACGCCATGCCCGATCACTTGATCGATCTGAACAAGGTCAGCGAGCTCGCCTACATCCGCGTCGAAAACAACACGCTGAAAATCGGTGCCATGACGCGCCAGCGTGACATCGAATTCTCTGCGGATATTGGCAAACACTGCCCACTGCTGCACGCCGCACTCGCGCATGTGGGTCACCGGCAAACGCGCAATCGCGGCACGCTCGGTGGTTCGTTGTGCCATCAGGATCCGTCGGCAGAATTGGTCAACGTGGCGGCCTTGTTGGGCGCGACGATGCACGTGGTGTCCCTGCGCGGCACGCGTGATATTCCTGCCGCCGATTTTGCCGTGGCCTATATGACCACGGCGCTGGAGCCGGACGAATTGCTCGCCAGCATCACTATAAATTTATCAATAAAAACAAATACTTACGCATTCGTCGAATTCGCCCGGCGGCATGGCGACTTTGCCATCGTCGCCTGTTCCGCGCTGCTGGACGTGGATGCAAAAGGCAACATCGCGGATGCGTCGATTGCCCTTTCAGGGCTAACCCACGCACCCATCCGACCGGCCGCCATTGAACAGGTACTGCTCGGCCAAAAGCCCGATGCGGCGACCTTCAAAGCCGCCGCCGCCGCCGCCGAAAAACTCGACGCCGGCGCTGACGCCTACGTCACATCCGCCTACCGTCAACATCTGGCACGCGTGCTTACCTACCGCGCCCTCGAACAAGCGGCTGCGCAAGCAAACGAGAAACAACATGGTTGATACCCGCACCATCAACGTTACAGTCAACGGCAAAACGCGCAGCGCCACCATCGAAACGCGCATGACGCTGGTGGATTTTTTGCGCCATGAATTGAAACTCACCGGCACCCACGTGGGCTGCGAACACGGCGTGTGTGGTGCCTGCACCGTATTGGTCAATGGCATCAGCGCACGCGCCTGCCTGATGCTGGCGGTGCAATGCGACGGGCAGGCAGTCGCCACCGTCGAATCGCTGGCCACGGATAATAAACTCAATGTGTTGCAACAGGCGTTTCAGGACAACCACGGCCTGCAATGCGGCTTTTGCACATCGGGCATGTTGATGACGCTGACCGAATTTTTGCGCGATCATCCCGAGCCTGATGAGGCGCAGGTGCGCGAGGCGCTGTCCGGCAACCTGTGCCGCTGCACCGGCTATCAGGGCATCGTCGATGCCGCGCTGGATGCGGCGAAAAAAATGCGCGAGGTTGCCCGATGACCACTCACGTAAATGAAAAACTCACCGGCTTTGGCGCATCAGTCAAACGCAAAGAAGACCCCGCGCTGCTGCGTGGCGACGGCCAGTTTATCGACGACATTCACTTACCGGAAATGCTGCACGCCGCCTTTGTGCGCAGCCCCTACGCGCACGCCAAAATCAACCGCATCGACAAAACCGCCGCGCTCGCCCTGCCCGGCGTGCATGCCGTGCTGACGTACGCTGATCTGCCAGAAGCCGCGCGCAACAACACGTTGCCGCTGCTGGTGCCGCATCCGGCGATCAAGCTGGTCAAGTTGCCTTACGCGCTCGCCAAGGACGAAACCTGTTACGCCGGAGAACCGGTGGCGTGCGTGATCGCCGACAGCCGCTACATCGCCGAAGATGCCGCGCAGTTGGTGGAAGTCGATTACGAACCGCTGCCGGCGGTCAACGATTGCCGCGCCGCGCTGGATGCGGGCGCGCCGCTGGCGCACACGGGTGCGGAATCGAATATCGCCGCGCGCTTTCCGCTGAAGGTAGGCGACGCCGATCGCGCGTTCACCGGCGCGGCGCATGTGTTTCGCGAAAAAATTTACCAGCATCGCGGCGGGCCGTTTTTTATGGAGTGCCGCGGCATCGTTGCCGAATACGATGCGCATCACGATGCCTACACGCTGCACGTGTCGTCCCAAGGCCCGCATCGCATCAAGCGCAGCATGATGGAAGTGTTCGGTTTTGGTGACCATCAGATCCGCGTGGTGACGCCCGATGTCGGCGGCGGCTTCGGCCCCAAGGGCTCGTTTTACCCGGAGTACATCAACGTCGCCGCCGCCGCTGCACTGCTGCGTCGGCCGGTGAAATGGATCGAAGACCGGCGCGAGAATTTTTTGACCACGCATCAGGAGCGCGATCAGTACTGGGATATGGAAATCGCGGTTGACGCCAACGCCAAAATCATCGGCGTGCGCGGGCAGCTCATCCACGAAACCGGCGCCTACGTGCCGTGGGGCATAGTGCTGCCGTGGATCACTGCCACCACCGTGCCGGGGCCGTATGTGGTGCCGCACTTCAAGCTCGATGTAATTTCGGTGTTCACCAACAAAATTCAAACCACGCCCGTGCGCGGCGCGGGGCGGCCCGAAGCGGTGACTACCATGGAGCGCCTGATGGACCGCGTGGCGCGCGAGTTAAACCTCGATCGCGCCGAAGTGCGGCGACGCAATTTCATCCAGCCTTCGCAGATGCCGTACCAAGTGGGGATTATTTTCCGCGATGGCCGTCCGGTGACCTACGACAGCGGCGACTTCCCGGCGTGCCTTGCCGCTGCGCTTAAGACCGCAGACTATGACGGCTTTGCGAAGCGCCAGGCAGCAGCGCGCGCGCAGGGGCGTTATCTGGGCATCGGCATCGCCAACGCAGTGGAGGCCACTGGCCTCGGCCCCTATGAAAGCGCCACGGTGCGTGTGGCCACCTCGGGAAAAATCACCCTCTACACTGGCGCCACGCCGCAGGGCCAGTCGCACAAAACCACGCTGGCGCAGATCGCCTCGGATCAACTCGGTGTGGATTTCAACGACATCGAAGTCGTCACCGGCGACACCTCGATGAACGCCATGGGCATGGGTACCTTCGCCGCGCGCACAGCGGTCAACGCGGGTAACTCGGTGCATATGGCCGCGATGGCCGTCGCCGACAAAGCCAAGAAAATTGCCGCCGGCATGATGGAGTGCCTCGAAGACGATCTCGAACTCGCGGAAGGGTTTGTGCGACTGAAAAGCGCGCCGGATGTAAAAAAATCCTTGCGTGACATTTCGGTCAAAGCGTTCGGCATGCCGGGCTTTTCGATGGCAGGCGGCTTAACTCCGGGACTGGAACACACAGCGCATTTCACGCCCGATCAATCGGCGTATTCCAACGGCGCGCATGTGGCCGAAGTGGCCGTCGATATCGAAACGGGTGAAGTGAAAATCCTGCGCTACACCGTGGCGCACGACTGCGGTCGCGTGATTAACCCGATGGTGGTTGACGGGCAAGTGGTCGGCGGCGTGGCGCATGGCGTGGGCAATGCGCTCTACGAGCAACTCATGTTCGACGACAACGCGCAGCCGTTGACCACCAACTTTGGCGAGTATCTGTTGCCGATGGCCGCCGATGTGCCGCACGTCGATCTGGTGCATCTGGAAACCCCCTCGCCGCTGAATCCGCTCGGCGTCAAGGGCGCGGGTGAAGGCGGCACCATTTCCGCCATCGGCGCGATTATCGGCGCGGTGGAACATGCACTGGCACCGTTTGGCGTAAAAATTTGTGAAGCGCCGATTACGCCGATGCGCATCGTTGAGTTGCTCGGTGAACATGCGCAGGGACGCAGCGGATGATCTGAGGTGCGGAATGGCGTAGGTGCGGTCGTAACAAGCGCGCGCAGCGCGCACTATAGTGGGTGCTGTTTGAAAGAAAGAAACGTTATGAATTCATGCCGGTCTGTCGTGAACACCCCCCTGAGAGCCGCCGAGCAGCGCAGCCATGCCGGGGGCAGTCGGCGAGGACTGTCTGAGTCCTCGCGGGGGTATCGCGAGGGCGAGTTCCGCAGCCGCCCGGCGTGGCGAGCCGCGCAGTGCCGTCCGAACGACCGGCGAACCGGGGGCCGCCTTCTTTTGGTTACTTTTCTTGGCGGCGCAAGAAAAGTGACTTGCCGCCGGGCAACCCCCGGCGAACTTGAGGCACCGTGTTTGCCTCGCGTCAAATACCCCATCCCCACCCTAACCCTCCCCTTGAAGGGGAGGGAATTCATTGTGATCATGGCGTTCCTACTGCTTGGTAGCTACCACGTTGCCTACGCCCAGGAAAAATACCCCACCAAAATCATCCGCATCCTCACCGCCTCCCCCGGCAGCAATCACGACTGGGGCGCACGCGTGGTCGCGCAGGAATTGACCCCGCGTATCGGCCAGCGCGTGGTGGTTGAAAATCGCGGCTCGATCTCCACGGAAATCGTCGCCAAAGATACGCCGCCGGATGGCTACACGCTGTTGTTCTACGGCGC
>CAMBGJ010000384.1 GCA_945865805.1 Bordetella parapertussis
CGCCGGCTGCTCCCGGCTCGCGTGACCCAACGCCTTGACCATCATCTCGGTATACCTCTCAAACCGCGACTCCATCGCACTGACCATGGGCAGTTCCTTAAGTAATAGGAATACCTCGCCATGATCTCAGAATACTTAACACAGTACAATTAGAAGTGTGCAAAAAATCACGGCCCCACCGTGACAAATATCACACTCAATACCTTGGTAGCGGTGCCAACATGCTCGCAATTTGCCATTATCAGGTCGAGCTTAATTTCGATCAATAGCTTTTCAGGCGGAATGAATAATATCCTTAGTCAAACTCTTTCCCGATTCGAACAAAAAACAGAACAACAATGACTCAGACAACCATGACAACTTCGGCGATGTCGGCAGGACATATCCGGCATTTTGAAGGCGTGGAAAGGCGCCAGGTCCCGCGTCTGGTCAGTAGCAATCCCGCGCGCGTTGCGGAAACGCCTCCGGCAGCAGCAACTGCCTTCCAAGTCACGGAGAATGAGAGCGCGCACTTCATGCAAGTCGTGCAAGCGGCGTCCAAGGTCAACAGTCATCTGGATCTGTATCGTCTGCTTCAAGGCGGCATTCAGTACTTTATCCCACACCAGATACTGATTTCTGCATGGGGAGATTTCCGCAGCCCCGCGCTGACGCTGGACGTTGTATCGTCCTTGCCCGGCGTGCGCACCGAACTCTTTACCAAGTGCGGGCTCGAACCGGTGATTAAGGGTTACCTCGAGCGCTTTATCGCCAACGGACGCCGCCCGCTGCAACTTAGCGACGCGGATTTAGACTTGCTAAAACGCACCAGCGATGGCTGCCCCATACAGCTCGCGATGCAACGTATGCAATCCGTCCAGGTATTCGGCGTGCGCAACGAACGCGACAACCAGGAAACGCTGTATATCGCCCTTCATCCGGCGGCTCTGAACAACGAATCCGCCAACAAACCTGCCAACGAATACCATGCCTTTCTCATCGACTCCGTGATCGCGCAAATCGATGTCGCCTTCCGCAAAGTCGCCGTGCTGAAAATAACCGATGCCGCGAATGAACCGGTCATGCGCCTGCCTGACCACCTCGGTCTCGATCTCAGCTCGCACGAGCTGGATGTACTGTCCTGGTTGACCCAGGGAAAAACCAACCCTGAAATCGCTGAACTGCTCAACATCAGCGCGTTTACCGTGAAAAACCATGCCCAGCGGATCTTCAAAAAGCTTAAGGTAAACAATCGCACGGAAGTGGCAGCGCTAATGGGTTTGACGCAGAACTAACCATCCATTGCGCCGTACCCGGCTACCAGCACTTGAGACGAATAATCTTAACTATTTGTTTTTATTGCGTTTTTTAACGCTCATTGGATGGTTGTACAGAGCGCTAGTCCTGCCGGATATAAGCCGCCTTCGCCCGCATCGCCATGTCATGTGACGTCCCTGAGGGACAACCTAGTCCATACCAGAAGTCTGCCACGTACCTGGCACCACCTCATTAATCGCAAGCGCAAGTGGTTGCTGCTGATATAGAGTAGCAGCCCTGCGCGTGTCGCGATATAAAACTGGATTTGCCCGCCCGGGCTGGTCGGCCATCGCCGCGCCCATGCCCTTGGCACCAGATGGACGTCTGGACAACTATCCACGACGAACCACTGACAGCATGTATCCGACAAGCACGCGGCGATCAGCCGCGCCACGGCTATCGGCCCAGCGGTTCAATCTGCTGCACGGATTTTTGCGCTGACTCTAACCCAATGAGAAAATAGCCCGCATTCAATCCCTACTGCACAGCGCAGGTACACAAACATGAAGACACGTGAACTCGGCATCGCCGTCGTCGGCTCCGGCAGAATCGGCTCACTCAGGGCGCAAATGGCTGCCTCGCATCCGGCGGTTAAATTTCTCGCGGTCTCCGATCTCAGCGCCGATCGCGCCGCCAGCCTCGCTGAAAAAACCGGCGCGGATTTTTCGTCCAGCAACAATATGGCGGTGATCGGCCACCCGAGCGTCAACGCGGTTATCGTCTCCACCAGCGAACACGAACACCTCGAACCGGTGATGCAGGCGCTGGAACTCGGCAAACCGGTGCTGGTTGAAAAGCCCATCGCCCTTACACTCGCCGACGCCGACAAAATTATCGCCAAATCCGAGGCCACCGGCACGCCGCTCTACGTGGGCTACGCGCAACGCTTTAAGCGGCGTTACCTGTCGGCCAAAGATCAAATCCTCGAAGGCCGCGTTGGCCAGATCACCGCACTGACGGGCCGCGCCTGCAATACGCGCGCGCAGGGTATCGAAATTCTCAAGCGCTCGGCCACCGCCACACCGGTGGTGGATGTACTCACCTATTGGGTGGATGTCGCCGGGTGGTTTCTCGAAGGTATACGCCCGGTGGAAGTCACCGCGCGCGGCCACGGCACGGTGTTTCGCGAAGCCGGTTTTGATGTCAACGACGCCACCTTCGCGCTCATCACCTATGAAAACGGCGCAGTGGTCAACCTCGGCGTCTACTTTGCACTGCCCGCGCACGCGCCGCAACTCGGCATGGGCGTGCGTATCGAGGTCTACGGTTCAGAGGGCGCATTGATACTCAACGATGACCACACCGACGAGCTGCTGATCACCAACAAGGGCATCCCCCACGCCTACATCCCCGGCCTGCAATTTCAGACCGCGTTTCTGTCATCCTCCACGCCGGGCAACTGGCATCTGGGCGACTACTGGGGGCCGGTGGCGGACGAGTCGCGGGTGTGGCTGGATCATTTGTCGCGCCAACGCCCCTGCCCCATGGCCACCGCACGCGAAGCCCGTCAAACACTGGAAATCACCCTCGCCATCGAAGAATCGGCACGCATCGGCAAGGCGATCAAGCTGGGGCAATGAAGGTCATTTAGAATTCGGCACGCAGACCCATAATATCGTAAGCTATTGTTTTATATTACTATTTTAAAAACAGACATTCCATGGGCAAATCTCTATTAACGGCACTGCTGATAGCGCTCGCAGGCGTGCAGCCGGCCGCCGCCCAAACTTATCCCGTCAAAGCCGTGCGCTTCATCGTTCCCTACCCGCCCGGCGGTGCCACCGACATCATCTCGCGTTCCGTCGGCGCCAAACTCACCAGCGCGCTGGGGCAACAATTCATGGTCGATAACCGCGCCGGCGGCGGGCAGAAAATCGGCACCGCGCTGGCTGCCAAAGCGCCCGCCGACGGCTATACGATGTTGCTGGTTTCTGTCACACACTCGATTAACCCAGCGCTGGACAACAAGCTGCCGTACGATTCCGTCAAGGATTTCATCCCGGTGACGCTGATCGCCTCCAGCCCCAACGCGGTGGTGCTGCACCCGTCGGTGCCCGCCACCACAGTCAAGGCTTTGATCGCGTTGGCCAAAGCACATCCTGGCAAACTCAATCTGGCGACTTCCGGCAACGGCTCGGGCGGGCACCTGGCCGCGGCACTGTTTCAATCGCTCACCGGCACGCGCATGACAACGATTCCGTACAAAGGCGGCGGCCCTGCCTATGTGGATCTGATCGCCGGCCAAACACAAGTCATGTTCACCAGCCCCAATCCCATGCTGTCGTATGCCAGGGCCGGCAAGCTACGCATCATCGCCATGACCAGCGCCAAACGCTCGCCCGCTGCACCGGAGTTTCCCACCGTCGCCGAGGCCGCCAACCTGCCCGGTTACGAAGCCAGTTTGTGGTACGGCGTGATGTTACCCGCTGGCACGCCGCGCGAGATCGTGCAATTGCTGCACGGCGAAATCACCAAAGCGGCAAAATCACGCGACGTCAGCGAGCCGCTCACCGGCTTCGGCATAGAGATGATCGCCAGCACGCCGGAACACTTTGCCGGTTACCTGCAAAGCGAAACTGACAAGTGGGGCAAGGTTATTCGCGAAGCTGGTATTCGTTCGGACTGAGCGCGCGGACTAAACAAAACATAAGCGTAACTGTTCAGCCGCTTGTAAGACCTTCACCGCAGAGGCGCAAAGACGCAGCGAACCCCTGCAGAGGAACGCAGGTCTCTGCGTAAGCTCTGCGCCTCTGCGTTGAAGCTCTACGCCGGCATACCCGTCCCAATTAACCGAGATTTTCCATTAGCTCGAATTTCTAATGGAAGCCATTAGCGGAAGTATCTGATTTGTAGGCCTTTTAGGGTATCGAGTAAAGCGAGAGTCGGCTCACAGGCAATGCGCCGACGTAAGTCGCTCTTGAGCACAGCGTGATCGATGGCCGGAAAATAACGGAAGAT
>CAMBGJ010000385.1 GCA_945865805.1 Bordetella parapertussis
GCCCGGAATCGAAGCAAACCGCAGTTGTTCTGGCGTAGAATCCATGAGGGCAAAGACCTGTTGGTGTTGACGAATGTGTTTCTCGATAACTCACATTGTACCAATCACTTACGGTGTTCTTTGCCCTCTTTATGCAAAATTCAGGCTAGGGGAGTAGCGATGCGCAATACCAAAAAGTGGCTGTTGCCGGCGTCGATAGCCGGTGTGGTGGTGGTGGTGGCAGCGTGTGCGGGTACGGGTGGCGGCGGCGGTGGCATGTCGTTCTTCATCAGCAGTACCGGATCGGGCAATGGCGCCGATCTCGGCGGGCTGGCTGGCGCGGATCAATTGTGCCAACGGCTGGCCTCGTCGGCGGGCAGTGGGAGCAAGACCTGGCGCGCGTATCTCAGCACGCAGGGCAAGGATGGCGCGCAGACAGTGAACGCGCGTGATCGCATCGGTGCCGGGCCGTGGCACAACGCCAAGGGCGCGTTGATCGCGCGCGACGTCGATCATTTACACAGTGCGGGCAATCATGTGAACAAGGAAACCGCGCTCAACGAAAAAGGCCAGGTGGTGCAAGGGCGCAGCGACAAGCCCAACCGCCACGACATCCTTACTGGATCGCGCACCGACGGTACGGCCTTCGCGGCTGGCGACCCGGACATGACCTGCGGTAACTGGACGCGCAGCGGTGCCGAAGGCGTCGCCGTGGTCGGCCACCATGACCGCGAGGGCCCGACCAAAGATCCGTGGGCGACTTCGTGGAATTCATCGCACCAATCGCGCGGCGGTTGCAGCCAGAAGGCGCTGATCGGCACCGGCGGTGATGGTCTGGTTTACTGCTTTGCCGCGAACTAACGCACAGCACATTGCAGCGGCAGGGACAGCGCGGTGCACGATGAGTCGTGCCGCGCGTCCCTGCTGTGCGCGACAACGAAACACAACTCAGGAGTCCGTATGAAAGTCAAAGCCGCCGTGGCTTACAAGGCCGGTGCGCCGCTGGTTATTGAAACCGTTGATCTGGAGGGCCCGGCGGCGGGCGAGGTGCTGGTCGAAATCAAGGCCACGGGTATTTGCCACACGGATGAATTCACCCTGTCGGGCGCTGATCCGGAAGGGTTGTTTCCATCGATCCTCGGCCATGAAGGCGCGGGCATCGTGGTCGATGTCGGCCCCAACGTGAAGTCGCTGAAGAAAGGCGACCACGTGATTCCGCTCTATGTGCCGGAGTGCCGCGAGTGCGACTACTGCCTTTCCGAAAAAACCAATCTGTGTCAGTCGATCCGCGTCACACAAGGCCAGGGCGTGATGCCCAACGGCAGCAGCCGCTTTTCGCTCGGCGGCAAAAAGCTGTTTCATTACATGGGGACTTCAACGTTTTCCAATTACACCGTGGTGCCGGAAATTTCGCTCGCCAAAATCCGTGAGGACGCGCCGTTCGACAAGGTGTGTTACATCGGCTGCGGCGTGACGACCGGTATCGGCGCGGTGATCAACACAGCGAAAGTCGAGCCGGGTGCGAACGTGGTGGTGTTTGGTCTGGGCGGCATCGGCTTGAATGTGATTCAGGGTGCGCGCATCGCGGGTGCCAACATGATCATCGGCGTTGATCTGAACCCGGCGCGCGAGGCGCTGGCGAAAAAATTCGGCATGACGCACTTTGTGAATCCCAAAGAAGTTGAAGGTGATCTGGTGGCGTATCTCGTCAACCTGACTAAAGGCGGTGCGGATTACAGCTTCGAGTGCATCGGCAATGTTGACGTGATGCGTCAGGCGCTGGAGTGCTGCCACAAAGGCTGGGGCGTATCGGTGATTATCGGCGTGGCAGGCGCGGGGCAGGAAATCAAAACACGGCCGTTTCAACTGGTGACGGGCCGGGTGTGGAAAGGCACGGCCTTCGGCGGCGCGAAAGGGCGGCGCGACGTGCCGAAAATCGTTGATTGGTACATGGACGGCAAAATCAACATCGATGATCTGATCACGCACAAGCTGGCGCTCGCCGATATCAATCAGGGGTTTGATCTGATGCACGCTGGTAAATCGATACGCAGCGTGGTGGTTTACTGACATGTCGCCGTTCGCGCAGGCGTATGACGCTCTGGATTTCTGGTTCGGTGCGCCGGGTAGCGTCGCGCACGGCAAAACTCGGGCTGAGTGGTTCAAAAAGTCCGATGATTTTGACGCGCTGATCCGCAGCCGCTTTCAAACGCTGTACGAGCAGGCCGCGAACGGCCAGCTTGCCCACTGGCGCGAAAGCCCGCTGCCGCTGCTGGCGCTGATCATTGTGTGCGATCAATTTCCGCGCAATATGTTTCGCGATTCGCCCAAGGCATTTGCCACCGACGCGTTGGCGCTGGATGCCGGGCGGCACCTGCGCGCGCGTGGCTGGGATGCGCGGCTCAACACCGTCGAGCGCCAGTTTTGTTATCTGCCATTCGAGCATGCCGAAGATCTTGAAGCGCAGCGCACCTGCCTCGTGCTGTTCGGCGAGCTGGGCAACGCCGATTTACTGCATTGGGCGCAAAAACACTACGACATCGTCGAGCGCTTCGGGCGCTTCCCGCATCGCAATGCCGTGCTGGGACGTGCATCGACAGCGGAAGAAATCGCGTTTCTGGCACAGCCCGGTTCGCATTTTTGAGTTTGTCGTAAGTATGTGTTTTAAACGGGTTTTATTTAAGTCATCGCTATTGCGTCGCCGGCGTTAATAGATGACGATTAACCCATACCCACCGCCATGACCCTGCGCACGGAAATTCCCTATCGCGACGACAGCGCCAGCCTGTTCGAGGCCGTGGCCGACGCGCCGTGGGCGGTGTTTCTCGATAGCGGACGGCATCATCCGGGGCAATCGCGCTACGACATTATTACGGCAGAGCCTTACATCCGGCTGATCACGCGCGGCAATCTCACGGAAATACACGCTGATGGCATCGAGCTGTCGCGCGACGATCCGTTTGAGTTGTTGCGGCGGCATCTGGATATCGATACGGCGCTGGCAAGCGATCTGCCGTTTTGCGGCGGTGCCATCGGTTACTTTGGTTACGATCTCGCGCGCCGCATCGAAGGCGCGCATCTGCCCTCGCGCGCGGCGGCGGTGGAACGCATCCCCGATATGGCCATCGGCATTTACGATTGGGCGGTGGTGGTGGATCACCTCGAACAAAAAAGCTGGCTGGTGGGGCAGGGGCGCGATCCGGAAACCGATATCAAGTGGAATGCGCTGGTGGCGCGTTTCAGCCACCCGGTGGCGGAACGGAGCCGCGCGCCGTTTCGCGTGACCAGCAACATTGTTTCCAGCCACACGCGCGAATCGTACGGGCGCGTGTTCCGCCGCATTCATCAATATATTCAGGATGGCGATTGTTATCAGGTGAATCTCGCGCAGCGTTTTTCCGCCGCCGCTACGGGCGACGCGTGGCTCGCTTACCAGGCGCTGCGCGTGATCAACCCGGCACCGTTTTCGGCGTATTTGTCCACGCCGTACGCGCAGGTGCTGTCGTCGTCGCCGGAGCGATTTTTGCGTGTGAGCCATGGTGTGGTGGAAACCAAGCCGATCAAGGGCACCCGGCCCCGTGCCGGTCACGCGCGGCTCGATGCCGAGCTGGCCGAACAACTGCGCGTGAGCGAAAAAGATCGCGCGGAAAACGTGATGATCGTGGACCTGCTGCGCAATGATTTATCCAAAAATTGCGAACGGGGTTCAGTCAAGGTGCCGCGTTTGTTCGATATTGAAAGCTACGCCACTGTGCATCATCTGGTCAGCACGGTGACGGGTCGTCTGCGCGCGGATCGTGACGCCATCGATTTGCTGCGCGGCTGTTTCCCCGGCGGCTCGATCACCGGTGCGCCCAAGCTGCGCGCCATGCAGATCATCGACGAAGTCGAGCGCGTGCGGCGTGGGGTGTACTGCGGGGCCATCGGCACCATCGGCTTTGATGGCGGCATGGACACCAATATCGCCATCCGCACGCTCACCGTGTCGCACGGCTCGGTGCGCTTCTGGGCGGGCGGCGGGATCGTGGCTGACTCCGAGGTGGACGCCGAATATCAGGAAAGCTTCGACAAAGCGGGCGCGTTGTTGCGATTGCTGCGGCAGTGTTCAGCGCAACTCGGCGCGGGTGGTTAAGGGCATTTGCGCGCACAGTCTGTAAAATATAGCGAGAAAAGTGTATCGCCAGTGGTATCTGTTGTTGTATCGCAGTGGGCCGGGGCGATCTAACCCGAATGTTGCACAAACAATCGGATCTCAAGCATTTGACGGA
>CAMBGJ010000386.1 GCA_945865805.1 Bordetella parapertussis
TACGCTACCTTGCACCAGCGAACACCCTTTCCACCATAACCACGCCAGAATAGCTTTATGCAGATTATGAAGGCAGGCAAGTTTTTGAACGATCAGGACTGAGAATGCACGAACTCACCTACGCATCGAACCCATACAAGTCGTGCGCCTGTTCGCTGGAAACCAACCCGTATTTCAAATCCTGCGTCACCATGTCGCGCGCGCGTTGGCAAGGCTCACCAATACCGCCGCCCCCCGGCGTTTCCACAATCAAACGATCCCCCGCAGGCACCAGTTGATTACCCATGCCGTTCAACTCTTGTCCTGAGCGCAGACGCACACGCCCGCCGCTGCCGGCCTTGCCGCCATCCGCACCGCGTGCAGGGTGATGGATGCGGTCAAAGGTGGCAGCCAGCACCATCGGCGCGTTGTCGCCATTTTCAATTTCAATCACTTGCCCCAAGCCACCGCGTGCGCTGCCTGCACCGCCGGAGTCGGGTCGGTATTCCTTGCGCCAGAATACGAGCGGGCTAATCGTCTCCATGATTTCCAGTGACACGTTGCGCACACCGGAGGGAAACGACGTGACCGACAAGCCGTCTTTCGCCGGACGCGCACCGGTGCCGCCGGTGTTAAAGCCCACTACGGTGAAGCGCTTGGCCTTGAGCATCGCCGCCGCGCCTGCGCTCCCCTGCCCACCCGCGAGGCGGATGTTCCACAGACACGAGGTGCCTTCGGCGGGCACTTTGTCGGGGCGCGGCTGACGCAGGCAACCGAACACCACGTCCGGCAGCATCTGGCCGACAGTGCTGCGCGCGGCCACGGCCAACGGAAACGGCGCGTTGAGGATGCAGCCCTCGGGTGCCGTGACGCGCACCACGGATAGCGAGCCCGCGTTGTTCGGAATGTTCGCGCCAATAATGCAGCGCACGCCGAACGAGGTGTAGGCATCGGTGTACGACTTGGGCACGTTAATGCCTTTGGCGACCACCGGTGAGGTGCCACTGAAATCAATGTCGATGCCGCTGCGCGAGATAGTGAGTTTTGCCGCCAGCGTGATGGGCGAGCCGTAACCGTCTATGGTCATCGTAGTTGACCAGGTGCCTTGCGGCCACCCACGCACAGCGGCGAGCATGGCGGCGTTGGAGCGCGTGATAATGAATTCGCCAAGTGCTTCGATGTCTTTCAGACGGTATTCGGCCATCATCGCATTGAGCCGGCGTCCGCCCACTTCGTTGCAGGCCACCAGCGCGTAGAGGTCGCCTTCCACCTGCACCGGCTCGCGCACATTGGCGCGAATGATTTTGAGCACGGTCTGGCTGAACTGCCCCGCATCCACCAGTTTGAGAATGGGCACGAACAAACCTTCGTGATACACCTGCGTGCCATCGGGCCCGAAGCCCAGTCCGCCAATATCGACCACGTGCACCGTCGAGGCAAACAAAGCCACCATGCGTTTGCCCGCAAACACCGGTGTGACCATGGTGAAATCGTTGAGGTGGCCGGTGCCTTTCCAGGGGTCGTTGGTCACATACGTATCGCCGGGGCGCATGCCGTTTGCGGGATATTCCGTCAGAAAATGCCCCACCGATTCAGCCATCGAATTCACATGGCCGGGCGTGCCGGTTACGGCCTGTGCAACCATGCGGCCATCCGGTAAAAACACGCCCGCTGACAAATCGCCCGCCTCGCGCGTGGCCGCGCCAAACGCGGTGCGAATCAGGGTTTGCGCCTGTTCTTCAACCACCGATATCAGACGGTTCCACATCACTTGCATCTGGATTTCCGCCAGCGCGTTGCGGTTGGTGTTTTTTGTCATCGGCGCGTACTCCCGTTTCTATCTAGAACAGCATAACCTAAGCTATTGATTTTTAATGAAAAATCAGCGGTGACGACAATGGTGGTTTGATCCTCGGCAACCAGTGCCGGTCCTTTAATGACGCTGCCGGGCGCGAGTTGAGCGCGCTCATAAATTTTGGCAATGCGTGATTTGCCCTGCGTTGCTTCGAACACCCGCCGCGTTGCACTGGCGCGTGCCGTTACATTTTTAGTAACGCGCAGCGCAAGCTTGGCGGGTTTGATTTTGGTTGAAACGGTGACTGACCAGCTCATGATTTCCACGCCCAGATTCGGGATGGCCCGTCCATACATCGCGTGATAGGCCTTGGCAAAGCGCGCCGAGAGTGCGGTTGCATCCCGTGCGGCGAGTTTGCCTGTGGGTAAGGTCACCGGAATTTCGTGGCCTTGCCCCTGATAGCGCATATAGGCCACACGCGCCGTTTGCAGCGGTTCGTTGGCGGCACCCGCGCGCACCATGTCCGTCGCCTGCTGCTGCATATCATTCAGCAAGGCATTGGCATGTTGGGTATTCAGCGCAGTCAACACGGCATGCCAGCTACGCACCGCCTGAAACGCGACAGGCGCCGTCAGAAACCCCAGTGCCGAACCCACACTGGCGCCGAGCGGAATAATCACGCGCGAGATGCCGAGCTTTGCCGCCAGCCGTGCGGCGTGCAGCGGTGCGGCACCGCCAAAGGCAATCAGCGTGTATTTTTCGACGGTCTTGCCAAGCTCCATGGCGTGCACGCGTGCGGCGTTCGCCATATTTTCCGTAACGATTTCGTTGATTGCCAGCGCGCCCAGATCAGTATCCAGCCCCAGCGGTTTGGCAATGTCAGCCGCCACTGCAGCCTCGGCGCGTTGGCCATCGAGCTTGACGCGCCCGCCCGCAAAGCGCTCGGCATCCAGATAACCCATCACACAATCAGCATCGGTTACGGTCGCGTGTGTGCCGCCGCGCGCATAACAAGCGGGGCCCGGTTCGGAGCCCGCACTGTCGGGGCCAACCTGCACGCGCTTCATGTCATCAATACGCGCAATCGAACCGCCGCCTGCGCCGATTTCCACCATTTCAATTACCGGTATGCGTATCGGCAGGCCACTGCCTTTGAGAAAGCGATACATGCGGCCAAACTCGAAATTGCGCGACAGCTGCGGCTCATAGTCGTCGATAAAACAAATTTTGGCGGTGGTGCCGCCCATGTCAAACGACAGCGCGCGATCCACGCCGCATTGCTGCGCCACCGTGCGCGACAGAATCGCGCCACCCGCCGGTCCCGATTCCACCAATCGCACCGGTTCGGCCGCGCCGATGGCCATGGTGGTGAGCGCGCCGCCAGAAGTCATCAAATACACCGGGCAACGCACGCCCAGATCACGCAGGCGCGCTTCCAGACGCTGCAGATAACCCGCCATCACCGGCTGTACATACGCATTGGCGCAGGCGGTGGAGGTGCGCTCGTATTCGCGTACTTCCGGGCACACATCCGACGACAGCGTGACCCAGAGATTGGGCGCGTGCAGTTTCAATAGCTCGCGCACGCGGCGTTCATGCGCCGGGTTGGCGTAACTTTGCAGAAAGGCGACGGCAACGCTCTCAATGCCTTCGCGTAGCAAGTCGTCTGCGAGTTTAATCACCGCTGCTTCATCCAGCGGCAACAGCACTTTGCCGCTGACATTGATACGCTCCGCCACCCCAAAGCGCAGGTCGCGCGGCACCAGCGGCGCGGGCTTGTCGAGAAAAATATCGTACTGCGCAAAGCGATGTTCCCAGCCGATTTCAACGATGTCACGAAAACCCGCCGTGGTGATCAACGCGGTTTTAGCGCCTTTGCGTTCAATCAAGGCATTGGTGGCGAGCGTGGTGCCGAGTATCAGCAAATCGAGCTCGCCAGTGGCCATGCCCGCTTCGGTGAGGATGACGTTCATCGCATCCAGCAGGCCCACTTCGGGGGCCGTGGGCGTGGTCAGCACCTTGGTGGTCCACTGGCGGCCACGGGCTTGCAGCACCACGTCGGTAAAAGTGCCGCCGATATCGACGGCGAGACGGGCGCTACGAGTGATTCGGGTCATGTGGGGATTGTTCGGTTGACAGCGGACAAAGACGCTCGGAACGGGCATTGTGCGCGATCAACATTGTGCACGCAACTTGGTGGCGTGCCGTCGCACTCTGCGATAGATTACCGTGGGTGCTCTAGTTGCACTGTGCTACAAAATTTCCAAAGAAACTCCTTCCCCTTCAGGGGGAAGGCGGGGATGGGGGTGGGGTGGACGCAGCCGTCCCCCCATCCCCACCCTAGCAGCCTGTCGGACTTAGCCGGCAGAAATTATGTGAATAGTTGGAACGATGCGATGATTTTGTGGCCATAGATATGTCCCCTTTTACGATGTTGAAATTTTCCCTATGACTAATTTCCGTCCGAT
>CAMBGJ010000387.1 GCA_945865805.1 Bordetella parapertussis
CGAACTCCAGATTTTTCGCCGCGTCGAGCATGGCTTTTTCAACCTGTTTGATTTCGCGCGTCATGTCTTTTTCACCCATGGCTTCGTAGCGCGCCTGGTTTTGCGCGGCCTTAAGTTCGAGACGCGCTTCGTCGCGGTCGTATACGCCGTCGATGATGTCCTTGATGCGCTTGTTGACGCCGGTGGGGGTGATGCCGTTGGCAGTGTTGAATTCGACCTGTTTGGCGCGGCGGCGGTCGGTTTCGCCTATGGCGCGCTTCATCGATTCGGTCATTTTGTCCGCGTACAAAATCGCCATGCCGTTGATGTGACGCGCGGCGCGGCCGATGGTTTGTATCAATGAACGCTCCGAGCGCAAGAACCCTTCCTTGTCAGCGTCGAGTATCGCCACCAGCGACACTTCGGGGATATCCAGCCCCTCGCGCAGCAGATTGATGCCCACCAGCACGTCGAATTCGCCCAGGCGCAGATCGCGGATGATTTCTACACGCTCCACGGTATCGATATCCGAGTGCAGGTAGCGCACTTTGATACGGTGTTCGGAAAAGTATTCGGTGAGGTCCTCGGCCATGCGCTTGGTGAGCGTGGTCACCAGCACGCGCTCGCCGATTTTGACGCGGGCGTAAATTTCCGACATCAGGTCATCAACTTGCGTGGTGGCTGGACGTACATCGATGCGCGGATCAATGAGCCCGGTGGGGCGCACCACCTGCTCCACTACTTGTGCTTGATGCACTCTTTCGTAGGTAGACGGCGTGGCCGACACAAACACGGAGCGCCGCATGAGCGTTTCGAACTCATCGAAGCGCAACGGACGGTTGTCGAGTGCGGACGGCAGCCTGAAACCGTAGTTCACCAGGTTTTCCTTACGCGCGCGGTCGCCCTTGTACATGCCACCGACCTGCGGGATGGTGACGTGGCTTTCATCGAGGAACATGATGGCGTCCGGCGGCAGGTAGTCGATCAACGTCGGCGGCGGCTCGCCGGGCTGGCGGCCCGACAGGTGGCGCGAGTAGTTTTCGATGCCTTTGCAAAAACCCATTTCGTTGAGCATTTCCAGATCAAACCGCGTGCGCTGTTCGATACGCTGGCATTCAACCAACTGATTGGATGTTTGGTAAAACTCGATGCGGTCACGCAACTCGTTCTTGATCGCCTCGATCGCGCGCAGCGTGGTGGCGCGCGGCGTGACGTAGTGGCTCGACGGATACACAGTGAAGCGCCCCACCCGTTGCAGGATGTGTCCGGTGAGCGGATCGAACACCTGGATGCTTTCCACCTCGTCGTCGAACATCGTCACGCGCACCGCATTTTCGGCGTTTTCCGAAGGGAAAATGTCGATCACATCGCCACGCACGCGAAACACGCCGCGCTTGAATTCGACATCGTTGCGCTGATACTGCATCTCCGTCAGGCGCTTGATCGCCGCGCGCTGTTCGAGCTTTTCGTTTTCGCGCAGGTGCAGAATCATACCGTGATAATCGCTGGGGTCGCCGATACCGTAGATCGCCGATACCGTGGCGACGATAATCACGTCGCGCCGCTCCATCAGCGATTTGGTGGCCGACAAGCGCATCTGCTCGATATGCTCATTGATGCTGGAATCTTTTTCGATGAACAGGTCTTTCGACGGCACATAGGCTTCGGGCTGGTAGTAGTCGTAATACGAGACGAAATACTCCACCGCGTTTTCCGGGAAAAACTCGCGCATTTCAGAATACAGTTGCGCCGCCAGCGTTTTGTTCGGTGCCATGATCATCGCTGGCACGCCCATGCGCGCGATCACGTGTGCCATGGTGTAGGTTTTGCCGGAACCGGTCACGCCGAGCAGGGTCTGATAAGCCAGGCCATCACGCAGGCCTTCGGTGAGCTTGTCGATAGCCTGCGGTTGATCGCCCGCTGGCTCGAACGTCTGATGCAGCCGGAACGGGCTGTCCGGAAAGGTCAGCACCTTCAGCGGCTGGTGACCAGACAGCGGCACGACGTTGGACGGCTGAACAGATGTTTTCATGGGTATTTTCGCGAGTGAGCCGCGCATTTTCTCACGATCCGCGTGCGCAGCGCTATTTGGCTCTGGCGTGCGGACTGCTTCAACAGGTACAATATTGCAGTGTACACATACTCCTTTAAATTTTAACTCCAGCAATTAACACTGACATGACTGCTTCGCTGCTCGCAAACGTCGAAATGGCCCCCAAAGACCCGATTTTGGGTGTCACAGAAACCTATAACGCCGATACCAACCCCAAAAAGGTGAATCTCGGTGTCGGCGTATATACGGACGACGACAGCAAAGTGCCGGTACTGCACTCGGTGCGTGCGGCCGAGCAAAAACTCGCGTCGTCGCCCAACCCGCGCAACTACCTGCCGATCGACGGCATCGCCGCCTACAACAAAGCCGTGCAGGCCGTGGTGTTTGGCGCCGAACATGAAGCGGTCAAGAGCGGGCGCATCGTCACTGCGCAAACGCTGGGTGGTACCGGCGGCCTGAAAATCGGCGCGGATTTCGTGCGGCGCCTGAATCCTGGCGCTGACGCCTGGATCAGCGACCCAAGCTGGGAAAATCACCGCGCGTTGCTCGAATTCGCCGGCTTCAAGGTCAATGCCTATCCGTACTACGATGCCAAGTCGCACGGCCTTGATTTCGACGGCATGCTGGCGTGCCTGAATAAAATTCCTGCGGGCGATCTGGTGGTGTTGCACACCTGCTGCCACAACCCAACCGGCGTCGATCTCAACTCTGCGCATTGGCAACAAGTCATAGAAGTGGTCAAAGCCCGCGGGCTGATTCCCTTCCTCGATATCGCCTATCAGGGCTTCGCTGAAGGCCTGGATGCCGACGCCGCCCCGGTGCGCGCATTTGCCAGCGCCTGCCCCGCCGTGCTGGTGTCGAGCTCGTTTTCCAAATCGCTGTCGCTGTACGGCGAACGCATCGGCTCCTTCAGCGTCGTGACGACGAGCAAGGATGAAGCTGCGCGCGTGTTAAGCCGCGTCAAGCAGGTCATCCGCACCAACTATTCCAGCCCGTCGGCGCAGGGCGGCCAGGCCGTCACCGCCGTGCTCACCTCGCCGGAACTGCGCCAACAGTGGGAGCAGGAACTCGGCCAAATGCGCGACCGCATCAAAGTCATGCGCAAGCAATTGGTCGATAAAATACGAGCGCAGCGGGCGGATTTTGATTTCAGCTACGTGATTGATCAGCGCGGCATGTTTTCGTATTCGGGGTTGACCAAGGAACAAGTGCGGCGGCTGCGCGAGGAGTATTCGATCTACGCGCTCGACAGCGGGCGCATCTGCGTGGCGGCGTTGAATTCAAAAAACGTCGATTACGTGGCCAATGCTATTGCCAGGGTGCTGGTGTAACGGCGGGGCAGCAAGAGCCCGGCGATTTAGCCGGACGCATATGCCGTTGCAGGTTAGCCGTTTCGCGGCACGGGTTGTCAGTCGACGAATGTTGCTTTTGAGCCGATTCGATTGAGCACATAACCCATTAAAAAGGCCATCATGAACATAGCCTTGATCCACCTGATATGTGCCGCGCCCTAGCCTATCTCGGCCAGCCCGTGCTGCTCGACACATTGCTGTTTCAGCCCGACAGCGCGCTGATCCGCCAATCGTACATGCCGAAAATGCTGCACATGCTGAATCTCGCGGGTTTCGGCATGAGGGCGTGGGATCGGCATTCGTTCGATCACGATAAACCGTTCAGCTACGCTTCGACCTCGCTGCCGGTGTTCGACCGCAATCTGAAAGCGCTGGCGGAAAAAATCCGTCCCACTTGCCTGCTGGCGCATGTGCGTGGCGTGGCATATTCCACCGAGGCGGAAATCTCGCTGCAAAATGTGCACCCGTTTCAATACACCGGCTACAAGCTGGCGCTGGCGCACAACGGCGATCTGGCGCGCATGCGTGAGATGAAGCCGCTGCTGCTGCAACACATCAAGGCGGATGTCGCCATGCGCATCAGCGGCACCACGGATAGCGAATGGATCTACCCGAATGTTGCATAAACAATCCGCTCTCAAGCGTTTGACATCATGTGGAATTGAAATCGCTGCATTTGAGAACGACAAGCGTAGTCTATCCCACCCATTAAGTCGGAGGGTGGCGGCAGGTTGGACGGTGATTGGGAGGGATGGGTGGCCTATTCTCGACTGACCGGACGTGTCCGGGCTAAGGCGAGAACAGCAATTTGGCCGGCTTCGGCACAAACAAACGCTCGGTCACCGTCTGCAA
>CAMBGJ010000388.1 GCA_945865805.1 Bordetella parapertussis
CCACGCCCGCCGTCGGGCGCCACACCAGAGATACCCAGTATATGAGCGGCCCCCTCGCCGGCGTGCGGATCATCGACCTGACTTCGGTCATCCTCGGCCCCTACGCCACGCAAATTCTCGCTGACTACGGCGCCGATGTGATCAAAGTCGAGCCGCCCGAAGGCGACAACACGCGTTATGTCGCCGCGCATCGCAACCCCGGCATGGGCGCGAATTTCCTGCATCTGAATCGCAACAAGCGCAGCATCGTGCTGAATCTTAAAAAACCCGAAGGCCATGCGGCACTCTTGCGTTTGGTCAAAACCGCCGACGTGCTGGCCTACAACGTGCGCCCGGCGGCGATGGCGCGGTTAAAGCTCGCGTATGCAGACGTGTGCGCCGTCAACCCGCGCATCATCTACGCCGGCTCCACCGGCTTTCGCCAAAGCGGCCCCTATGCCGCCAAGGCCGCCTACGACGATATTATTCAAGGCATGGTGGCGCTGCCCTCGCTGTTTCATCAGGCGGGCGCAGACAAACCGCGCTTCGTGCCTTCGACAGTGACCGACCGCATCACGGGGCTGAACACCGTGCACGCGATTCTGGCCGCGCTGTTTTACCGCGAACGCAGCGGCGAAGGCCAGGCCATCGAAATCCCCATGTTCGAAGGCCTGACGCAATTTATTTTGAGCGACCACATGGGTGGCCGCACCTTCGATCCGCCCATCGCTGCGATGGGTTACCCGCGCCTGCTCACGCCGCACCGCAACCCCTACAAAACCCGCGACGGCTACCTGTGTCTGCTGGTCTACAACGACAAGCAATGGCGCAGCTTTTACAAACTACTGGGCCGCGAACACGAATTTGAAAGTGACGAACGCGTCAACAGCCACACCAACCGCGCCAGACATTTTGACGAACTCTACGCGTGGGTAGCGACAGAAATTGCGCAACGCAACTCGGCTGAATGGTTGCAATTATTGACCGACGCCGACATCCCGGTGATGCCGCTGAATTCACTCGACGATCTGCTCGACGACCCGCACCACGCCGCCACGGGTTTTTTCAAATTGATGGAACACCCCACCGAGGGCGCGATCCGCGAAATGGACATCCCCACCACCTGGTCAAAATCGCAACCGGAAATCCGCAGACATGCGCCGCAGTTGGGGCAGCACAGTACGGAGGTGTTGCGGGAGGCGGGGTATAGTGAGGCGGAAATTCAGACGCTGGTCACTACCGGAGTAACCCAAGAAGCAAAAAGTTCGCCACGTCATTCCCGCGCAGGCGGGAATCCATAACACAGCGCCATCTGGCACATTGCATGGATTCCCGCGTTCGCGGGAATGACAGTGTGGGTGTTAAAGCACCGAACACGGCTCCAAAGCACCATAGGCATAATCCAACATAACTATCTAATTTATATGAACTTTTCCCTAACCGACGATCAACGCACCATCCGCTCGGCCATCGAGAAAATCTGCGCCCCCTTCGATGACGCTTACTGGCTGAAAAAAGACCGCGAAGGCGGCTTTCCGCAAGACTTTCACGCCGCCTTCGCCCGCGATGGCTGGCTCGGCATTGCCATGCCGCAGGAGTACGGCGGCGCAGGCCTCGGCATCACCGAAGCCGCGCTGATGATGCAGGCTATCGCCGAATCCGGCGCGGGATTTTCCGGCGCGTCCGCGCTGCACATGAACATCTTCGGCCTGCACTCGGTGGTGGTCTACGGCAGCGACGAACAGCGCAAACGTTTTCTGCCGCCGATGATCGAAGGCCGCGACAAAGCCTGCTTCGGCGTCACCGAGCCCAACACGGGCTTGAACACTGCCATGCTCAAAACCAAAGCCGAGCGCCACGGCGATCACTACATCGTGCACGGGCAGAAAATCTGGACCACCACCGCGCAAGTCACCAATAAAATCCTGCTGCTCGCGCGCACCACGCCCGTCGAGCAAGGCAAGCGCCCCATCGACGGCCTCACCCTGTTCTACACCGACATGGATCGCGCCCACGTGGAGGTGCGCGAAATCGAAAAAATGGGCCGCAAAGCCGTTGATTCCAACCAGGTGTTCATCGATGGCTTGCGTGTGCCGGTTGAAGACCGCATCGGCGAAGAAGGCAAAGGCTTTCGCTACATCCTCGATAGCCTCAACCCCGAGCGCGTGCTGGTCGCCGCCGAAGCCGTGGGTCTCGGTAAAGCCGCGCTAACACGCGCCGCAAAATACGCCAGAGAACGCATCGTCTTCGACCGCCCCATCGGCCAGAATCAAGGCATCCAACACCCGCTGGCCGAACGCTGGATGGAACTCGAAGCCGCCGAACTCATGACCTACAAAGCCGCGTGGCTATACGACCAAAAACAACCCTGCGGTGCCGAGGCCAATGCCGCGAAATATCTCGGCGGCGAAGCCGGCTTTCGCGCCTGCGAAACGGCGATGCTCACCCACGGCGGCATGGGCTACGCCAAGGAATTTCACATTGAGCGGTATTTCCGCGAGGCCATGATTCCGCGGTTGGCGCCGGTCAGCTCGCAGATGATTCTTTGTTTTATTGCGGAGAAGGTGTTGGGGTTGCCTAAGTCGTATTGACCACATTCCAATGAATAGCTATTAGGCCCCATATCCAAACGAAGGAAACCATGAACAAGATATTGGTGCAATTCGCCTTTGCCGCACTCTTCAGCTTTACTGCTGCGGAAGACTATGCTTGGTGTTTCGGCAAGGTGCTCGCATCTGAAGTTGAACTAAACCGCTAACGCGGTGGCGTAGCAAGGCAAATTGTCCGTTGCGAGAACTGCTGCAAGACTTGGGTGTGCCGGTGCTGTCCAGTCCGGCGCTCGGAGCGCAGAGCATTGTTAGTCAGCTCCGTGGTGACCGCTAACGGGTGGCTCGCGTAGACGGTCGCTCAACCACAACATTAGTTTTCAATCATGCGCCTTTGGACCCTGCATCCCCAATACCTCGACCCACAAAGTCTGGTCGCCCTCTGGCGTGAAGCGCTACTCGCTCGCGCGGTGCTGCGGGGCGAAACGCGGGGCTATCGTCATCATCCGCAGATTTTCCGCTTTGAAGCGCAATCCAGCCCGCGCTCGGCGATCAATACCTACCTGCGCTTTGTTTTGACAGAGGCGCAGGCGCGTGGTTATGCCTTTGATGCAAGTAAGATCGGCCCCATCCGGCACAGTATCCGGATCGGCGCCACCACCGGCCAGCTTGCCTGTGAGTGGCAGCATCTTTTGCGCAAATTGCAGGTGCGCAGTCCTGCGCTCTATCGGCGTTGGGCGGGCATTGAATTGCCGGAACCGCATCCGCTTTTCAAAATCACGTGCGGGCCCGTGGCGGCGTGGGAACGTGCGCCCCGCGCGCTTGCGGGATAAGCCGAATGCAATCGCGAAAGATTATCTTTTTAGCCATCGCGTGTGTGTGCATGGCAGCGGCAATCTGGCTGGCGTGGCCGAGCCGCAATTTTCACGGCAATCCGGCGCTCGAGCGGGTTACCGCCGAATGCCGCACGGCTGCCGGAACAGTTGTGCGCGTATACGAAGGCAATGGCGGTGCGACCTCGGCTTATTGGTATACCGTGACCGCGCAAGGCGGCTTTTACACGCCAGAACGGCAAGTGCTGTTTGCCTATGGCTCGCCCGTGATTGATAGTCTGTCGTGCGGCGGCGATGGCGTGCGCCTGGTCGCGCAAACACGAACGTTGACAATGAGCGAAGCTGACATCGCGCGACTACGGCATGAACCCCGCACATACTGGCGAGGTACTGAGAAACCGCTGGGCACACAACCGCTGACCCTGGCGCGTTACGGATTGGCTGCCGTGCTGGCGCTGATTTCGGTGGCGCTGTGGGTGTTTAGGCGGCGTAAAGCTGCGCTGGAAACAGACTCTAAAAATATCAATTAAAACAAATGCTTACAAGACAGCCCGTAGGGCGGGAGAAGCGAAGCGCATCCCGCCATCCACGCAAACGTCGGGATACGCTACGATCCTCCCGACCTACGAAAAAATCTGCGTAAATCCGTGAAATCTGTGGCGAAGGTTTTAACCCGAATGTTGCACAAACAATCGGATCTCAAGTATTTGACGGAATGTGGAATTGAAATCACAGCATTTCAGAACGACAAGCGCAGTCTCCCCTACCCATTAAGTCGGAAGGCGGCAGCGGGGTTGAGCGGTGATTGGGAAGGATGGGTGGTCTATTCTCGACTGACCAGACGTGTCCGGGCT
>CAMBGJ010000389.1 GCA_945865805.1 Bordetella parapertussis
AAATATGCGGCACCAGCGCGTCCAGCGCGTAGGGCAGCTCGGGCAGTTTGTGTTCCATGCGAATTCTCCGTAAGGCTGATTGAAAATGGGGCAAACGGGCGTTTTGCTACCACTGGCTACTTTTTACTAACGCCGCCCGTCCGAGCGGAATTGTAGTTCAAGGCGCGTGCGCGGCGGAAAACTTTGATCGCACGTAGCCAAATTTCGTAACTGTTTGTTTTTATTGATAAATTTATTCCCAGCTCACAGGCCACCGTTTTGCTGCGCCACCATGCAGAACAGCATGGGGATCGACAGCATCGTATTGATACGCGATACCAGACCGGCCCGTTTCGCGGCAGCGGCTTTTTGCTCTGCGGAAACCAGCAAAATACCCAGCGCTTTTTTCTGATTGGGCCAGATGATAAACCACACGTTAAACGCCATGATCAGCGCCAGCCACATGCCAATGCCGATGGCTTGCGAACCAGGCGTCAACGTCAGCGCGTTCACCAGATAGCCCTTGCCTTTCATGCCTGCCAGCATCAGGCCCAGCACGACTGTCGCCAGCGCCGCCCAGCGAAACCAGAACAGCGCCGAGGGCGCGATAAATCGGGCGATCGCGGGTTTTTGCTCATCGGGAATCTTCGGCATGGAGGGCGTCTGCACAAAATTAAAGTAATACAGCAAGCCCACCCACAAAATGCCCGCCATAATGTGCAGCCAGCGGATCGCAAACATCCACCACGCATGCTCCGTCACACGCCCGCCAGCGCCCATCGCCACGACGAGTATGACCACCAGCACCAATCCCGCCAGCAGGGTTCTACCGAGAGAAGAAAAAAACGTGGCCATGACCGTTACCTCTGCTGAGTTGTGTATCCATCGGGTTTGATCGTAGCATACGCAAGCCAATCTGAGACGAGGGAGACCGCCATGCCGTTACATCAACGTATTTCACTGTGGCTGCATGCCGTCAGCCTCGTTGCGGCACTAACAGCCGCCGCGCCCGCCGCCGCGCAAATCTGGGGGCCGCTCACGCTCGACGAACTGAAAGCCGAGACCCAGCGCCGCGCCGACCGCAATCTGCCGCCAATCGCCGGCATCAAACCCGACGACGCGCGCGCGGCCATCGCGCAATTGCACAATCTCGATCGCGAAACCTGGGCCGCCGCGTGGATCAATAACGGCGAGCGCTACATGAAAGAGGCCAAGGCGCTCGAAGGCACATCGCCCCAGCAGGCACGTGAGGCCTATTACCACGCGTGGCACAACTTCAGCACCGGCCGCTGGCCCAGCGAAAAACTCTCGCCCGGCAAGCAAAAAGCCTATGAACGTGCGTTGGATGCGTTTCAAAGTTACGGCAAGCTGCTCGATCCGCCGATCCAAACCGTGCAGTTTCCGTTCGAGGGCAAACAGGTCACCGCCTATCTGCGGCTACCAAAAAGTGCAAAGCCCGTGCCGCTGGTGTTTGGCATCAACGGTCTGGATTCGCGCAAGGAAGATGTGATCGCGCGCGTGGATGACTTTTTGAAGCTCGGCATCGGCGTATTCGCGGTGGACATGCCCGGCACCGGTCAAGCGCCGCTACTGGTGGACATCGGCTCGGAGCGGCTGTTCTCCGCCGCGCTCGACTGGCTGCAAACGCGCAAGGATATCGACAACAAACGCATCGTCGTGCAGGGCCGCAGTTGGAGCGGCTATTGGGCCGCGTTGATGGCCTACACCGAGAAGGATCGCATACGCGGCGCGGTGGTGCACGGCGTGGGGATTCACGGGTTTTTCCAACCGGAGTGGCAGAAAAAATCCTTCACCACGCGCGAATATCTGTTTGATATTTTCCCCGCGCGCGCCACCATTTACGGCGCAAAAACCGAGGAAGAGTACCTCCCCTATGGCCCCAAGCTGTCGCTGCTGACACGCGGCTTTCTCGACAAACCCGCCGCGCCCATGATCGTGGTTAACGGCGAGCGCGACACGCAACAACCCATTGCCGATTTATATCTGATGATGAAACACGGCGACCCGAAAGACGCGTGGGTCAACCCGGCAGGCGGCCACATGGGCCGCTCGTCCGGCTGGAGCAGCTGTGATGTGTTCACGAAAGTCGTGCTGCCGTGGATCGTGCGGCGGCTGGAAGCGCCGTAAATGGCGTTCGCGCGCAGCCTATCCACTCCGGATTGCCGCCCCTAGCCCCGCTGCAGAAGCGCCAGACGATTTGTCTAGGTGATTCACGCCGCATGCGTTAGAGTGCGCTCGGCCAAGTCAGTATCAAAATCTCGGGCTGCGGAAAACACGCTAGGCCCCGGTCTTTCCCCCATCTCCTTATTTTCGACCGCATGCGTTGCGCGCTTCGTTTGCCGTTGCGCGCGCGTGCAAGCCGCACGGCAACCCCCACAAGGAGATGGCATGGAACAAGCACCAATCAAAGTTGTAACCGACCTTACCTGCTGGAAATGCGGCGAAGAATCGCTGAAAGAAGCCGCCAGCATCGTTTCCGCGCGCGGCGCGCACGGCGAATTGCTGACTTCCACCGACATCCATCACTCCGATTGCCAGAAGTGCGGTGCCTACTCGGTCAACGCAGCGCAGGCGCGGCACAACAAAACCGCCAGCCGCAAAGTGCGCAAAGATCACATCCGCGAATCCAATCGCACCAGCGCCTAAGCACTTACGCGCGTTTGCAGATGAACTTTCGTTATGAGCTATTTATTCAATAAAAAAAAATAGTTATGTAATTTTCGTGTTACCGGCCCCGCCGCCGGCATTGGCGAGCAGCACGCACACGCATTAAAATGCGCGCCGCAACGCCACCACGGACGAAAGACATGTTGAAATTTTTGACCCCGGCAATCAGCGCCATGCTGTTTGCCGCCCTGTTCACGCTACTCGCACCAGGCACTCACGCGCAGGAGCGTTTTTCCATATTTGTCGGCAGCGCGCAGGAAAACGTTGACCGCATGATCAAGCTCGCCGATCTCAAGGACGACGACGTGGTGATCGATCTCGGCTCCGGCGATGGCCGCATCGTGCTCAGCGCTTCCAAGGCGAACAGCAAACTCAAGGGCTGGGGCGTGGACATCGATGCCAAGCTGGTGACCGAATCCAACGCCGAGGCAAAGAAAATCGGCGTCGCCGACCGCGTGCAGTTTTTCCAGCGCGACGTGTTCGACGCCGACATCAGCGGTGCCAGCGTGATAACCATGTGGATGTGGCCCGAAATGCAGCGCATGCTGCGCACCAAAATACTCGCCGAAGCCAAACCCGGCACACGCGTGCTGACACTGATTTGGGGCATGGGCGACAGTTGGAAACCCGACCGCGTGGATACCCACGAAAACACCGCGGTGCACCTTTGGGTAGTGCCGGCGCGCGTGGAAGGTTTCTGGAACTGGGAGCTGCCGGTCGAAGGTGGCAAATATGCCTACGCTGCCGTGCTCGAACAACAACTGCAAAAAGCCGAAGGCGTGGTGCGCGTCGGCAGCCGCCGCGGCGTGTTCGACAAAATGAATCTGAACGGCGCCAATATCGACTTCACTCTAGCGATGACCATCGGCAACGCTGGCCTCGTCACCCACTTTTTCAGCGGCAAAGTCGACGGCAACACCATCACCGGCACCGTGCGCCTGCAACGCATCGTGAAGGAAGAAACCTTCACCACCGAAGTGCCGTGGCGCGCTACACGTGCGGCGAGTAGCGCGTATTTCGCGCAGACCGGTGCGCAGCCTTCGCAGGCTATGGAGCCGGCTAAGCCGGTGGCTAAGAAGCCGTAGCTTTGCTCCAAAGGTCGTAGTATTCGTAGCCTGTAAGGAGCGCAGCGTATTACAGGTCTAGTTGCCGTTGTCCCGTAATTCGCTGCGCTTCTTACGGGCTACGCTTGCTGGAACGAAGCGGTTCCTTAGTCGACGCATCCTACGAGCTCGACAATTACATTTTTACCGTGATGAACTGACTATTGTTGTGGTTTATTTCCGACATGTTGAAATCGTGGGTCACATTGTCTCGAAAGAAAGTAACAGTAACACCCGCCCTCCAAGTATCAATAGGGTAAGTTAGCGATATAGCCTGAATTTTGCATAAAGAGGGCAAAGAACACCGTAAGTGATTGGTACAATGTGAGTTATCGAGAAACACATTCGTCAACACCAACAGGTCTTTGCCCTCATGGATCCTACGCCAGAACAA
>CAMBGJ010000390.1 GCA_945865805.1 Bordetella parapertussis
CGGTGGTGGGGAGGAACGAAATCCCTGCGCTGCCGCGTGATGTCGCGCTCTATTTGCCTGCGTCGGCACGATTTATTAATGCGAGCGAGAAAAATAATCAATGAAAACAATGAGTTATAAAGGTGCAATGATGGCGCTCCTGCTGGCCCTTTTGTGTGCGGCCGGAGCGCACGCACAGGCACAAACGTGGCCGGCCAAAACCATACGCTGGATCGTTCCGTGGCCGCCGGGCGGTGGTGCCGACGTGCTGGCGCGCATACTGCAACCGTCGTTGTCCGAAGCGTTGGGCCAGCCGGTGGTGGTGGATAACCGTGGTGGCGCGGCTGGCAACATCGGTGCGGATATCGCGGCGAAGTCGCCGCCTGACGGATACACCATCGTGTTCGCCTATTCGGGCACGCACTCGATCAACCCGCACATCTACCGCAAGATGCCGTTCAAGGAGAGCGACTTCGCGCCTCTGATCTGGACGGCTTCGGTGCCGCAAGTGGTGGTGGTGCATCCGTCGCTGCCGGTCAAGACGCCGAAGGACATCATCGCGCTGGCGAAATCCAAACCGGATCAATTTACCTATGGTTCCAGCGGCAATGGCGCGATCAATCATCTGGCGGGCGCGTTGTTTGCCTCCGTGACCGGCGCGCCGCTGACGCACGTGCCGTACAAAGGCGGCGGGCCGGCGGCGATTGCCTTGATGGGCGGCGAAATCGCCATGATCTTCGGCGAGCCCGCGACCATCGTGCAGCATATCAAGTCCGGCAAAATGAAAGCCATCGCGGTAACCAGCGGCAAGCGTGCGTTGGCGCTGCCCGATTTGCCCACCATGCAGGAGTCGGGTATCGTCGGCTACGACGTCACCTCATGGAACGGCCAACTCGCGCCCGCCGCTACGCCGCCGGACATCGTGCGACGCTTTAACAGTGACTTCAATCGGATCATCAGCACACCGGAAATGCGTAAACGCATGATCGAAAACGGCTACGAGCCAATGGGCGGGCCGCCGGAAAGGTTCGGCGAATTCATTCGCGCAGAAATCGCCAAGTGGGCACCGGTGGTGAAATCGGCGAATATACGGGTGGACTGATTTACTTCGGTGAATCGTGAACGGTAAACAGTGAACCGCTGGTGGTGCATGCCCCCCTGTTTACGGTTCACTGTTCACTGTTAATTGTTCACCAGCAAAAACCAACAAAAAACCAGCAACATCCGGGAGAACAGCATGGGCAAGGGACTACTGGTAGCAGGCTTTAACTACAGCATGGTGGATGCGGGTGAATTCAACGATTGGTACGATACCGAGCATCTGCCCGAACGGCAGCGCTGCCAGGGTTTTATCAATTGCGTGCGCTGGCAGAGCGTGGATGATCCGAAAGTCGCGGTGGCGACTTACGATCTGGATTCGCACGCGGTGCTGCACAACCCGCCGTATCTGGCGATAGGGCGCGAGAACCTGTCGCCGTGGAGCAAACGCATGACGGCCAAGGCCCAGCGCCTGCTGCGCATCGAGGGCGAACAGTTGGCACCGGGCGATCAGATCATGCGCGGCACTACCGATTACATCATGATCAACGCCAATCAGATTCCGCCCGAGGCTGACGAAGAAGTCAAACGCTGGTATCGCGAGGAACACGTTCTACGTCTGGGCGCGGTGCCGGGCTGTGTGTCGGCGCGGCATTTTGTCTCGCACGCGGGCACGCACAACAGCATCGGTATTTACGAACTGGAGCGCCCGGAAATCTGTTCGTCGGCGGTGTGGAAGGAAGCCGCAGTGACGCCGTGGACGGTCAAGGTGCGCCCGTTTCTGACCAACCAGTTTCGCGTGGTGTTGAAGCGCTATAAGCGCGGGGCGTAGCGCTACGCCGGGTAACCCCTAAAGCTCACCGCCAAGGCGCCAAGACGCAAAGAAACGCAAAACCGTGATGAGGTTTCTTTGCGTCCTTGCGGTGAAGAGGTTTGTAACTATTTGTTTTAAAACAATTATTTTGCCTGAGACGCGCCGCCGTCGATGGTGATCACGCAGCCGGTGGTGTAGCCCGAAGCGTCTGAACACAGAAACGCCACCATATTGGCGATTTCGTCCACGGTGCCCAGGCGTTGAAACGGGAACCCGGTGACCAGCTCGCGCCAACGCTCGGCGCTGCCGAGTTCTGTTTCCGCGCGGGCGCGCCAGCGCACCACCTGACGATCGGTTTCAATCGCGCCGGGGTTGATGCCCACCACGCGGATGCCGTCCTTGTGGCTGTCGGCGCCCAGCGCGCGCGACAGCGCCATCAGACTGGCGTTACCCATGCTGCCAGCGATATAGCCCGACGAATGGCGTTCGCCCGCCGCGCCGATGATATTAACGATAACACCGCTTTTCTTTTTTGCCATGCGCGCGTAGTACTCGCGCGACAGGTTGATGAAGCCCCACACTTTCAGATCCTAGGCCTTGCGCCAGGCTTTTTCGTCGAGGCTGACCACGGTGCCTTGTGGAATCGCCCCGGCGTTGTTCACCAGAAAATCGATGTTCCCCACGGCGGCAGCGAGTTTTTCGGCGGCACCCTCGGCACCCAGATCGCACGGGTGGCAGGTGACGTTAACCGGATAGGCGCTGGTGATTTTTTGCCGGGCAGCGTCAAGATCGGCCGCCGTGCGCGAGGTGAGGTGAATGTGGCAACCCTCGGCCGCCAGCACGCGTGCCGCGCCAAAGCCGATACCGCGCGAAGCACCGGTAATCATCGCAGTTTTGCCCTTGAGATTCAATTCCATGGTGAGTCCTGTGAGTGTTAAATGTTGGTGAAAGACGAGCCAGGGAGAGCCAGTGCGCTCTGGTCAGGGCGGGCGAATGCTATCATTTGCCCTGTGTCCACGGTACACGAGCCTCGCGAGGTCAACCGCCGGGGCCGTCATCGCGTTCTATGCACATTCCCACTCGTAGTGTCCCGACCCCATTAATATCGATACAAAAATGCCGAGAATCGCCGCCATGCTTTGTCGCCGTGCTCGCCGGGTTCCCAACCCGGCTGCGTGCGGCTTCGCGCCTGACGGCGATTTTGGCATTGTTCTATTAAGGAGAAACCCAAATATGTCCTGTGTGAAAGGCGACTTCTTTCCCTGATTCTTCGCGTTATCAGGGCACATTTGCATTACTTAGTAATATGTATCGAAACCAATGGGTCGAGACACTAGGGACGACACCCCTCAGAAAGCCTATTAAAGGAAGTCATCATGCACAAAATTATTTCGCTACTTACTGCCGCCGTTTTTGCCGTAACCACGTTTGCCGCCAGCGCACAGGCACCTTCCGTGCCCATAGCGCCGGCGGTGCCCGCCGCGCCGGGCAAAGCCGACAAGATGGATAAAATGGACAAGGCGGACGGCGCGAAAGCTGATAAAAGTCAGGCCAAAAAAGCTGCCAAGAAAGGCGCCAAAAAAGGCAAGAAGGGCGGCAAAAAAGGCGGTAAGAAAGCCAAGTCGGATACACCGGCGCCTGTTACGAAATAAGCGTTGCGCTAAACACCCTCCGTCTGAATTTAATTCAGGGCCGCCCGGCGTGCTGCAATGTGCAGCGTGCCGGGCGGCCCTGTTTATTTACCTGGCGGAACCGGCCTGAGATTCGCGGGCAGGTTGTCCCGCGGATGGTCTATTGTTACACTGCCACGTCCGCTATGACAAAGTGTTAAAACTTTTAAAAATCCGCGTAAAAATCCAAAGCGACGTGCGACGACCCTGGAGCTTTTTTATTTGCCGTTCCTGGTTGAATTGGGTGTGGTCACTATCATCAGTAAGGCAGACATCGAGTCGGCAGGCGACCTGGGGCCATTGCGCCATGCGTGTAGCAATAAAGGCTGGCTTGAAACCCGTTTGAGAATTCAGGATTTGCCATGACACTGCTGTCGAATCTATCGCTGCGTCAGATGTTGACCATACCTTATGTGGCGCTGGTCATACTGGCCGCCGCTGTGATTGGGTTGCTGTCGTACCGAGCCGGCAGCGATGCCGTGGATACGCTGTCCGATCATGTCCTCACCGAAACGGCGGGCCGCATTTCGCAGGCAGTGGACAAGCATATTTCCGGTTCGGAGGCGGTGCTGGAAACGGCATTTCCGACTGACGTGGCCGCGCCGATTTCAGTCAAAACGGATATCGATGCCTTGCGTGCGCGGCTG
>CAMBGJ010000391.1 GCA_945865805.1 Bordetella parapertussis
GACCTCCACCATTGATTTTCTCTGTGTCCTCTGTGACCTCTGTGGCAAAAAGAGTTTTCTATCAAACCTGAAAAGATACCGATTTATTCATTTAACAAAAGACGAGGCTGATGATGGCAAACACCCCAATCCAATACATTTTTGCCGGCGGCGATCACGACGCCCGCTTGAACGACACGCGTGATTACGGCGGGCTGTTTCGCCGTTCACCGGGTGATGGCGAGTGGGAAACCATCACCCAGGGGCTGCCGAAGAATGTGGCCACACGCGCGATTGCGATCCATCCCAACGACCCGCGCGTGCTGTTTGTTGGCACGCAGGATGGCCCCTACCGCAGCACCGATTCCGGCGCACACTGGGAGCGCCCCAACTTCCCGGATCGCAACGTTGATATCTATGCCATCACTTACCATCCGACCAAGCCCAACGTGCTGTATGCGGGCGCCGCACCCGTGGCGCTGTATCGCAGCGAAGATGGCGGCGATTCGTGGAAAAAGATGCCCGCCGCCAGGGCGCCGAAAAACTGCGACATGGATTTTCCGGTGCGTGTCATCCGCATGGCGGTTGATCCCAGCCGGCCCGATGATATTTACCTCGCGCTCGAAGTCGATGGCGTGATCCGCAGCACGGATGGCGGCGAAACGTTCACCGACGTTTCCGCCCCGCTGATCAAGCTCGCGCAGGAGCCGCATTTGAAAAGCAAAATCGGCAGCAGCATGGAGGCCGAAGGCATGCTGGACTGTCACTGCATCGTGGTCAGCCCCGCGTCACCGGGCCAGCCCATACTCGCGGTGCGCATGGGCTTGTTCCGCGCCGGCGACCGCGGCGCGTCATGGCACGACATGCGGGTAGGCCGCTTTTCGCCGCTGACCTACGCGCGCGACGTGTGTGTGTCGCCGCACAACCCGCGCACGCTCTACGCGTGCCTGTCAACAGCGGCGCGCAGCAATGACGGCACGCTGTACCGCAGCGACGATCTGGGCGAAAACTGGCGGCGCTTCGATCACGGCATCACCGCCGAGGGCACCATGACCTGCGTAACCGTGAGCCGCGCCGACCCGAAACGCATCTACTGCGTATCGCGCGTGGGGCAGGTTTTCGGCACCGAGGACGAAGGCGCCTCGTGGCGCGAATATCGCGTGCCGCCGGGTGTGCTGCAACGCGTGCGGGCGTTGGCGTGCGTTTGATGCGCCTTACGCCGACTTGATGCCACGCGACCCGCGCAAGTCAACGCAAGGGCGCTGTAAAATCGGCAAGCCGTGTCGCTGGCGCTCCGTGTGTAGTTGAACGTATCGCCAACCCACCGGAATGCAGCGATTAGGACGCTTTTCCATGCACCATCCTCACGTATGAGAAACCCCTGCCATGCCCAAAACCAAACGCCCCACCACCCGGCTGCGTGAACTGCTCGCTGCGCCCGGCGTAGTCATCGCCCCCGGTGTCGCTGATGCCCTCAATGCACGGCTGGTGGCCGCCGAAGGGTTCGGCGCGATTTACATGACTGGCGGCGGAACCTCGGCGGTGCGGCTGGGCATGCCGGATGTCGGCCTGCTAACGATGCCGGAAATGGTCGATAACGCCGGACGCATCGCCGATGCCTGTGGCCTGCCGGTGATTTCTGATGCCGACACCGGCTATGGCAATCCGCTGAACGTGCAGCGCACGGTCACCGCGTATGAAAAGGCCGGGGTCGCCGGCATACACCTCGAAGACCAGGAATTGCCCAAGCGTTGCGGCCATCTTGCGGGGAAGTCACTGGTTTCGAGCGCCGAGATGTGCAACAAAATCAAGGCCGCTTGCGACGCGCGCAACGACGACGATTTTCTGATCATCGCGCGCACCGATGCATTGACTGTCGAGGGCTTCGAAGCGGCGCTCGATCGCGGTCGCGCCTACGAAGCGGCGGGGGCTGACATGATTTTTGTCGAATCGCCGCTGACGATGGAACATCTCTCCGCGATTCCCAAAGCGTTCAAGGTCGGCACGCTGTTCAACATGGCGTCCAGTGGCAAGACGCCGTATCTGCACAAGGATGAACTGTCGCAGCTCGGCTTCAAGCTCGCGATTTATCCCAACTTTGCCATCCTCTCGGCGATACCGGCGGTGCGGCGTTTCCTGCGTGAATTGCGCGAAAAAGGTACCGTAGGCCATATCGTCAAGGACATGGCAACATTCACCGACTGGTTCGACATCGTCGGCATGGATGAGGTGAAAGCGCTCGAAGAGAAGTACGGCTTGCCGGAAGAAAAACGTGCGCGCTACTAAACGTCGCGCCGTGCTGCTGACCGGCTTGCTGTGCGCTGGCACGGTTTGCGCACAAAGTTATCCTGCAAAGCCGATACGCATCGTGGTGCCCATCACCGCAGGCGGCACCGGCGAAACGCTGGCGCGCTTTGTGGCCGAACGTCTGGCCGATGCCTTCAAGCAACAGGTCATCGTTGAAAACCGCGCAGGCGCCAATGGCATCATCGGCACCAAGGCTGTCGTCAAGGCCGCGCCGGATGGCTACACCCTCGTGGCTGTGTCCGTTGAGTTCGGCGATTTCATCAAACGTGAAATCGTCAAATGGGCGAGGGTGATCCGCGAGGCAGGCACCAGGCTCGACTGACACACCAAACAAAGCGAGCAAAGTTAACTCATGGCACAAGCCTTCCGGCACGGCGTTACCCGGCGTCTGGCGATGCTCACCGGGCTGCTGCTGACCGCCACGCTGTGCGCGGCATTGGCCACGCAGTGGTGGTTTTTCGAATTGTTCAGCCACTTTGCACCGCATTATTGCGTGTTTGCCTTCCTGTGCTTTATGGGCCTGGCGATCACGCGCGCATGGCGCTGGGCCGCCGTGGCGTTCGCGTTGGTGTTGTGGAACGGTTATCCGGTCGCGCGCGCCCTGTTGCAAAACGAGCCGCCGCCGACAGCCGCCACGCGACAATTCACCGTGTTTCATTTCAATGTGGGGTTGCATCACGAACAGCCGGGGCGTGTCAGTTCGTATCTGTTGCGCCGCGCGAAGCAGATCGACGTGGTGGTGCTGCTCGAAGCCACGCCTGATTTTGAGTTTGCGCTGGACGAAATCAAGGGGTTATTCCCCTATCAAATCCGCCACCTCGAAGATTCGCCGTTCGGCATCGCACTCGCCAGCAAACATCCGATTGATTTCGGTGCGCTGTCGTTCAAGCCGTCGCGCTTGTTTCCGCACATCGAAGCGACCATCAAGCTGCCGGGCCGCGACGAGCCCTTGTTGCTGCTCGCGGCCCATGCCCCGCCCCCCATCTCCAGCGAAATGGCTGCGGATCGCAATTACAAATTCGACTACCTCGCGCAGATCGCAAAAGCACAAGCCAAAGCAACACCGGTCGCTGTCGGCGATTTCAATCTGACGCCCTGGTCGCCCTATTTTCAGAAATTCGCTGCCGATAGCGGTTTGCGCGACGCGCGCACGCCACACCGCTTTGAACACACCTGGCCGGTGACTTTCGACAATGCCAACATCGGTTTGGCGATCGATCACAGCTTCGCCCATCCGTCGTTGCCGTTGGTCAAACGCGCCATCGGCCCCGATCTGGGTTCCGATCACATGCCGGTCACGGTAACATTCGGGTATTAGTCTTGAAATTTACCTACAGCGCATGCGAAATACACGGTACCCTTCTATGTTATCGGCTCCAATTTCCCGCACGCTCATCGGTAATTTATTGTTTAAAAACAAATAGTTAACTATTCAATGTCATTCTTTCCGCGAGCGCCGATGATGCCGGCTCCCGCGCAGGCCCGGCCTGCCGCCACGCGTCTGAAGAACACCGCGTGAGCCTGCAACCCGCGATACGTCCAGATGGACAGGCGCTGCGCATGCGGCGTTTTTTGTTCGCGGCCGGATCGTACGGCCTGTCGATCCTGCTGGCGGGTCTGGGCACGTGGTGGAATTTTCTGGATGTGCAGGTACTGATCACCTATATGGGGACCTCTAATAATTGGTTTGCAAAAGCAGGGCCGCCAAATTCGTGATGCTTGCGTCATGTTATGTTGGTTTTTGGCAAGATTTCGCTCGAAACTCGCTCCTTTTACGGGTATTTCCCGCCTTTTATGCCACAGCGGACGCAC
>CAMBGJ010000392.1 GCA_945865805.1 Bordetella parapertussis
TTTTCTTCTTCTCGTATTCGGCTTGGGCGAAACTCACTTGGGTTGGCTCTGGCGGCTTCATTTTCGCTCTTCGTGCTTGACGGTCTATACTTAACGCTTAGCCCTCATCCTCCGTTGGCAAAATTCCTTATTAAATCCGCGTTTCCTTAACGACTCGGCCACAAACGTCGTCAGCGCGGGGTGGTCTTCCGTCCAGAAATCCACGTGTTGCAAAAACTCGGCATCGACCGAGACGCGCCACAGCGACGCCGCGACAAAACCTTCGTAACCGCAAATGGTCTTGAACAGCGCCTGTGTTGCGTCTCGCAAGCCGCTGGTTTCGGCCAGGATATGGGCGATCTCATACTGGATGCCCAAGCGCCGACGCGCGCTGGCGACCTGCTCTGACAACGCCCCCTGCGCCTTCCTGGTGCCGTCGGCATCATTCGCCATGTTCATGGGGAATTCATCATAAACATTTGATTTTATTGATAATTTTAATGAATTTACCTTGGCGCACCTGGTCATGTTACAGGGACCAGTGGCACTATCTTAAGCGGCGAATAGGTGACGTATCGTCAACCCCTCCACCGCAAAGGCGCAAAGAACAGCACGCAAAGAAAAATCCGCGCAGGTTTCCTTTGCGTTTCCTTTGCGTCTTTGCGCCTTTGCGGTGAGATTGGCGCCATGGGTTACAGCGACGTCAGCCCCTCACGCACGGCGTATTTGGTCAACTGCGCCACGGTCCGCAACTCCAGCTTGTGCATCACGTTGCGGCGGTGCACTTCAATCGTCGCTTCTGTGATACCCAGACGCCGCGCGATTTCTGCGGTGCGCACGCCATCGGCCACCAGCCGCAACACTTCACGTTCACGCGGGCTCAGGGCGCTCAATGGCGGCGCAGCCGCCGCGCTCGGGGGTGCCAACTCGCCCACCACCGCTGCGGTAATTTCAGCACTGAGAAAATTCTGTCCGCTGGCGACGGCGCGTATCGCGCGCGGCAAATCCGTCAGCGCGGCAGTCTTGGTAACATAGCCCATGGCACCTGCTTTGAGCATTTCATGCACAAAGCGCTTATCAAGATAGGCGGACAGCGCCAGCACCTTGATTTTCGGGTTTTCCTTGTGCAACTGTCGCGCAACATCCACGCCGTTGGTACCGGGCATGGAAATGTCGAGCACCAGCACATCGGGCGCTTCGTCCTGCGCCAGCTTGATGGTCGAGGGACCGTCATTCGCCACGCCCACCACCTGCAAATCCGGCTCGCTCGCCAGCACGGTAATCAGCGCGTCCAGCAACATCCGGTGGTCATCGGCCAGTGCAACTCGAATAGTCATCGTGCCTCCTCGTTTAACGGCATGGTAATCGTAATGGCGGTACCGGCACCAGGCACGCTGCTCACCTGCATGCAGCCGCCACTGAATTCCGTTCTTTCCCGCACGCCGGTCAAGCCCAGCCCGCTGGTTTCAAGCTGATCCAGCGTCGCGGTATCAAACCCCTTGCCCATATCACTCACGGTAATCTGCAAATCGTGCGCCGACCTTTGTACATCCACATGCGCGGTATTGACCTTCGCATGTTTTGCGACATTAATCAACAACTCGCGCACCGCGCGAAATATGGAAGCGCGACGCGTCTGATCCAGCGGTTTATCTTCGCCTTCGTCTTCATTGATCAATACCGTCAAGCCGTAGGAACGCTGCATTTCCTCGGCCAACCAGCCTATGGCGGGCACCACGCCCAACTGGCGCAACACCGGCGGGCTCAATTCAAACTCCAGCGAGCGCACATCCTGATTGATCTGATCGATTATGCCCTGCACTTCGGCCAGCTGCGCCGCCTGCGCGGTATGAGTCCCGGCATTGTTCGTTAGTCCGTTGGCTATCGCCGCCAGCTTTAAACGCACCACGTTCAGCGACTGGCCGGCGCCATCGTGCAAATTCTGCGCAATGCGCGCACGTTCCTCCTCGCGTACGGCTTCGCGGCGTCCAGTCAACTGCCGCAAAGTCTGATTCACGCCTTGCAGCGCGCGTTTCGCGGCCTTGCGCCCCGACACATCCATCGAGGTGCCGATCCATTCGCGCACCGATCCATCCGCATTCAGCACCGGCACCGCGCGTGCCAGCACATCCCACGAGTGCCCTTGACGATCCAGCAGACGGTGCTCGTGCTCGTAGACCGAGCGGGTGGCAATGGCCGCTTGCATGGCCTGCGCCGCGCCCGCGCGATCCGCCGGGTGCACGAATTCAAGCCAGTCGCCTGATTGCACGTAATCAAGTTGATCGCCGGTGATCGACTTGAGAATCACATTTAAGCGACCATTGGCATCCAATATCCAGATGGCCTGCGCGGTGGCGTTGACCAGAGTGCGGTAACGCTGTTCGCTTTGCATCAGGGTCTGCTGTTCGGCTTCCTTGCGTACCGTGATATCGCGCCAGATCGCCACGATACCAGCCGGTTTGTCGCCCGCGCCGAAGATGGGCGTCTTGGTGATTTCCACCCAGCTATTGTCCAGATGCGAGCGCCGCTCAAAGTGCATGGATGCGCCCTTACCCATCACCATGCGATCCTCGGCGGCGATGCGTTGTGCCACATCAGCCAAGCGTATATCAAAAATGGTCTTGCCGATGAGCCTGGCTGCCGGCAGTCCGTAGCTTTCTTCCTGCGCCCGGTTGACGGCGATGAATCGCCCCTCGGCGTCCTTGAGCCATGCGCGATCGGGGATACCGTCAAGCAAGGCGCGCAGGCGCTGCTCGGATTCACGCATTGACGCCTCGATCTGCTTGCGCGCGCTGATGTCTTGCGTGGCCGACACCAGCCGCTCGGCCTTGCCGTCCGGCCCCGCAAATATCGTCTGATGGGATTGCACCCACAGCACGATGCCGTCGGTACGCACGATGCGAAAATCCAGCGCGCACCCCTGCAACGTATCGATCGCCCGTTGCCGCGTTTCGAGAAAGCGCTCGCGGTCATCGGGATGCACCTGTTCCTTAAGCAAGGGGTATTTGCCGCCCGGCGGTGGCGGTCCGCGCAACCACGCCGGATCGTCGCTGAATTTCAGGGTATCCGTCGCGATGTGCCACTCGATGATGATCATGCGCGCGGCCGCGCGAGCGACCGCGAATTGCGCATTGCTTTCACGCAGACGCCGCTCGCTCTCGGCCAGCGACGTGGTGCGTTGGGCAACCCGATGCTCGAGTTCGTCGCGTGCGCGACGCAGCGCATCCTGCGCCTGCCGGTGCTGGAAAATAATCGCGCTCAGGCATAGCGCCGACACGCTCGCCACGGTAAGAAACGATTGCACCAGCAATGCTTGGCCCTGCAGCAGTGCTCCGTAAGGCCCCAGGCCCAGCGCGCTGTAACGCACGATGAACAGCATGAGCACCAGCATCACCAGTGTGGTGCCCAACGTGCCAAAACGCACCGCCGCCCACAGCACCAACGGCAACGCCAGATACACCGTCGGCAGCTTTTGGCTGAAAATAAAATGGAGCACCCCGCCCAGCACGGCAAACATGGCGGCCGCTTCCAGCCAATGCCTGAGCGATACGGTGCGCCAGTCGCCCGCATGCTGCCGCAAGACAATCAATAGCGGCGCAATCACCATCGCACCGGAGGCATCACCCGTCCAGTACAGCAACCAATTCATCCCCGGTACGGGATGCCCCGCCGCCGACGCCAGTACGCCGTGGGCCACGATACTCGCGAGCGGACCCGCTATCACGGCCCCCACTGAAAACACCAGTACATCCGACAAGGTATTGAGCTGAAACGGCAACCCGCGTCCGTAACGTATGAGGTGCGCCGCAGCATACGCACCAGCGGCATGACTTACCGCGTCGATGAAGGCCTCGTCCGCGCCTTCACCAAAGGGGACCTCTAATAATTGGTTTGCAAAAGCAGGGCCGCCAAATTCGTGATGCTTTCGTCATGTTATGTTGGTTTTTGGCAAGATTTCGCTCGAAACTCGGCTCCTTTTACGGGTATTTCCCGCCTTTTATGCCACAGCGGACGCACCTCTCCCCTGAGCGGTGCTTGCCACCACTGCGGCTTGCGCATCGCGCTTGAGCAATTGTCCTAACCGCTTCATGTTGTAGACCAGATTCATCATGCCGATCT
>CAMBGJ010000393.1 GCA_945865805.1 Bordetella parapertussis
GAACGCATTTCTCTGCGTAACCTCTGCGTCTTTGCGCCTCTGCGGTGAGGCTGTACGTCGGCATATCTGTCCAAGTTAATTTTCCTTGGGGCCTAACTATTCATTGCGCGCGCCACGTCGCGATTCACCAGATTCGGCGGCATGGTGCCGGTCAGCACCGCCACCAGATTCTTCGCCGCCGTCATCGCCATGGCGCGGCGTGTCGCCTCGGTGGAGCTGCCAATATGCGGCGCCAGCACCACGTTTTTCAGTGCCATGAAACCAGGATCGAGATGGGGCTCGCCTTCGAAGACATCCAGCCCCGCCGCACGGATCACGCCGTTTTTCAGCGCCGCAATCAGCGCCTTGTCATCGACCACGCCGCCGCGTGTGGAATTAATCAGGATCGCGCCCGGCTTCATCTTCGCCAATTCTTTGGCACCGATGAGGTGATGCGTCTCAGGCGAGTAGGGCATTTGCAGCACCACGAAATCCGCCTGCGCCAGCAACTCGTCCATGCCTGCGTAGGCCGCGTTGGTGCGCTGTTCGATATCCGCTGCCACGCGTTTGCGGTTGTGATAAATCACCTTCATATCAAAGCCCGCCGCGCGCCGGGCGATGGCCTGACCGATGCGGCCCATGCCGATAATGCCCAGCGTGGCGTGATGCACGTCCACGCCGAGCCACTGCTTTAACTTCCAGCCCGTCCATTCGCCCTTGCGGATATAGGCCTCGACTTCGGTGACGCGGCGCGCGGTGGCGAGCATCAGCGCAAACGCCAGATCGGCGGTGCTGTCGTCGAGCACGCCCGGCGTGTTGGTCACCTGTATGCCGCGCGCGGTGCAGGTCGGCACGTCGATGTTGTTGTAGCCGACAGCAATGTTCGCCACCGCCTTCAAGTCGGGGCAACGCGCGAGCAGCGCTGCATCCACTTTATCGGTAAGCGCGCACATCAGCCCCGCACAGCCGGTGAGTTTTGCCGCCAGCGCATCGGGCGCGTACGGCACGTCGGCCTGGTTATCGAGCACCTCGCAGTGCTGCGCCAATAATGCCAGGCTGTCGTCGAAGATTTCACGGGTGACTACAACTTTCGGTTTCATGCGGATTTCCTTGCCATGTCAGAAGACCAGATATTACGGCATCGCGTTTCGCGTATAAACAGCGCGCCGATCAAACCCGTGAGCGCGAAGACCGCCACGGCGGCCAGCGCCAGACGAAAATCCGCCATCGTGCCGACAGCAGCACCTTTGCTGCTATCGAGCAACGCGCCCGCCAGCGGCTGCAGGATACCTGCTGCAAGAAAGCCGCCGCTATTGGCCACACTGATCGCCATGCCCGCGTGCTGCGGCGGATTCACTTCCTTGACGCACGACCACGCCAGCGTAAAGCCCGGCGCCGCCAGGCCCGTCAACGCACACATCGCGAAGGTCCATTTACCCGGCACGCCGATGAGCCACACCACCCACAGCGCAACGTATAGTAGTGCCACACCGATCAACACCGGTTTACGGCGCTGCATGCCATCGGAAATGCGCGCCACCACCAGGGCCGACAGCGCAAGGGCGATGACGATCACGCTCGCGTGCTGACTCGCCACCACGGTGGATTTGCCGTACACCTGCGTCAAGAACGGCGCCAGCCACAAGCCGACAAAGCTCATATAGCTGCCCGACAGGCCAAAGCCCACCCAGAACGCGGGCCAGGTCGCACGATTTTTCATTACGGCGATGAGGTCGGCGCGCCAGGTGCTGCGGTTGCTGCGGTTGCTCAAAGCAGCGGGACTGGGCGCGGCATGATCCACCGACAGCCACCACGTAGCCACCGCCACTGCCATGGATGCCACACCGATGGCGACGAACACGCTGCGCCACGACACCACGGTGATCAGCCACGCCAGCGGTATCGTCGCCGATACCGCACCGCACAGACCAATAAAATTGACCAGGCTCGCCATGCTGGCGAACTGCCGTTCGTCGAACCATTGCGCGCTGATCTTGAGCAGCGCAACGAAGGTCACTGACACACCCAGGCCAACCAGCGTGCGGCCAACCACGGCAGCAAAGTAAGTGTCCGCCAGGCCAAATAACATCGAACCCAAGCCCGCCACCACGCCACCTGCGGCCAACACACGCCGCGGCCCCAGGGTGTCGACCAGCACCCCGGTGGGGATTTGCATCACGGTGTAAACGTAAAAATACGTCGCCGCGAGCGCACCCAGCGCGGCACTGTTGATGCTGAACGCGAGCGTCAACTCACCGGCAATCGAAACCGGCGCCACGCGATGAACAAAGGCCAGCCAGAATGCCGCAGCGCCGAGGGCGAAGACGATCCAGCGCACTTCTTAAGAACGTGAACGAGTGAACGGGTGAATGGGTGAACGAGTAACCCCACCATAGCAGATGCACAATGCGTAGGGCCATGTGACATTGACTGTAACGGCATGCGCACCAGCAACCCACCTGTTCACTTGTTCACCCGTTCCCTCGTTCACGCGGTCATTTGTACAACGTCTGCGGCAGCCACATGCCGATGCCCGGAAACACATAGAGCAGCACCACGGCGATGATCTGGATCACCATGAACGGCATCATGCCGAAGAAGATCTGATTCAGCGTGACATGCGGCGGCGCCACGCCCTTCAGGTAGAACGCCGCCATCGCCACCGGCGGCGAGAGGAACGCGGTTTGCAGGTTAAGCGCCACCAGCAGGCCGAAGAACAGCGGGTCAATGCCAAAGTGCGGCAACAACGGGATGAATATCGGCATGAAAATCACTATGATTTCCGTCCATTCAAGCGGCCAGCCGAGCAGGAAAATAATCACCTGCGACAGCACCATGAACTGCAGCGGCGTGAGGTTCATCGACAGCACCCACTTTTCGATCAGATCCTGCCCGCCGAGCAGCGCGAACGCCGCCGAGAAAATGGACGAACCGACAAACAGCCAGCACACCATGGCGCTGGTTTTAGCGGTGAGGAACGACGACTCTTTGAGTATCGGCCCCAAGTCTTTCATCGAACTGGCGGCGGACGCGCTCGCGCGATTCGGCACGCCCGCGCCCAGCGTTTGCCATTTGCTGTGAAAGCGGTACGCAATCGCCAGCAAAACGCCGCCAAGCGAACCGATGGCAGCGGCTTCTGTTGGCGTGGCCCAGCCGAATACGATGGTGCCCAGCACCGCCAGGATCAACACCGCCAGCGGAAAAAACGAGCCCAGCAACATCTTGAAGATTTCCAACCGTGCCACGCTAAATATGCAATAAAAACAAATAGTTACGATTGACGTTACGGCGATGGTGATCCACAACCATGGCGGTATCGGCAAGCGGGCGGGGGCGTCGGCCTTGGCTTGCGCAGCCTTGTTCGCAGCTTTGGTGGCCGCCTCTTTTGCGGCAGCAGTTTCTGCGGCGGCTACCTTAGCTGCGGCTAGTGCGGCGGCCGCATCCTGCGCTTGCTGCGCGGCGTCGCCAACCTCTTTGGGCGGCTCCTGTACGCCCATTTCTTTTGACGGCTCCTGCAATCCGCCGGTTTCTTTTTGCGTATCCGTGGTATTGCTCACGCCCCCCATTTCCACCAGACCTTCGGTGGACGCAATCTCATCCGGCAGCGTGGTGTAATGCCACATCACCGACAGCGTCGCGACTATCGCCAATGCGGGCAGCAGTGACAGCAGAAAGTTACCCGTGGCGAGACCACGCGGCGCGGCCGGCACAGCGCCGCGCGCCGCCGCCAGAAAACCCGCCACCGCATTGCGGCTGCCATCTGCCGATACGGCTCTGGCCGTGTCGGGCAGCGGCACCGCACGATCGGCGGCCGACAACGGCGGTGCCAGCGACGGTTTGATTTTTGCCAGCACGATCACGTAGCCGATATACAGCGCCGCCAGCATGAGGCCGGGGAAAAACGCCCCTGCGTAGAGCTTCACCACTGACACGCCCGCCGTTGCGCCATACACAATCAGCAGCACCGACGGCGGAATCAAAATCCCGAGACAGCCGCCCGCAGTGATGGCACCCGCCGCCAGTTGCGTGTGATAACCCGCGCGCAGCATCGCCGGCAGCGCCAGCAGCCCCATCAGCGTGACCACCGCGCCGACGATGCCGGTGGCGG
>CAMBGJ010000394.1 GCA_945865805.1 Bordetella parapertussis
GACCATCGCCGAAGCGGGCATGCCCGGCGTGTCGATCTCGCCTTGGCAGGGCGTGTTCGGCCAGCCAGGAATGAGCCGCGATATCGTCGCGCGGCTGTCGCGTGATTTGAACACCGTGCTGTCGCGGCCCGAGGCCCGCGATCAAATCGGCAAGCAGGGCGTGGAAGTACAAACCTCCACAGCCGCAGAGTTGACGATCCATACCCGCGATCAGTATCTGGCTTGGTCGAAAGTGATACGCGAGACGGGGATTGCGCAAGAATAGATTTTACAGATGCGTAGCCCGTATGGAACGGAGTTCAATACGGGAAACAAAGCCCCGTATTTCGCTACGCTGCATACGGGCTGCGACTTCTATAAATTTCTACTACACTGTCCCCTCGCCCCGCTAGTGGGGCGAGTGAAGCGAGGGGCCAGGTTACGGAGAGGGGATATGCGGAAATTTGTAGAATGGCTGACCCCATCGGCATCGACCAACTTCCCGCCTTCGTGCGTAAAGACCACGCGCGCTGGAAATAATTTATCGATACAAATCAGGTAACTGTTCAGCCTCGATGACAAAACTTCCTCACCGCAGAGGCCTCATTGATTTCATTGATGGTTTAAGGGCGCAGAGAAAAAGCACTTCTCTGCGTAACCTCTGCGTCTTTGCGCCTCTGCGGTGAAGGGATTCAAAGCGGCTGAATAGTTACAAAATCAGATACGTAGCATATAGCTGCCCACCCAAATTGGATACCGCCATGAATCAAGCACCCGTAACCATCAACGGCAACTGCACGCCGCCCTTTGCCCGCGTGCGCGCGGAGTTCGAGCGCAACTTCATCGAGCGCGGCGAGGTCGGCGCGGCGGTCTGCGTGTACCTGGACGGCAAACCGGTGGTTGATCTGTGGGGCGGCTACAAAGACCTGGCGCGCACCGAACCGTGGCAACAAGACACCATCGTGATCATGAACTCGGTGGCGAAAAGCATGTGCGCGTTGTGCACACACATCTTGATTGATCGCGGCCTGATTGATTTCGATGCGCCGGTGGCGCGCTATTGGCCCGAGTTCGCCCAAGCGGGCAAGGCAGGCGTGCTGGTGCGTCATGTGTTGTCGCACACCTGCGGCGTGATTTTCTGTGACCACGCGCCGCCGGGTTCGTGGTTTGACTGGGCGACGCACATCCGCGCGATCGAGCAGCAAGAACCAGCGTGGGAACCTGGCACGAAGGGCGCGTATAACTCCATCAACATCGGTTTTATCCTCGGCGAAATCGTGCGGCGCGTCAGCGGCAAAACCGTCGGCACCTTTCTGCGCGAAGAAGTCACCCGCAAACTTGGTGCAGATTACAACATCGGTTTGAAGTCCGATGAAATCGCGCGTGTCTCCGACATGCACCCGAATCCGAAGAACGGATTTTTCAAGATTGCGGGCGACGACACCACGCCCCTGGGCCGCGCGTTCCGCTTCGCACCCAGGATGGGTTACTTCCAGAACTGCCGCGAAATCCGCGAGCTCGAAGTCGCCTCCTTCGGCGGCCACGGTAGCGCGCGCGCCATGGCTCGCGCCTACGCGCTGCTCGCCGGCAATGGCGAAATCGGCGGCGTGCGTCTGTTAAGCGCGGCGGCGGTGGCACGCGCCTCGCAACTCGCATGGGAAGACGACTGCATCATGACCCAGCGCCGCATCCGCATGGGCTACGGCTTCATGCACAACGAACCCAACACCGTGCCGATGGGTGCCAACCTGACAGCCTTCGGCCACACCGGCACCGGCGGCGCCTTCGCGTGGTGCGACCGTGAACGCAATTTGTCGTTTGCCTACTGCACAAATTTTCAGCGTGAAGGGCCGGGCATCGGGCCGCGTGGCGCGGCGTTGGGGGTGGCAGCGGGTGGGGGTGGGCGCCCGGAATGGCTGGCCTGAGTGGTGGCGCAGGAAAACGGAACAAGAATGTTTGTAATTGTTCAGCCCGAACAACAAATTCAAAAGCATCTGCCACAGAGTACACAGAAAACACAGAGGAAAAGCGGTTCGCGGTTCTCTGTGTCCTCTGTGTCCTCTGTGGCAAAAGAGGTTGTAAGGTTCTTGTCGTTGCGCTGAGTAGCTACAAAATATCAATAAAAACAATTAGTTACATAATATTAAGCACGTCTGAGCATAAGCCTCAAATGATTTTCTTGCGGATGTAAGTCACCACCACTTCGGCGGCAATCACCACGCCGAGTATGGCGAGCAGGATCATCGCCACACGCGGCCATTGAAATAAATTGAGTGCGTTGTCGAGTGCCATGCCGACGCCGCCTGCGCCCACCAGACCCAGCACGATGGATTCGCGCACGTTGATGTCCCAGCGGAACAGCACCAGCGACCAGAACGCGGGCACCACCTGCGGCCAGTAGCCGAAGCTGATCACGCTGGCCCCCGGCGCGCCCGCCGCGCGCAGCGCTTCAATCGGGCCGGGGCTGGTGTTTTCCAGCGCTTCGGAAAAGAGCCGCCCGACGAAACCGATGGAGTGAAACGCGATCGCCAGCGTGCCCGCCAGCGCGCCGGGGCCGAATACCGCGACAAAAAATAGCGCGAATACCAGTGTGTTCACGGAACGCGTGGCGATGAGCACCAGGCGCGCGGCCCAGTTCAACCACGGCCACGGCGTGACGTTGCGTGCCGCGAGAAAGCCGAACGGCAGCGCCATCGCCACGCCGAGCACGGTGCCCACCGTCGCGATGTGCAGCGAATCGAGCAGCGCGGCGTGTATCTCTTGCGGGTACGAGGCGACATCCGGCGGCCACATGCGCTTCACGAGATCGGCCAATTGCTCCGGCGCGTCGAGGATGAAATCCGGGATCACTTCGACGGTGCGTATCGACAACACTACGGCGGCGACGATCGCGAGGTAAACCGCGAAGCGTGCCATGCGCTCGCCCAGGCTGTAGCGCTGCCATTCACGATCCACGGGGGCGGCACTCATGCGCGAAACACCCGTTTCACGAAGTTGGTCAACACTTCGCCCACTATGATCAGGGCGATGATCGACAGAATAATCGCGCAGACAAAATCGTAGTCGAAGCGCTGAAACGCCGCGAACAGCGTGCCGCCGATGCCGCCCGCGCCGACGATGCCGACCATGGTGGAGTTGCGCAAATTGGCGTCGAGTTCATACGAGGCAAAGCCGATGAAGCGCGCGAACACCTGTGGCGCCACGCCGAATGCGATGACACTCATGAACGGCGCGCCGGTGGCGCGCACGGCTTCGACCTGCTTTGACGAAATTTCCTCGATCGCCTCGGTGAAGAGTTTGCCGAGAAACCCGATTGACGCCACGGTCAAGGCGAGGATGCCAGCCAGCGCGCCGAAGCCGACCGCCTTCACGAACAAAATGGCGATGATCACCGGGTGAAACGAGCGACATACCACCATCAGCATGCGCGCCGGCCAGGTCACCCACGGCGGCATAAGGTTGCGCGCGGCGAGCAGGCTTACTGGCAGCGAAATGACGAGCCCCAGCACCGAGGCGAGAATGGCGATTTCGAGGCTTTCCTTCAGGCCCTTTACCAGCAGCGCCCAGCGCTGAAAATCAGGCGGGAAGAGCTTGGTCAAAAACTTGTAGCCGTAATCCAGCCCGGCAATGAAGCGCGCGGGTGTGAGCTGCAGATGTGACAGCGCGTAGACAAAATACACCGCGAACACCAGCCACGCGATTCGCGCCGGCCAGTTCGCTGGCGTGATTACCACCGAACGCACACGCGAACGATGCTCCGGTTCAAGCCGTGGCAGCATCGAGCCAGCTTTCGCCGCCGTAGATTTGTTTAAGGTGCGCATCGGACAAAGCATCGGGCGCGCCGTCGAACACCACGGCGCCACCGCATAAACCCACGATGCGCGTGGCAAAGCGCCGCGCCAGCTCGACGTTATGGATGTTGACGATGGCCGGTATGCCGCGCTGATTGGCCAGATCGCGCATCAGGGTCATGATTTCCACCGAGGTTTTCGGATCCAGCGACGAGGTGGGCTCATCCGCCAGCAGCAGTTTGGGGGTTTGCATCAGC
>CAMBGJ010000395.1 GCA_945865805.1 Bordetella parapertussis
TTTCGTTGGCACCCCGCTCCCAGGAGGAATAGGGGTGAGCGAAGAAGAAGTCGGCGTCGAGTTCCTTGGCGATTCGCTCGTGCTGGGCAAATTCCCTGCCGTTGTCCGTCGTCAGCGTATGAACGCAGGTCGCAAAGGGCGTCAGCAGGCCAACCATCACGCCGTCGTGCATCAACACCTCCGCGCATTCAAACCGGTCCATGACTCGCGCCAGTTGCCTGGCGTCGTCGAGGATTTCTCCGGCGGCAATCAAATGTTCGCCCATGGTGTCGTGCCGCAGCGTGAGCAAACGCGGCACGTCTTCCGGGGTCGCGCGGCGGCGGGTCAGGTTCATGGCCGATGCGTGGGTGCGCGGTAGGTGGTGTAGCGGGAAGAGGCGTGCTCGTACGCGTGCCTATGCGCGTGCCTATTTATCCAGCCACACATCTTCCATGCGGTGATGGGTATAGATGCCGTTCTTCGAGCGCAGATATCCTTTGACGTACGGATGCCAGCAGGCCGAACTCGTCGAGTGGTAGACCGCCACGCGTGCCGCGTCCTGCAGCAATTGCAGATCCAGTGCCTGCACCAGTTGTTTGCGCTTGACCGGATCGGTGGTGGCGGATTGTTCTTCGATTTTCGCCTCGACCTCGCGGCTGCAGTATTTGTTGTAATTGCGTATCGACTCGCATTTGAAGTTTTCGTAGAGCACCACATCCGGGTCATCGATCGCCGAGCCGGAAGTCTCGAAGGCGATGGTGTAAGCGCCCTTGATCACCGAGCCGGTGAACACTGTGTAATCCTTGGCTTCGACAATGCTTTCGATATGGATGCTGCGCAACTGATCGGCGGCGAGCGTGGCACCGGCCACGAAATTGGGTGCGGAGTTGCGCACAATGAAATTGAGCTTCAGTTTGTTGTTGGGGCCGTAACCGGCTTCTTCCATCAGTTTGCGTGCTTCGGCGCGATTTTTTTCGACATCTTTGCCGAAGCCGGGCACGGTGTCGAGTTGCGCGGGTGCGAGGCCCCACGTGCCGTACGGCGGCGTCATCATCACACCGCCGTGACGCGCCGCGCCATGCTGTGCGGTGACAAAGCCGTTGCGATCCAGCGCTAAATTCACCGCACGGCGGATTTTCGGGTTGTCGAAGGGCGGTGCCTTGTGGTTGATCAGCACCACGCCGGTCACCATGGTGCCGGTGGTCTGGCACACGGCATTGGGCAGCTTGGATTGAATATCCTTGATGGTGATGGGCGTTACCGTGGAGGTGCCCGTCATGTCGAAATCACCCGTCACAAAAGACAGCACACGGGTAGCCGTGCTGGGCATGATGCGATAGACAATGCCATCGAGGTACGGTCGGCCGGGCTTCCAGTATTCCTTGTTTTTCTCAAGGCGTATCACGTCGTTGGCTTTGAAATCCACCACCTTGAACGGCCCGGTGCCGATGGGCTTCTGGCGCATCACCCGGCCATCGACGTGGCACGGATACACCGGCGACCAGCCGCTGGCGAGAAACGACAAAAACGACGGTTGCGGACGTCCCAGCACAAAGCGTACTTCATACGGGCCAGTGACCGTGACCTCTTTGAGATTGCCGTACCATTCCTTGTGTGAATTCTTGCGCCAGTTGGAGGTGCGCTTTTCGGTGATCATGTCCCAGGTGCATTGCACGTCCGCACTGGTGAAAGGCTTGCCGTCGTGCCACTTCACGCCCTGACGCAGCTTCATCGTCAGCACCTTGTTGTCGGTACTCCACGACCATTCGGTGGCGAGATCGGGCTTGATCGTTTCGGGACGCGCCATTTCCTGTTGCTGGTCGTACATCACCAGATTGTTGAACACCGCCATAAAGGGCTGCATGGCAGTGATCGACGATTCCTCATGCAACGACGCGCTACTCGGATTTTCGCGCAGCGGAAAACGCAGCGTGCCGCCGTGTTTTTGCGCCAGAGCGGGGGCGGTGATAGCCGCCAGCAGGATCATCAGCAATGGGCCGCGCAGTGTGTGTATGAGCTTCATTTCGGGTTTCCTCGGCTACGGTTGTGTTCTACAAGACGCCTACGCTAATGCAGCTTCGATCAGTATGAAGGGTCTCTGTAACTATTTGATTTTATTGAATATTTTAAAGTGAATCATCCAGCAGATCAGTAATCACACGATCCAGATCGTTCAACGTGCTGCACACCCGCACCAGGTTGCAATACGGCGCGTAACGAAATATATCGGAATCCCCCGCGCCCCACGACGATTTGAATTCGGGGTTCAGCCAGATGATTTTCTTTGCGCGTTTCGATACGCGGGCGAGGATGTCGGTGCGCGGATCGGTTTCATTGCCGCGCGCGTCGCCCAAAATGATCACCGTGGTTTTATTGGTGACTTGCGACATCCAGCCGTTTTCGAAATCGGCGAAGGCGGCACCATAGTTCGAGTTGCCAAAGCCCATCAGCGCCAGCACATGGGCGATGGCGTCATCGATGGGTTCTTTTTCCATGATGTCGCTGACTTCGATCAGCGAATCGGAATAGGCATACGAACGAATGTCCGACAGCACCTCGGTCAGCGCATACAAAAACATCAGCAGAAATTGCGAGATCCACGCCACCGAACCGGATACATCGCACAGCACCATCACGCGCGCTTTTTCGATGCGCTTTTGTTTCCACACCGTAATGAATGGGATGCCACCCCACCCCATGTTGCGGCGTAGCGTGCGGCGCACATCGAGCTGGCCACGCAGGTGCTTGCGTCGTGTTGCGGCGTAGCGCGTGGCGAGGCGCTTGGCCATTTGCCGCACCAGCGAGCGCATGCGGTCGAGTTGATGCGGTTCGATATTCGCCAGCCGCGTGCCGCGCAGCAGCCGTTCGCGCATGCGTTCGTTTTCGCCCTGGGCGTGAACCAGCAGCGCGCGCTCGGCGTAATCGCGCGCCGCATCCCACAGTTGATCGAGGCGTTTGTCGAGCCTCTGCGCGCGCTCGATATCTTCCGGCGACATTGAAGCACACAGTTCTTCTATGCGTTGGCGCACCTCCTGCATACCCATGCGCGTGACGATCTGTCGCGCATAGCCGTTCTTCTGCGTCATCAGGCGGATTTTTTCGATGCCGGCTTCGCGCGCGGCGACTTCCATCGAGGCAGCCAGACCCGCGCGGTCGTCGTTTTCCAGCAGATCCCCGAGCGCTTGCGAGGATTCGCCACCGCCGCCGCCACCTTTGCCGCCTTCCGCACCGGGCGATCCGCCTTGCGGTGGCGCATCGGCTGGTTTGCGTGTTTGTTCTTTTTTGTCTTCCCTGGTGAATTCGTCGCGCTTGAAATAAAGCTCAAAGGCTTCGTCGTAGAGCGCTTTTTCGTCCGGCGACTTGGCGAGCACCAATCCCAGCGTGTCTTTGAGCCGGGTGCGGTCGGTGTAGCCGATGATATCCACGGCACGCGCCGCGTCGATGCCTTCGGCCGCAGAAACCCGCAAGCCCGCGCCGCGCGCGACCTGCAAAAATTGCCGTAGCGGCTCGCTGGCTGGCGCGCCTGCTGTCGTTGTCGCCTGTGTCACTTGCGTTATTACCCGGCCGCAGCCCGTGCGGCAAGCGTGGCCGGGCGGCCGACGCGCTCATGCGGCTGGAACGTGGCTTCGTAGGCCTGCCGCAGTTCCATCAGGCCCGGCTGCAGCGCCACCCATTTGCGCAGATTGGAAATCTCCTGCAGGCAATCGTCGAACGGCCGTGCGGCCTTGTCGGCAAGATAGCTCGCCACCACCAGCGGCGAGCGGCTGACACCTTCCATGCAGTGCACCAGCACGCGGCCACGTTCGGCCAGATCGTGCAGTTGCCACACCGCCTCGCGCAATTGGTCGACCGGATTGCCGAATCCGTCGATGAGTTCCACGCAGCGCCAATCCACGCCATGCACATTGTTTGATCCGTTGGGCCAGCCGGTCAGCGACAGAATGCCGCCGATGTCCGCCGCGCGCAGCACGTCAAAACGCCGCGCGTCGTCGCAATTGCCGATGGCGATTTCTTGGGTGATCCAGTCCAAATTGGTTCCTTTGCTAT
>CAMBGJ010000396.1 GCA_945865805.1 Bordetella parapertussis
AAAACACACTGCCGTCAGGCAAACGCCTGGGACCATTGCCGATGGCGGCAGAAGGCGTTTCGTCGCCGTGATCGTGACCCGGTCCGGCATGTGCCGCGTTTGCGATAACGAAGAACGTTGTGGAAAAAACAAAAACCCGCACATAGTCAGCAAAACATATTTTCGGCGGCAGCGTCATAGGGCACCTCTCACGCGTTGTTTACGTGCTGAAAGACGGCGCGCCAAAAACACCAGCAGAACAAGAATTCCACCGCCAGCACCAGCCCAGATCGCGTAATTTTTCCAGGCGTGTGCCGTGCCAGCTTTGTTCGCGTGAGCATCGTCGTGAACATCCAGTTCGCCGGACAGCAAGTCAGCGTCTTTGCCGGTAATCAGGGTAAAGGTCAGCGATTTAACGCCGGGCGTGCGAAGTTTTTTCAGCATCTCCGCGTCAGTCAGGGAATAGTCACCATGATCTTTATGAAATGCGGCGACAACGCTGCGGCCATCCACATCAACGGTGAGCTTGGCATCGACTACGGGTTCATTCGTCGGCGCGCGATCAATCAAAATAGACAGTTCGCTGGCAAACAGTATGCCGACCAACTCGAAACTTTCGGACACGGCGGTAACGCGTGGCTGCGTTGAACCCGCGACTGGTGTCGCAGATTGCTCTCCGTGGTCGTGGCCGGGACCTGCGGTGCTAATGGTCGGTACGCCGAGTGTCGCAATCAACAGTAAGGTTATCAGCCTTGAAAGCCGGCCATGAAATTTGAAATTTCGTTCGCGATACGATTGCATGGCGTTAGTCCTGAAAAGCGTGAGGTTCATGATGGCGGCTCATTCGGGAAAAAGCCCCAGGGCTTGCCGCAGCGCCGAGACAGACACGGCATGATTGATCCGCGCCCGCACAGCCTGGCGATCTGCTTCAGCCGACTACAATTCAACGCGCAGGCGTGTGGGCAAATCGGATTCACCCATGCGGAACGATTTCTCAAAAAAGCCGGTTGTTTCGCGTGCCAACCTTGCGCGCTGCTGGGCGGCATCGGCCTGCACGCGGGCGGATGCCACGCGCTGCCGGGCCGCTTCGATATCCGCCAGCACGCGTTCGCGTGCGAGCGTGAGTTCGCTTTCGACTTCCACCGCATCCGCGCTGGCTGCCGCCAGTTTGGCGCGCTGCCTGCTGTCCGAGCCGAACGGCAAGCGCACGCCCAGCATGACGGTTTGCTGGTAAGCATCGCTCGCCGCGCTACGTTCGCGCGCCGTGGTCAGCGTCAGCTCCGGGTTTGCGCGCGTCCGGGTACGAGTCAATTCGACGGTGCGCCTGGCCACTTCTGATCGCGCGATCGAGTCGGCGATCAGTGGATGCGATGCATCCAGATGGCTGAAATCCGGTGGTGCCGCAGGCACGGTCTCCACCCGAACCTCGTTTGCAGAGACCCGTAGCGGCAGACAGCCCGTCAGCGCGCGCACTTGCTGTGTGGCGGCACTCAACACGCTTTGGCTTTCTGCCTCTGCGCCGAGTGCCGCCGCCACGCTGCCGTCTGCCTGATGCTGATCGGCCCGTGCGAGATTGCCCGCAGTTACACGCCTGGTGACATCCAGCGCCAGTGTTTGCGCGGCGGCCAGTCGGTCACGCGCCAGAGCCAGTTCGATGCGGGCGCGCTCCCACGCCCAAAATGCCTCGCGAACGGCAGCGGCTGTACGCAGTTTCGCCACCGCGTGCCGGGCACCAACGCCTAGCGATTCCGCATCGGCGAGTGCCCCCGATCGCGCACGTTCATTCGGCAACCACAGCGCAATGGCGATACCGGCGGCAAATTCACGCCCCCCCTGATTGCGGCCCGGCCCATCGGCTTTTGTCGAAAGCTCAAGTGCAGCCGGTTCAGGTGTCCAGCTATTCACCGCCTCCCGACGTGCCGTTGCGGCGTCTGTTCGCGCGGCGAGGGATCTGGCTTCGGGTTGGCGCAGCCATGCCGCGTCGAACATCGCCTTAAGCCCGAATGGCGTGCTCGCTGCATTGCCTTGTCCGCCCGCGGGCGACGGTAAGAGCGCTTGTGGCCACACGTCAGAACCGACCAGCGCGAACAAAATGCCGGCCCCGATGGACACGCGCAGGCGCAGGGTAATGCTGTTTTTACTATGAACCATTCGTTTCTCCGGAGTTTTAAGGCGCGGGGGAATCGACAGGGAGCGAACTGCACGCTCGCTACGTTACGGTGTTATGCCATGCACAGGGACGTGAAGCGGACCCCGCTTACGACAGTAACGAAGGTAACGGCGGCGGACAGGGAAAAGCTTCCCCGCCGATCAGGCGAGGAAGCGCCACTGAGGGCGCTCAGGGCGTACCGATGGCGGAGCAGTAGTATGGGCGCGGTAATCCACCACGCCAACAACAGCCGTTATGACGGGGGTTTGCACAATGGTGCCGGTTAGCGCATGGGCGCAACCCGCATGACAAACGTTACAGTCTGATTCGATATTTCCGGACTGCATCGGGTCAGGCGTTTCTTGATCAGCACTCATCTTGTGCTCGTGCGCATGATGGCCAAAGTGGTTGGCAGCATCCCAATTTTCGTGCTGAGAATAAGCACTCGCCGCCGCCCATGTAAATTGCAGAGGAATGGATACCAGCAGAAAAATAGCGAGCCAACGACGCATAATACAGATTAGTCTATCAGCTAATGATTGGTTACGGGAATCTCGGTGACATGCCACAAAACGCCAATGCCTCATCCAAATAATCGGCGAAATCGCCAAACCCATGATCGCCGCCAGGAATCACCCGCTGCATCGCGCCGCTATATTTTTCCACCGCGTCGCGGTAATCCAGCACCTCATCACCGGTGCGCGTGAGCAGCAGGTAGCGCGCCGGCGCGATGGTGGCGGTGTCCAGCGCCTCCAACTCGGTCACGTGTTGCGCGGTAAGTTCATAGCTGGCGCCGGTGTAAAGATTTTTCTGTGGGCCGAGATGGTTACGCAGCAACGCATGAGGCTTGACGGCAGGATTGACCAATACCGCGCGCAGCGCGTAGCGCTCCGCCAGATAAGTGGCGTAATAGCCGCCCAGCGAACTGCCGATCAACGCGGCGTGCGGATTCTTTTCGACTGCTGCGCACAACAGCGCCATCGCCTCGGCGGGGCGGTGCGGCAACGCAGGCACGAAGTACTCATTTTCACGCCCCAGCGCGCGCAGGCGCTCGCCCGTGAGCCGCGCCTTGAAGGATTCTGGCGCGCTGTTAAAACCGTGTATGTAGATCAACATGAGGATAGATAACCTGACAGACAAACGCGCGCTTTACCCGTGCGCGCATCGTCGCTACAGTAACGGCATGCCAGCGGGCGTGTGGGTAATCGATAGCAACGTAGCAAAACACGGCGTGTTTTACGTCGGCGGCCAGCAACGTGGGTGAGTCGGGGCGCGAAGTGATGGAACTGAATAATCTGGTGACAGCGAAGCTGGTGGATGAGTGGCTGCAGGGCAACGTGCGGTAATGATGGCGCGGTTCGGGCGCGCTAACCTCGGCCGCCTTAGGTTTGCTCCCACGGCAGGCCATCGTGGCGCCAGCCGTTTTTTTCGTTGCGATGATGGTTTTCGCCGAGGTCGCCTTCAAAGCCGTACACCACGTTGTAGACGCTGGTGAATCCGGCAGCTTCCAGCGCGTGCCCCGCATCGACGGAGCGGTTGCCACTGCGGCAGATTAAGACCACAGGCTGGCCAGCAGCCGCAGCACTTTGAACCTCGGACACAAACTGCGGCGGATCGACTTCCCAGTTCGGGCCGTCGCTCCACGCCACGTGTATCGCGCCCACCGGATGGCCGACGAAATAATGTTCAATCTCGCTGCGGATATCGATAAAGATCGCGCCGGGATTCTTCTTTAGGGGACCTCTAATAATTGGTTTGCAAAAGCAGGGCCGCCAAATTCGTGATGCTTGCGTCATGTTATGTTGGTTTTTGGCAAGATTTCGCTCGAAACTCGCTCCTTTTACGGGTATTTCCCGCCTTTTATGCCACAGCGGACGCACCT
>CAMBGJ010000397.1 GCA_945865805.1 Bordetella parapertussis
CCGGAATCGAAGCAAATCGCAGTTGTTCTGGCGTAGAATCCATGGTGGGCAAAGACCTGTTCGTGTTGACGAATGTGTTTCTCAATAACTCACATTGTACCAATCACTTACAGTGTTCTTTGCCCTTTTTATGCAAAATTCAGGCTAGACTTTTATGTCGAAACAACCACTCTCATTCTGAACCTTCATGCCTACCCACAAAAGCACCATCCGCGTCGGCACCGGCGCGGGGTTTTCCGATGACCGCATTGAGCCGGCCGTGGATCTGGCCGAACGCGGCAAGCTTGATTATCTGGTGTTCGAGTGCCTGGCCGAACGCACCATCGCCCGCGAGAATCTCACGCGGCTGAAAGACCCCGAGAAAGGCTACACGCCGTATCTGGTTGAACGTTTTCAGGCGGTGCTGCCCGCCTGCGTGAAAAACGGCGTGCGCATCGTCACCAACATGGGTGCCGCCAATCCGTTGGGCGCGGCACGTGCCGTGCGGCGCGAGGCCAAGGCGCTGGGTTTCAATGATTTGCCGGTGGCCGTAGTTACCGGCGATGACGTGGCAGATATCGTGCGTAAAAATCCGCAACTTCCCCTAATGGAAGACGGATCGCCTGTCGAGGCACTGATTCCGCGCATGGCTTCCGCCAATGCGTATCTGGGCGCCGATGTGATCCGCAATGGCCTTGCCACCGGTGCGCCGGTGGTGATGACCGGGCGCGTTTCTGATCCTTCGCTGTTTTTAGGCTCCATGCTGCACGGCCTGGGCTGGAGCTACGATGATTATCCCAAGCTGGCAGTGGGCACGCTCGCCGGTCATTTGATGGAATGTGCGGCGCAACTCACCGGCGGCTGTTTTATCGATCCGGGTAAAAAAGATTGCGACGATCCGGTGAACATCGGGTTTCCGTATGCCGACGTTACTGCCGATGGCCATCTCACGCTCGGCAAGCTCGACGATTCTGGCGGCAGGCTCGACGTGATGACCTGCACCGAACAAATTCTCTATGAGATGCACGACCCTACCCGCTACATCACACCCGATTGCATCCTCGATATTACCGATGTCGATTTCAAACAGGAGAGCAAGCATCGCGTGCAGGCCACGGGCGCCAGGGCGCGACCGCGTACGCCGACCTATAAAGTGGTGGTCGGCTATCACGACGGCTACATCGGCGAAGGCGAAGTCGGCTACGCCGGCCCCAACGCGCTGGCGCGGGCCAAGTTGGCCGAGAAGATCGTGCGCGAACGGCTGCAAAAGCGCGGCTTCACGTATCCTGAAATCCGTGTGGACTATATCGGCATGTCCAGCCTGCACGGCATGGGCGGCGGCAGAATCGAACCGTACGAAGTGCGGCTGCGTATCGCCGCGCGCAGCCCCGACCGCAAGGCCGCGCAAGCGGTCGGCTTTGAGGTGCGCACGCTGCACGTCAACGGGCCTTCGGGCGGCGGCGGCGGCTCCAACGGCATACGCGAAGTGCTGGCGGTGAAATCGATTCTGATTCCGCGCAGCATGGTAAAAACATCCGTGACGGTGGAGGGCACGCTATGAGCAACGCCAAAGAGATTACAAAAGTAAGCGTCTACGATCTCGGCCATGCGCGCGCGGGCGACAAAGGCAACACCTCGAATATTTCTGTCACCGCCTACGACGAGCGTGCCTGGAAAATTCTGCGCGAACAACTGACACCCGAACGCGTGCTGCAAGCCTACACCGGCATCGCCAAAGGCCCGGTGACGCGTTACGAATTGCCCAAGCTCAAGGCGCTGAATTTCGTCATTGAAAACGCCCTGGGCGGCGGCGTTACTGTGTCGCTGGCGCAAGACATGCACGGCAAGAGCCTGTCGTTTTTGATGCTAGGGATCGAGCTGGACGGTTAGTGCCGGGGAAACCACGCAAACCCTATGAGATCGTCAATCGCCACTTAACGCAACGGTTGAAAGTACACGCTGGCCACACCACGCTGTCGCCTGTATCGCGCCCCACACCGGCTTGCCGCAGGTGTCGCGCAAGCGCTGCAGAATGCCCCGCGTCGGCAATTGAGTGCAGGCGATAAATAAACCATCGGCACCTGCGTGGGCCGCTGTGGGCAGCGCAATATCCCACACTGCGTGTTCACTGGCATCGTTGTATTGTTCGACGGTGGTAAACAGCAGACTGTTGAGCACGGCAACGTCGATATCGTAAGCCTTAAGAAAGCGTATCAGCCCGTCGTTGCTGGCCTGCAGGTAAGGTGTGACGACCGCTGGTCGCCGCATGTTGGCGTGGCGCAACGCTTCCACCATCGAGTAAGCCGTGGTCACCGTAGGCACGCCCACGGCATCGGCAAGCGCGTCGCACATCTCGCGGTCGCCTGTGGGCCCGGCGAGGAACCCGGCGGTGGTGCAGCCATACAGCACGATATCGGGCCGCGCGTTGATGAATGGACGCACCGCCGCCAGCGTCGCTGCGCGATATTCCGCCAGATCACTCACCACGATGGGCCGTGGCGGGCGCGGAATGCCAACGCGGATAACCTCGCAGAGCGTCGGCCAATGGGACGCAATTTCGGGCTGCATGGTGGTGTTGGTGTCCGGCACCACCAGTAGTGCCGTGAGATGTTGTGTCGTCATGGGTTTACTGGCTCACGCCAGGGTGCTTCAGGTTTAATTGCAGAAATCAACAAAGTTACCGGAGAATGCCAAAAAACTCTAAGTATTTGTTTTTAAACACTAGTTATAGACTTCCCATCGTGCCGCGCACTTGCCTCATTCGAGCTTGATGCCTGCCTGTGTGATCACCTTCATCCACTTGGGAATCTCGCGGCATATGTATTCGGCGTAGGTCTCGGGCGGCCCACCCACGGCGTCGCCGCCCTCTGCTCGCAGTGTGTCGGCAATGTCGGGAGACTTTAGCGCACGATTCAGTTGGCCATTCAGTTTGGTAATCACCGCAGCAGGCGTATTGGCCGTCGCCAGCGTACCGAAGGTCTGCGTCACTTCATAGCCCGGCAGCCCTGCTTCGGATAACGTCGGCACCGCTGCGAGCGTGGGAGTACGCCGCACGCTGGTCATGGCCAACGCGCGGAGCCTGCCGCTCTTTAGATGTTGCAGCACGGCCGGCGTGGAAATGAACATCATCTGAGTTTGCCCGCTCACAATGTCTATCAGCGCGGGCGCACTACCCTTATACGGAATGTGCGTCAGTTGAATACCGGCCACCAGTGACATCAACACACTCGCCAGATGGCTCGCCGTGCCTTGCCCCGATGACGCAAAATTTAATTGTCCCGGTCGGGCCTTGGACAGCGCAATCAATTCCTTCACCGAAGTGGCCGGAACCGATGGATGCACCACCAGCACCAGCGGCGCCGAAATCAACAGCACCACCGGGGCAAAATCCCGCAGCGAGTCTTACGGCAGCGCCTTGACGATGGCCGGATTGATCACGAAGTTGGTCGATACCTGCACCAGCGTGTATCCGTCAGCCGGCGCCTTGGCCACCAACGCCGTGCCGATGATAGTGCCGCCACCTGCACGATTATCCACGATCACTTGCTTGCCGAACGCCTCCGACATTTTCTGCGCCAATAAGCGTGCCAGTAGGTCGCTGGCACCGCCTGGGGCCGCGGGGACGATATAGCGTATGGTCTTTTCCGGATAGTCTTGCGCAACACTCGCATGAGGCATGAGCAACATCATCATGAACGCAATGCCTGGCCGCCATGGCCAAACATTCGCAGGCTGTCGAACAGAACAGGACTTCATCATCTGCACTCCTCTGAACCATGAGCGGCCTATCTCGACCACAACTGTATCGCTTACTGATCGCGCTCGGCAACTCCTGAGTTGCCGAGCTGTTCGCAAGATGCCATGAGCCGGTATCGGAATTTTTCAAGCTAGTTGTCGCCTGAATGGTTGTGGTCAAGCTGCTTTTTTTGGTTTTTCTGGTTGATCCTTTCGAAGGTTTTGTTCAGTAGCATGGTGCTGATCCGGATTCAGGTAAACAATTCGGATTGGCTGCCAGTTTCTG
>CAMBGJ010000398.1 GCA_945865805.1 Bordetella parapertussis
CGCGTTGACCGCCTCACTGAGCTGCTGCCGTTTAACTGGAAACCCAGGGCGGCCTGACTTCGACCTGCCTTTGACTCATCTCTGGTCGAAAATCAGCAATCTTCATCGCGCAGCTCGGCGTCAATACGGGATTCCCGGACGCTTACCAAAATTCAGGTTAAAAAGTGTTTAAAATAAAATACTTACAATTAACAATGAGGATTACTCTTGCCGCTTTGCTGTTCGCGGCCAGCACTGCGCACGCCACGCTGCCCACGCAATTTCAAACCAAACCGCTGCGCATTATCGTCACCGTGCCGGCGGGCGGCAGCGTCGATAGCGCCACCCGTGCCATGGCGCTGCGGCTTAGCGAAAAACATGGCGTCAACATCGTCATCGACAACCGCCCCGGCGGCACCGGCGTGATCGCGATGAACCTCACGGCGCAGGCCGCGCCCGACGGCCACACGCTGATGAGCGCCAGTAATTCCATGCTGGTCACCGGCGTGCTGAAAAAAGTGCCTTACGACATCCGCAAGGCCTTCGATCCGGTGGTGCAGATGACGGCGGGCGCCTACGTACTGGTGGTGCATCCGTCGCTGCCGGTGCATAACCTCAAGGACTTGATCGCGCATGCCAGAGCCAAACCTGGCGCACTGAAATTCGGCAGCCCCGGCATCGCCTCGATCATTCATCTGAGCACGGAGATCCTCAATCACAGTGCGGGCAAACTCGACATGGTGCACGTGCCGTACAAAGGCAACGGCATGGCGATCGTCGATCTCATCAGCGGCCGTTTGCAGGTGCTGGTAGCCGCCGGTGTGGGCGTGGCGCCGCACATACGCGCCGGCAAACTACGCGCCATTGCCGTCACCGGGCCAGCGCGTATGCCTGCCGTGCCGGAGGTGCCGACGCTGGCGGAATCCGGCATGCCGGGGTTGATACTCGACAATATGTATGGTCTGTACGCGCCTGCCGGCGTGGTGCCTGCCGTGCTCGCCGCGCTAAATCGCGAAGTCAGCCTGGTGATGAACACGCCCGATATGCGCGACAAACTCGCCGCCGACGGCGCGGAACCGGCGCTGGCGCATACCGTGGCCGCGTTTCGTCATACGGTGAATCAGCAAATCACCCAGTGGGATGGCTTTATCCGCACTTCGGGTGTCAAGCTGGATTAGTTGTCTGAACGCCGAGGTCTCCCGGCAAGCACGCTACTGCGGTGGACGCTGCACGTTGCGCCGCGCGTCGGCGCTGGCTTCTTTCAAGGTAATGTCCACCGGTTTGGCGGGCGTAATGGTCAGCTCATACTCGCCGCTGGTCTGCACATCCACATAAAACAGGGTGTGCACCAGGCCGCTCGGTGGCGGTGCATCGCCCTGCGCATTGCTTTGCGGATGATTGACGTTAAAGTTGCGCGTGGCGATGGTGGCACCGTTTTGCGTCAACACGGCACGATACGAATTCAAGCGGCCGAATTCGGTGGCTTCCTGCGTGAAATCTGCGCGCAGATTGAACGCCACCGGATTCATCTCCGGACTCAAATTGAATTTCACCGGCGCGTACGCCCCGCGCTCGCCACTGGCGGCGGGCTGCAACGCCACCCGCGCGATTTCGGTTCCGGTAATCGCGCCTTCACACCCGGCCAGCAAGCCCGCCAGTAAACCCAGAACCACGACTGCGCTACGTGCTTTCATGTTGCTTCCTTTGAACCGGTAAATTATTTCGCCACCACGTCGGCAATCTCGTTTGCCCAACGGCTGGCCGCCGTCCGCGACTTGGCCTCGACCATCACGCGGATCACGGGCTCGGTACCCGAGGGCCTCAGCAACACGCGGCCATCGGCACCCAAGTCTTGTTGCGCTTTTTGCACCACGGCCTGCACCTTGGCATCGCCCTTGGCGTCGCCGCCGCCACGTTGTTTGAGCGGCACGTTGATCATCACCTGCGGATACAGCGCCACCGGCGCGCAAGCTTTTTTCAGCGACATGCCGGTCTCGCGCAACGCACGCAGCACTTGCAGCGCGGCAATAGTACCGTCGCCCGTGCTGTGCTGATCGAGGCACAGGATGTGGCCGGAGTTTTCTCCGCCCAGCCGCCAATCGCGCTTTTGCATCAGCTCCATCACGTAGCGGTCGCCGACTTTTGCGCGCTCGAAAGGAATTTTGCGCGCGGCCAGGGCATTCTCCAGCGCGAGATTACTCATCAGCGTGCCCGCCACACCGCCCACCAGTCGGCACCGTCGCTGCAGATCGCGTGCGATCACATACAGCAGTTGATCGCCGTCGTAGGCCGTGCCTTGCGCGTCCACCATCAACAACCGGTCGGCGTCGCCATCCAGCGCGATGCCCAGATCGGCATGCGCTTCCTTCACCGCCGCCTGCAAGGTGCGCGGGCTGGTGGCGCCCACTTTGTCATTGATATTAAAGCCGTTGGGTTGCACGCCGATGGACACCACGTCGGCCCCCAGCTCGTGAAACACCGGTGGCGCCACGTGATAGGCCGCACCATGCGCGCAATCCACCACGATTTTCAGGCCGCGCAGATTCAGCGCGTTGGGAAATGTACTTTTGCAAAACTCAATGTAGCGCCCGCCAGCGTCGTCGATACGGCGCACCTTGCCCAACCCCGCCGAATCCACGCAGCGCATCGGCCGCGCAAGCTGCGCTTCAATCGCGGCTTCGTCTTCATCCGGCAGTTTTTCGCCCTTACCGCTGAAGAACTTGATACCGTTATCGTCATAGGGGTTGTGCGAGGCGCTGATCACCACGCCGGCGGTAATGCGTAAGGCGCGGGTCAGATAGGCTACCGCTGGCGTCGGCATTGGCCCCACCAGCGCCACATCCACGCCCGCGCTGGTAAAGCCCGCCTCCAGCGCCGATTCGCACATATAGCCGGACACGCGCGTGTCCTTGCCGATCAGCACCGAAGCCCGTGCGCCCGGTCTGGATTGTGTAGCCAGCGCCTTGCCTGCGGCGTAGCCCAGCCGCATGACGAAATCCGGCGTGATCGGCGATTTGCCGACCTTGCCGCGCACGCCATCCGTGCCAAAGTATTTACGAGTCATTGTTAGTTGTCAGGATTGAGGAATCAGGATTGAGCATACCGCAGGGGGTTGCTCAATCCTCAATCCTCGCCACTGAATCCTGCACAGCCTGCCACACCGCCAATGCATCCTTGGTCGCGGCCACATCGTGCACGCGCACGATCTGCGCGCCATTCTGCACTGCTAACAACGCGGCAGCGACACTTGCGTGTACGCGCTGCGCTGGTTCGCGCCCTGTAAGCGTACCCAATAGGGATTTACGTGAAAGCCCCGCCAGCAATGCGCCAGCAATGCCATGAAATTCGCGTAAACGGCGCAGCAGTTCCAGATTATGCACCAGGGTTTTGCCAAAGCCGAATCCCGGATCAATCACCAGGCGCTCGCGCGCAATGCCGAATGCTTCGGCAGCCCGTACCCGCGCGACCAGGTAGTCACGCACTTCGTCGATGACATTGTTGTAACTGGGATTGTGTTGCATGCTGCGTGGCTCGCCCTGCATATGCATGATGCACAGCGCGGCGTTGCTGCCCGCCACGGCCTCGAAAGCGCCCGGCGCGCGAAAGCCGTTGACGTCGTTTATCAGCGATGCCCCAGCCGCCACGGCTTCACGCATGAGCTCGGGCTTTTGCGTGTCGATGGAGACCGGTATCGTGCCCGATGCGAGTTTTTCCAGCACCGGCAGCACGCGCCGCCGTTCCTCGTCCAGACTCACCGGCGCAGCACCCGGCCGCGTTGACTCGCCGCCGATGTCGAGGATATCCGCACCCTCGGCGATCAACACCTCTGCGTGACTAAGTGATTGTTTTAATTGAAGAAATTTTCCACCGTCCGAGAACGAATCGGGGGTGACGTTGAGCACGCCCATGATGAGCGGGCGACTCAACGGAAACTGGAAATTACCGCATTTCAAGGACATCGCTGAACGTGCGAACGGGTGAACGAGTGCACGAGTGA
>CAMBGJ010000399.1 GCA_945865805.1 Bordetella parapertussis
CGCCGCCTGCGCCTGCGTCACGCCTCGATTCAACGCGGCAACCACCCGATTGCGAAGTTCGTCTTGTGCTACCGCCGGTATGTGCTTCATGCTTTGTGTCGTCATGCCCTAACAACGTACTAGGACATGTTTGGTTGACTTGTTAATAACAGGGCATTGACTGCGGGGCGAAAGCCGCCGATCGCGGCGTCGCTGCCGATGCTGGCGATCAGGCCTTTGCTGCCGTGGTTACTCTGGCGGCTGGTACGCAGATAGCCGTGATCGGGGGCGAAATACACCGTGCCCGCGCGCAATATTTCGCCCGGCGCGGCTATTTTCACGTTTAACTGGCAGCGTTCGGCTGGCCATTTTGCCGCACTTGTGATGAAGCCTTCAACCATGTGCTGGGTCACGACGATGGGGCAGCGGTAGCTTGCAGGCAGCGCACTTATTAAGGAGAAACCCAAATATGTCCTGTGTGAAAGGCGACTTCTTTCCCTGATTCTTCGCGTTATCAAGACACATTTGCATTACTTAGTAATAACACGACGGCCAACGCTTGCGGGCCACCGGCCGACGCGCCGATGGCGACGATTTCCAGATCCACCACGCGCGCGCCGACGGCTGGCCACGCGCCTTGTGTCCCCTGTACAACCACGGCAGGCTTGCCGGTGGGCGGCGCGTCCTTCCGGGCGCGGCGTTTGATTACTTTCACGCCCGCCATCGCACGCAAGGTTTCCAGCAAGCGGGTTTGCGCAGCCGAGGGCCTGGCCAGCAGGGCGAGATCCGGCTTTTGCACCACGTCCATCGCCCCGGCCTGTAGCGCCTCGAAGGTAACGTTCATCGACGGTTTGGCGGATGCCCTGCGTTAATTGCGCGCCGTCCATTTCCGGCATTTGCAGATCGGTGACCACCAGGTCGAATGTCGCGCCCGAGCGCAGCAATTCCAGCGCTTCGCGACCGTGGGCGCAACTCGCGGCCTCATAGCCGTGCGCTTCGACGATATCCCCCACATCGAGCACGGCGTCGATATCGAGCCACAAGGCCATGCCGAAGCGCGTTTGCAGCGTGCCCTTGAACGGCAGCCCCTTGCTCTTGAAATTTTCCTTGTGGCTGGCGTCGCCGGGCTGGAATAGCGTGAGGCCGTAGACATCGTCCACCACCAGCCCGCCGCGCTGCCCCGCTTGTGGCCCATCGCGGCGGCGCTGGCCGATGACGACGCTGGTGTCGAGCGTGTACGGCGGCTGCGGCGGCAGGCGCAGCCGCTGCGCGAGATCGACCACCGCGACGGTTTCACCGCCGTAATTGAAGAACCCCTGCACGCACGGCGGCGCGCCAGGCAGCGGCGTCAAGGCCATCAGCGACACGACCTGCTCCACGGCATCCAGATCCATGCAGCAGCGCACCTCGCCCACGCGCAGCGCGAGGACTTGGCTGACGCCAGGGACGCTGGGGGCAGGCATGACGAGCCGCGTCTCAGCCTGGCTGGGCCGCAGTTTGGCCGACGAGTTGCTGCCGGGGCAGGCTCAAGGTGAAGGTCGAGCCTTCGTCCTTGGCGCTGGCCACCGTGAGTTGTCCACCGAGCAGCTTGGCGATGGTTTTGCTGATCATCAGCCCGAGGCCGCTGCCACCGTAGCGTGCCCGGATGTTCTGATTGGCCTGCGAAAACGGCTGGAACAGTTTGATGCATTCTTCTTCGGTCATGCCGATGCCGGTATCCCGCACGGCAAAGTCGATCCACTCAGCGCCTTGGGCGGTGCGCGGCTGCACGCGCACGGTGACGCGCCCTTTGCTGGTGAACTTGGCGGCGTTCCTCACCAGATTGACCAGCACCTGGCGCAGGCGCAGCCAGTCGGTGTGCATGCGGCTGGCGACGTTGCCGATTTCGATGACCAGTTCGTTTTCATTTTTCGCGATCAATGGGCGCGTCATGCTGGCCACGGCGTTGACCAGTTCGGCGACATCGATGTCTTCGAAGCGCAGTTCCATTTTGCCGGATTCGATTCGGCCCAGATCCAGCAGATCGTTGATCAGGTCGAGCAGCACCTGGCCGGAGTAACGGATCAGATCGACGTTTTCGGCGTACTGGGTGTGGCCCGCTTCCTTGATCGCCATGTCGAGTAGCTCCGATATGCCGAGGATGCCGTTCAACGGCGTGCGCAGTTCGTGTGACATGGAACTCAAGAATTCGGATTTGGCGCGGTTGGCGCGCACCGCTTCTTCCTTGGCCTGCACCAGGCCGTCGGCGAATCGCTTGCGGTCGATATGCGTGTCGAGGCGCGCCTGCAGCACCATGGATTCAAACGGCTTGGTGACGTAATCGTTGGCGCCACTGGCCAGCGCATCCATCACGATGCCGGTATCGTAAAGCGAGGTGACCAGAATCACCGGCAGGGTGTGTTGCGAATGGGTGAGACAGATGCGCTTGAGTACGTCCAGGCCGGTGAGGTCGGGCATCAAATGATCCATGATCATCGCGTCGATGCCGCCCTGTTCGATGATCTCGAGTGCGGTATTGCCGCTGGCCGCTTCGATCACCACGTAGCCCGCCGATACCAGCGCGGCGGAGATCAGGAAGCGGTTGGTGGCCATGTCGTCCACTACCAGGATGCGTCCCTTGCCGGTGCTGCCCGGCGTGTCGCTGCGATACGGTGCGCTGGTGGTTTGCGGTGATACGCCTTGTTGCATGGGCGCCTCCGTGCGGGAGAGGGGGAGGAGAGAAGGCGTCGGCAAGGGGCCGGCGATCAACAGTTGAAATTCGTGGCCGTTTATGGGCCGTGCGAAAAAATAGCCTTGTGCCGAATGAAAGCCCAACGCTGCGGCTGAGGCATGGTCGGCGGCGGTTTCGATGCCGATGGCGGTTACTTCGATCTTGCGTCCGCCAATGGTGGCGATACGGCTCGACAGCTTCACGCGTTCGTCGTCGCTGTGGTTGGCGGCGGTGATGGCGAAGCGGTGAATCTTGATTTCATCCACCGGGATGCTCGACAGCAGATCCATGGGGATGTCGTCGGCACCGTAACCATCCAGGCTGATGCGCATGCCGGCGGCCTTGATCGCGCGCAGCCGCTGCGTCAATTCGGGCGTCAGTTGCGTCAGCAGGTCGGCGTTGATTTCGACGGTGACATGGCCGGGATGCGTCGCCGATCCGATAAACAGGGCGCTCAGCTGCGTCACGGCATCCGGCTGGCTCAGATATTGGATGGATACATTAAAGCTGATGCCGATACTCGCGCCGCCGCCAGCCCAGGTGGAGGCATCCTTAATCGCCTGGCGTATCACCAGATCGTTGACTTTGTCGATCAAACCCAGGCGTTCGGCGAGCGGGATGAAATCGGCGGCCGCCACATGTTCCAGCGTGGGGCTGATCCACCGTGCCAGCACTTCCACTGAGGTCACACGCAAGGCGTCAATGGCGATCTTCGGCTGCTAGTAGGGAATCACCTCGCCCGCGAGCAGCCCCTGGCGCAATTGCGCTTAGATCGAGTGATCGTCCAGAATTTCTGGTTTCATCGGTGTCCGATAGGCTGCGGGTTGTTGGTCAACAGGCTATTTACTTTTTGCGCTATTCACGGAGGCTGAAGGGTGAAAATAGGGCCAGTAGCCGCAGGAACGCCTTTATGGCGGAAGGCTGCGCAGGCGCATGCAAGATTCATCATTTTCGGGACAGGGGATTCTACTATGTCGTGTCAGCCATTCGCGGTTCGTGGCGAACGGGCCCGCAGAGGGCCAAATTGCGTCACCGATGCAGCGTCTGATCAAGGGTTATTTTAAAAATAACCTTTAAATCAATTAGCCTGAATTTTGCATAAAAAGGGCAAAGAACACTGTAAGTGATCGCGAGTTCAAATTCGAAGTGCAACTCTGATTAATAGGTTGGGTGGGCGAGGTGCGATAGCATCCGAGCCCCTCGACCACCAAGTTAAAGTTGCCAAGAATGAACTACACACACCTCACCCAAGACG
>CAMBGJ010000400.1 GCA_945865805.1 Bordetella parapertussis
CCATCCTTCCCAATCACTGCCCAACCCGCCGCCGCCTTCCGACTTAATGGGTAGGGTAGACTGCGCTTGTCGTTCTCAAATGCAGCGATTTCAATTCCACATGATGTCAAACGCTTGAGAGAGGATTGTTTATGCAACATTCGGGTTAGGGCTCATGCACATATTGGGTGTGGCGGCACAAGCGTCTATCAGGGGGGGTGTGGGTGTCGCTACCCCGTAAGGTGTTTGTGCTAGCGAATTGTCGGGTATACGGCCAAAGACTGTGTTAACGATGTCAATGTGAGGGGACGTGATATCGCTAACTGGAACGGCCCAAGGATAGCGTCCGTTGTTTGCGCCGGCGTAGAGTTTTAGACAGTTGACGACTTCCGCCACTACGCGTTTTTCCAACATCGGCATAAGTTCCTTATAAGTGATGACGGCCAGTTTGTCGTTGACGATTACTTTTCCACTTGCGTCACGAACAATCCCCTGAATAAATCCATTTTGCGACTGCGCAGCCGATACATCGGAAAAATTGGCATTGTCTTCCGTACCACTGGTATCCAGATAGTTGACGGGATTGCATCTGGGCGTGGCCGTGTTGCTGCATACGCCCGTTGTAGCGCAGGTTCCGTCACCGCCACAGCCCCGACTTAGCTGAACGCCGTCCTGTCTGGTCAGCATTGCGCCCGGAGAAAATACCACCGCGATTACCCCACTGGCGGAGGGGTCTGTATTTATTGCGTCGTGGATAATATTTCCGGCGTTATCCCGAATGGTGATGGTGCCGCGTGTATCGCTGTTTAAACAGGTGGTAGGAAAAGTTGCGTTGCACGCTGTGCGCGTGAACTCTTTGAAATTGTTCGAAACAGCATACCAGAGCCGCTCTCCATCTCCATCCCGTAAATCTTCCAACCCCAGGTCTTTCCATGGTAAGCGTCCGATACGACTGGTTTGGCCGGTGGTACCCGCTGAATTGCCACAACCTGCGGTATTCGCGCTACCACTGTCGGTATTGTCCGGGCACGGAAGGTCTCCCAGCCGCAACGAGTTGGTCGAAGTGGTGCTTATATTGACCGACACGGCATACTACAAAAGCGCGGCTTTTGCTATCAGAAGTGCCTGGGCTGTTTTGCGGTCGCGTTCGATTTGCGGGGGCGTTGCCGTACTCAGACCATAAAAAATTGCGGCAGCGCCAAGCAACAACGTAACAACCAGCAACAGCACGGCTACCCCGCGCTGATGAATGGGGAGCTTGGTGGGGGTCACTGACATAAACTCATTTATCAGACCTACGCAACGCTGGCGCTGCTCCACTCTCGGGATCAGCTTCTTTGATATCGCTTTCGCGCACAAACCGTTTAGCCCCGGGCGCTGAAAGCAGCGGCGCCGCGACGGCTGTACCGGGAGGCGTCGTGGACGCAGTTTGTGCGGTTGGCGCGGGCGCCTGCGTTTTTTCTGTTGGTCTTAGCAACGTCTCCCGCCGCAAATAAGACTCCTCAATAGTCCCCGAAGTCACGGACAAACTCTGCCCCACCTTAAGCGAAGCCCGGCGATCGGCCTGCGGTATCGCCACCGACACCGCGCCATCGTTACGCAAGCCGGTGACGCTGACTTCATGATCCGGCTGCGCGCGGCTGCGTTCGTTGACGGGTTTGCCGTTGATCCACACGGTTGATTTGCCGTCGCTGCGGCGAACCACGCCACTGTAGGTGACGACGTTCGGGCCTTGGGGAGGCGCGACGGGCGTGACAGGCGCGGCTTCCGTTTCCTGCACGGGCAGGCGGCGGTCGCGTTGTGCGCGGGCGGTGTCGAGCTGGGTGCGCTGCTCCGGCGTGAGGAACAGACGCCCCAGGCTGTCTGCGGCCAACACTTCTGGCGAGGATAAAAATATCAATAAAAACATATACTTATGAATTTTGTATCGGGTGGCCATTAGCGTTCCTCGGCGGCGGTGCTGGTGCCTGCTGCGGGCCGCGCGGTGATCCACGCCAACTGGCATTCGGCGGCCATGTTGGGCTGAAAGCGCGTGGCCTGCACTTGGGCGGTGGCGGTGCGGCGCACGGTGCATTGGTCGATGATGAACACGCCGGCATTTTGTTCCGCGAGATTTTCCAACAGGGTGGGCAGGTCTTCTTCGTGCAGCATGGGAAAGCTCAGTTTCATCACCGATTGCCGCACGTTGATCTGGCCGGGTGAGAGCGCGGCTGCGTGGGGATACGCCTGTTGCGAGGCGATGTCGTAATTGATGCCGAACATCGCACCCTTCTGGTTGGCATTGCGCAGCGCGTCGAGCCAGTTGATACGCCGCTCGTCGCCGACAAAACCGAGTTCGCTGAGGCGGCGGTAATCCGGCAGGTAGCGTGCAATCATTTCCTTTTCGGAACCGGATTTCTGCACGCGGGTTTGCGCTTCCTTCAACTGCGTCTGCTGGGTGGCGAGCTTGGTGCGCGCGGCGCTCGCTTCGCCATCGGTGTATTTGATCGCCGCCGCCGAGGCGGCGAGAACCGCTAGCAGCAGCAACAGCGGCAAGATCAGCGTGTTGGGCAGTGACTTCATGCTTTAGCGACGCTCATGTATCTCACGCATTGGGTTTCAACGTGAGCGCAATTTTGAAATCAGCAACGCCCGCCTGCTCCGCCGCGTCGCGCGTGTTGCCGGTCAGCGCTTGTTCTGAATTGACGTTCAACGGATATTTCGTCACCTTGACTTCCGCCACCGCCGGGTCTTTCGCCAGACGGTCGACGACGCGGTTAACGGCGTCGATGGCCGCGCGGTAGTCGCCCTGAAATGGGCGGATTTCGCCCGAGATGATGCCCGTCTGGCGCAGGCCCTGATTCTCACCGGGCGCGCCGGGCGTGCCAGGTTTTGCGGCGGCGCTGGCCGCCGGTGCGCTACCGGCATCCGGGCGATTCGCGCCGTATTGCCAACTGATTTCCTGCAGGAAGATTTCCGGACTGGCATCCATGACGCGCGACACGATGCGCATGAACGGCTGCGGAGAGCGCACCGATTTCACCACTTGTTTGTAGATATCCACCGCTTTGATCAGGTTGTCCGAACTGGTGGGCGTGGCAGGGAAGGTGCGGGTGATTTCCTTGTATTGCAATAGCGCCGCGGCGGTGCGGCGTGTCGCGTCAACGGTCTCCTGATTGGCGTCGTGCATGCGCCACAGGTTATAGCCGGTCCACAACAAACCCGCGGCACCCACCGCCGCACTCGCCATGTACAGCGCGTGCTTACGTTGCAACAACCGGTGCCCGGCAGTGACTGTGGCCGGCGCGAGGTTGGCGATGGGCGGGGCCGCCGCCATGATGTGCAGGTACACGGTTTCGAGCGCGAGCTCGAGATGTTGCGGGTTGACGTGCAATTTCTGTGTCAATGCCGTGCGATCAATGGTGGTGCAGTTGAGCCCTTGTCCGTCCGCCGTGATCTGCGCGGCGACGGCTGCCAGGGCATCATGTCGATCGAGAAACACCACGCTGAGCGGTTCGTCGAGCGAATCCAGGTTCAGTGTCGACAAATACATGCGCGTATTGGATAGCTCGGTGAAGAGCATTTGCGCGGCGTCGATCGCGCCCTGCGGTACCGCGCGCGTGAGGCGGCTGGAATAAAATTCGCCGTCTTTGTAAAACGTGAGGCGCAGGCCCGACGCTTGCGGTGCCGCGACCAACACGCGCGATTGCGTGATGCCGAGCTTCGGCAACAGCGCCGCAGTCAGCATGGAGGCGAGATACACGCCGGCCACCGGCGAGCCGTGCCGGGCGATGGCGGCAATCCACGGGTCTATCAGCCCCGGATTGGTGAGCGCGGCGAAGAGGTAACGGTCGTCGCGGCGCTTGTCGTTCACGCGCCCGCGCGGCAGCGCCGATACAAACCGCGTGCTGCGGTAGTACTGGCGGATTTTGCGGTCGAGCAGCGCTGCCCGG
>CAMBGJ010000401.1 GCA_945865805.1 Bordetella parapertussis
CGTCAATCCGTATCCAGCGCGCACCACATCAAGGCACCATCGGTAAAATCCGGCTCCAGCTGCGTATAGTGGACAAGGATATCGCCGATGCCGCCGATATTACAATAGGCTATCCAAAAACTAATCCGCCCGGATACCGCCGACCTTGATAATCGACTGAAAACGCAGATACTCCTCCTGCATGTGGCGCATAAAACCATCGGGTGTGGTGTCGGGCGTCGATTCCGCGCCCTGGTTCACAAAGCGCGCACGTAGCGTCCCCTTGCGCAGCACGCGGGCGATATCGCTGTGCAGTTGTTCGACCACGCGGCGCGGCGTTCCCTTTGGCGCAACGATGCCGGACCAGCTATCGAACTGCGCCTCAGGCAGCCCCACCTCGGCTATCGCCGGCACATTGGGCAACGTGGGGCTGCGCTGTGGCGTCATCACCGCCAGTGCGCGCAGCCGCCCCTCGCGCACCGGCCCCAGTGCGGCGGGTAGCGTGTATATCGCGTAATGCACGCGGCCCAGCGCCATTTCGACAAAAGAATCGGTCGCCATGCGAAACGGAATGTGCACCGCGTCGATGTTGAGCGCACGCGAGAACACCTCTGCCGCCAGATGCGACGCCGAACCGATGCCTAGCGAGGCGTAGTTCATTTCACCCGGACGCACGCGCGCATAGGTGACGAATTCGCGCGCGGTTGACACCGGCAGCGTGCGCGTCGCCGCCAGCACATTGGTAATCGACGCCACGTGGGCCACGCCAACAATATCGCCCAACGCCTTGTAGGGCGGTGCCTCGCGCATCAGTTCGGTGATCAACCGTGTAACGCCGATCATGCCCAGCGTGTGACCATCAGCAGCCGCGCGTGACACCTTGGTGTTGCCGATCAGCCCGCCCGCGCCGGGACGGTTTTCGATCAGCACACGCTGCTGATACACCGTTTCCAGTTCGTCGGCCAACAGTCGCGCAAAAAAATCGTCCGCCGCGCCCACCGACGAAGCGACGATGATGCGTATCGGTTTGACCGGATACTCCGCCAACGAATCGAGCGGCCCTGCACGCCCTTGTCCTGCCGCGAGCAAGCCCGCCGCGCACAGCGCGCAAGACAACAACCGCCAAATCGTGGGTGTGAACATGTTGTGGGTGCAGCAGATGAAGAGCGGTGAAGGGCTGAAGCGGCAAACATTAAGCACCAATTGCGCGGCCACCGCAACAAACACGCCCGACGTCGAGGCGGAATTCCTGCTGCATGCCTATTTTATTCAATAAAATCAAGTAGTTAAATACTATCAACATCCTCGTTACGCGCGTAGATGCCTGGCGTTCGGTCAGTTGATGCCACGAGGCGCGACGGGCGTTTCCGATAATATTCGTACGCTCGCGGAGACCTTCATGGAAATCGCCCCCGGCATACACAACATCGTGACCGATCTGCAACATGCAACCGGTGTCACCAACACCTATCTGATCGTCGGCACCCAGGGCGCAGCGTTTGTCGACGCCGGCTGGAATCGCCCCGGCGAATGCGAAGCGCGCATTGGCTATTGGAAAAAACTCGGCAAACCGCCGCTGAAAGGCATCGCCGTCACACACCGGCATACGCCGCACTGGCAAAACGCGCCTGCCATTCAGAAAGCCTGCGGCAATCCGCCGATCATTGCCACCTACACGGAAAAAGCCGAGATCGAATCACGCATGGCGGATGCCACGGTTGATCGCCCGGTGCGCGACGGCGAAACCTTGAGTCTCGGCAACCTCACGCTGGAATTCCTCGAAGCACCCGGCCACACCTACGGCAGCATGGCGGTGTTCATCCGCGAAACGCGCGCGCTTTTTACCGGCGACAACGTGATGGGCAGCGGCAGCTCGGTGGTGAATCCGGGCGAAGGCGAAATCGTGCTCTATCTGCAAACCATGGAAAAATTCCTGCGCTACGACCCGTCCGTCATTTATCCGGGCCAGGGGCCAGTGGTGACCGACCCGCGCGGCAAGATCACCGGCCTGATTCAGCATCGCAAGGAACGCGAACAACAGATCATCGCGTTGCTGCGGCAAGCGCCCAGCAGCGTCACGCAAATGGCTGCCGCGCTCTATGCCAACGTGAAACCCGGCGTGCAACATCTCGCGAGAAATCAACTGACCAGCCATCTCATCAAGCTCGAAAAAGAGGGCAAAGTCAGTGTTGACGGCGAGGTGTACCGCCTGGTCTAACCCACATGCACGCCGCGCCGCCGCGTATCACTCCGGCGTGTAACCCGCGATCTTCACCACCGCCGCCCAACGCGCAATCTCGCGGCGGATATGTTCCGCGAACGCCTCCGGCGTGATGCCGCCAGGCTCCGACCCCTCGGCCAGTAGCCGCTGTTGCACCTCGCGCGTGGCGAGTATGCCTTTGACCTCGGATTGCAGCGTTTGCACGATATTACGCGGCGTGCCCGCCGGCACCACCAGGCCCTGCCACGAGGCCACGTCAAACTGCGGAAGCCCCACTTCTGCCATCGTCGGCACCTCCGCTGCGGTGGCGATGCGCCGCTTTGACGTCACCGCGTGCGCGCGCAGTTTGCCGGTGCCGAGATAAGGAATCGCACCGGGTGGTTGCTGCAAGCTCATCTGCACCTGCCCCGCGAGCAGATCGGTCAACGCCGGCCCCGCGCCCTTGTAAGGCACGTGCGTGACCTTCAGCCCGGTCAGCGACAGATACAGTTCCATCATCAAATGCGAAGCGCCACCCGTGCCCGACGAAGCATAGTTAAGCTGCCCCGGCTTGGCCTTGGCCAGAGCAATCAGCTCGTTGTATGACGCTGCGGGCACCGCCGCCTGTGTCACCAGAAACATCGGCGAAATCGCGGTGGTGGTCACTGGTGCAAAATCCTTGAGCGGATCGTACGGCAGCTTGCGAAACGTGCTGACGTTGGTGGCCAACGTGCTGATGGTGCCGAAGAAAATCGTGTACCCATCCGGTGCCGCACGCGCGGTCATCGCGGCAGCAATGTTGCCGCCGCCACCCGCGCGGTTATCCACCACCACCTGCTGCCCCAGGCGCTCGGTCAGCTTCGCGCTGATGGTGCGCGCCATGATGTCGGTGGCACCGCCTGGCGCGAACGGTACGATCGCACGTATCGGACGTGTGGGGTAACGCTCGGCGGCGTGGGCTGTTGTTGCCGTGCCGCTGAATACAAACACAAACGCTGGCAGCACGAAGGCTGCGGCACGGCGTGATGGGGTCATTGTCTGCTCTGTCACGTGAAAAATTTTCATGGTCATCCGGGTTTCATGTGTATCAACATCAACCTTGTCATTCCTGCGCAAGCGGGTATCCCCGTCCCGCAGGAAAGGCCGGTTGGGGACGTAATGTGCCATAGGTTACTCCCTATGGATTCCCGCCTGCGCGGGAATGACGGGGAGCGTTTTTTTACACGCTGTCAAAGCCGCTGGATGCTCGGTGGCACCAAAATTTCGACGAATCGGTATTTTTTCAAGCATGCGCCTATCTGCTCAGACAACGATAGCGTCACACCTTGCAATCAACCTTCGCCGTCGACGCGCGCACAACCACCGTCCACGTAAGCGACTGCGCCAACCGAGCCACGGACGCAAAATCCTTGGCGAGATCGAAGCCGACTTTTTTGTAGCGTATGCCACTGCTTTCCACCACAACCACGCTGTCTACGAGGTGCAAAACGTGCGGAACACTATCAGTGCGGCTGGATAGGCCGTCAAATCATAACTAATTGATTTTATTGGTTTATTTTATGCCGTGCAATATGACTACTCGAAGTGATCCCACAGCAGTCGCTCACGGTTGCACAAGAGGGTGCGATTCAAACTGATGTCCGAAGAGTATCAACTACACATCGCCGCGATACGGCTCCTTCCCCTGCTTGCGGGAGAAGGTGGGGATGGGGGCGAGCCGTGGCACGAGC
>CAMBGJ010000402.1 GCA_945865805.1 Bordetella parapertussis
TCAATATTCTGCGTCTGGATAAGTCCCGCAAGGGCGGAATCAAGACGCGACGCTTGGTCGCATCAACCAGCGATTCTTATCGTGAGCAATTACTTGGGATGGTGGCTATTTGATGCAATTGCCCTGGCAAGACCGGCGAAACAGCGGTATTATTGGCCCATGCAGATCAATACGTTTTTCCTTAGAGTGCTGGCCGTGTGCGCTGCGGCTGCGTATGCGGCGATGCCGTTGTTTGCAGAGGCGCAGGTGGGTATTGTGCGCACCATCGAGGGCCAGGTGCGCGTGTTTTCCGGCAAAGCCGAATGCGCGCCGCGTTACGGGTTGGATGTGGAAGAGGGCGACGTGGTGCGCACCGGCGATAAAGCCTGGGCCATGCTAACCATGATGGACGGTGCCAAAATCACCGTGCGGCCTGATACCGAAGTGCGCGTCGATGTGTATCGTTATACCGAGGCTGGTGAATCCGCGCAAAATCGCGCGCAATTCACGTTGATGCGTGGTGCCGTGCGCGTGACCGCCGGCGGAATAGCCAAGGGCCGCAACACGGGCGTTCTGGTGAACACGCCAGATGCGAGCATCACGCTGCGTGGCACCGATCAGGATGTGGCTTACATCCTGCCGCAGTTCAACCCGCGCGGTGATGCGTTGGTTGGTGCGTATGGCAAATCGTATGCTGGTGAAGCGATCATGAAAAACGCTGGCGGCACGGTGACTATCAAGGCAGGGCAGGTGGCCTTCGCTGAAACCAAGGTGCGCAAGCCGCCGCAGGTGCTGGGGGCAGACCCGTATTTCTATCACTGGCACAGCTTTATAGACCGGCGCGCGACCGCAGTGGGTGAAGGGCTGGACGCAACGGCGCAGTAATCGCTCGCGCCTGCATTTGCCTGAGTTGCCCGGCGTGTGCTACGCCGCCAGACGAACAATCGACGCCCCGCGCGGCGGCTTGGCGATGTAACGTTTGAGTATCTTGTAGGTGTCCACGTCGAACACTGGCGCACGCCGGGTTTCACTTTGACCGATCAGCTCGTGCAACTCGGCTTCGTCGCGCACGGTACCCAGATAACACCAGCGATCCAACACATGCAGCTCGACGTTCTCGCCCGCGTTTTCACCCTGGAGCGCACATTCACGGATGGCGATGTGGCCGCCGAACGGCCACGGCAGAGTGCGCAGCGACGCAAGCGCTTGTTGAAGCCGCTGTGCGTGCTGGGCGGGTGATTCGAGCCCGACGCAGGCGCCACGGCAACGCTTGATTTGATGCGCGAAACAGGGGCCGCTGCGTTTTTCAAGCCCGAGCAGGATGTTACATAGCCCGTGCGTGGCAGCGATTTCGCGCAGCGCTTCAATAGCGGTGACCCGTGAGCGGAACAAGCCATACAGCTCGCCGAAGCGTGCGGGATCGATGTCATCCGCCGTGGCAAGCCTTGGCGCTGCGGCCAGATCAGTTTCATTCCAGTGCCAGGCGCACAACTGCGAATTGCGCCGTAGTTGCCGGTTGTGCACGGGCGAGAGTTGTTTGACCAGTTTTGATTCCAGCAGCAGCGCGCCCAATTCGCCAGCGGTCTGCTTCCAGTCGATGCGCTTGATTTCACGCGCGATCTGCATGTCCTTGTTGACGCGATGGTCACCCGAAAAATGCGCCATCACGCGCGAACGCAGGTTGATGCTTTTGCCGACATAAAGCACCACATCGTTGTCGCCGTAAAAGAGATAAACGCCCGGCGTTTCGGGGATATCGTTGAACGCCAGATCAGGCAGGCCCGCCGGCACGGTTTGCGTTTTCACCAGCACGTCCACCGCGGCCTTGACCAGCGTGGGGCCGCGTTCCGCCGTCCATTTCTGCGCCAGCAGCCACAACACCCGCGCATCACCCAGCGCGCGGTGGCGCGCTTCGCACGCCAGATCATGGCGTTCCATCAGGGCATCGAGATTGTGGCGCGCGTGATGCGGATACAGCTTGCGCGAGAGTTTCACCGTGCACAGCACGCGTGCGTTGAAGGTCACGCCGCAGCGGCGGAATTCGTTTTTCAGAAAGCCATAATCAAAGCGCGCGTTGTGCGCGATGAAGAGTTTGCCTTCCAGCCGCTCCAGCAGATCGCGGTGGATATCCGCGAACGACGGCGCGCGTGCCACCATCGCGTTGTTAATGCCCGTCAGCGCCTGGATTGCCGACGGTATGCTCATGTCCGGGTTTACCAGCGTAGACCACTCGCTCACCAGCCGACCGTGATCAACCTCGATCACGCCCACTTCGGTGATGCGATCATGCGTGGCGGTGGCACCAGTGGTTTCCAGATCAACAAAGACGGCGTGTTCGTCCAGCATGGGTGAGTGTGGCGCGAGATAAGTTGCTAAGTTGCGATGGATTCTAATGCAGGAAGTGCTGCCCCACCATCGTTGTTTTGGATACACTAGCCGCATGAAACTTACCACGGCCACCACGGCCACCACCGATACCGGGGACGACGACGACACTGGCCCGGCCCTGCCGCGCGGCGTCAAAAATTACATGACGCCGCAAGGTTATACGCGTCTCAAAACCGAGTTGACGCAGTTGCTCAACAGCGAGCGTCCGGAGCTGGTGAAAGTGGTGCATTGGGCGGCGGGCAACGGCGACCGTTCTGAAAACGGTGATTATATTTACGGCAAGAAACGCCTGCGCGAAATCGACCGGCGCATACGCTATCTCACCCGGCGGCTGGATAATTCTGAAGTGGTAGACCCTGCCGCGCGTGGCGACACCGAGCAGATATTTTTTGGTGCCACGGTGGATTACGCCGATGACCAGGGCGAGGAGCATACCGTCACCATCGTGGGCCTGGACGAAGTCGACACCGCGCGCGGCCACGTCAGTTGGATATCGCCGATTGCCGGCGCGTTGATAAAACACAGCGCCGGTGATACGGTTCAGCTACGCACGCCGGCTGGCGTGCGCCAAATCGACATTCTGGACGTGCGGTACGAGGCACTGAGCGAGGCCCTGCGGTGACTGATTCCCTGGACAAACAACCGGCTAAGTCTTTGAATTCACCCGCATTTTTTAATGTGGCGTTATCTACATGGCGTGCTGTCAATGCGCCGTACACGCGCGCGGGGCGCGATCAGGCCCTGCCCGATGGCATCGTCAAGCTCAGCATCAAGGCAATCAAGGGCGCGCGTAGCGCTGATACGCTGGGCGCGGAGCGCGAAGGCACCGGCGTGGTGATCGACGCCAGCGGGCTGATCCTGACCGTGGGTTATCTCGTCATCGAGGCGGGCTCGATACTCGCCATGGCACCTGATGGCCGCGTGCATCCCGCCACGGTGGTGGGTTTTGATCACGCCAGCGGTTTTGGCCTGTTGCGCGCTTCGCCCGGCGTGGCCAAACAGCCGTTGCGCCGGGGTGACGCATCGAAATTGAAGCCGCTGCAAACCGTGCGCATCGCCGCGCATGAATCGGCGGGCGGCGTTACCCCCGCCTGTGTATCGTCGCGTCGGCGCTTTACGGGCTGGTGGGAATACATGATCGACGATGCGATCTTCACCGCGCCGCCGCGTGGCGAACACAGCGGCGCGGCTCTGCTGGGCGACGACGGCAGCTTGCTCGGCATTGCATCGCTGTGGGTAAGCGACACCATGGCCACCGGCGTGGCGTTTCCGGGCAATATGTTTATCCCGATCAATTTGCTCGATCCGATCCTCGACGACTTGATCGCTCACGGCAGGCGGCGCGCGCCCGCGCGGCCCTGGCTCGGTATTTACACCGAAGAAATCGAAAGCCATGTGGTGGTGACACGCACGCTGCGCGAAGGGCCGGCAGATCTTTCCGGCATCAAGCGCGGCGATATTATTTTGGGCGTGGCGGGGCACTCGATCGGCACGCAAAGCGAATTCTACGAACGTTTGTGGAGCAGCGGCGTGGCA
>CAMBGJ010000403.1 GCA_945865805.1 Bordetella parapertussis
CGCTGCGCTCATGAATGTCGAAAAAGCTCGGTTGAAGGCGTATGGGCATTTTGCTTTGGCTTCGTCTCGGTGATTTAACCTTACAACGTACATACCCGCCCAACGTTTACAATGTGCCTCGAAATTAAGCTATTTTTAGAGGTGCCCTAAAATAAATCAACCAGACCCGCTCATGTACCCCCTCGGCATTCGCGATAAACTCAAGAGTCACCACGTGCGGGACGCCGCCAAAGCCTCAGTAGACAAGCGCGCGTGCGTGAGTGGGGATTACCGCAGGATTTCTTAACCGCTTCACCGCAGAGGCGCAGAGAACTTCCGCAGAGAAAACCAAACGACTTAAGGTGTTCTCTGCGTAACCTCTGCGTCTTTGCGCCTCTGCGGTGAGGTTTTGCAGTGAAAACAACCAGGAGCAACCATGATCTACGAAATGCGTATCTACGACATCAAACCCCGGTCACTCGCCGAAGTGGAAAAACGTTTCGGCGAAGCCTATGAAAAACGTAAAACCTATTCGCCGCTGACCGCGTTCTGGCACACCGAAATCGGCCCGCTGAATCAGATCATTCACGTGTGGGCCTACAAAGATCTGGAAGAACGCAATCGCATTCGCGCCGCCGCCGTGGCCGATAAAGTCTGGCCGCCGAACATCAGTGAATTCATCGTCAACATGCGCTCCGAAATCTTCATGCCGTTCTCGGTGTCACCCGAGTTGCCGCCTGCCAAAATGGGGCCGTATTACGAAATGCGCACCTACACGCATGCAGCGGGCGATCTGCCCAAGCTGCGCGCGGTATGGGAAAAGGGTGTGCCCGAACGCCTGAAATACAGCCCGCTGTGCGCGGCGTGGTATTCCGAACTCGGCGGCCTGAACAAGTTTGTGCACATCTGGCCTTACCCGTCGCTCGATGCGCGCAACGCCACGCGCGACAAGGCATCTGCCGCCGGTGCATGGCCGCCCAATGCCGCCAAACTTGGGCTTCCGGGCTACAGTCTGGTGGCGCAGGAAAACAAAATCGTCATGCCTTCGGCGTTCTCGCCGTTGCAGTAACGCGAGCTTTTGTTACATTCATAGTCTGCATTCGTAGCCCGCAAGGCGCGTAGCGTATGACGGGGGGCAATCCCCCGTATATCGCTACGCTTCATACGGACTACGCTGTCTTCGGGCATGGCCGCGTAATAGGCGCAGTGCCCCGCCACACGAGGCTCGCATGATGCGTATCCTGATCGCGATCTGTTGCTGTGTGTTTGCCCTGTCGGCGCATGCGGCCGACAGCGTATTCATCGAAGAACTCACCTGGGTCGAAGTGCGCGACGCCATCAAGGCGGGCAAAACCACGATCATCTTTCCCACCGGCGGCACCGAGCAAAATGGGCCGCATATGGTGCTGGGTAAACACAATTTCATCGTCAAGCATGCTGCCGGAGAGATTGCACGGCGGCTGGGCAACGCGCTGGTGGCGCCGGTGCTGGCCTATGTGCCCGAGGGCAACCTGATTCCGCCGAGCGGACACATGTTGTTTCCCGGCACCATCACGCTGCCGGAGGAACATTTCATCAAAGTCACGGAGTACGCCGCGCGCAGTTTTCGCGTCAACGGCTTCAAGGACATCGTGCTGATCGGCGACAGCGGCCCCAATCAAAAGGGTTTGCAGGCGGCGGCCACGTTACTGAATAAAGCCTGGGCGGGCGGCGACGTGCGCGTGCATTACGTTGGCGACTATTACCACACCCCGGCGTTTACCAAATGGCTGCGCAGTCAGGGCGAGACCGCTGAAAGCATCGGCACGCATGCGGGCATTGAAGATACCTCGGAGTTGATGGCGATCAATCCCGAGATGATCCGCAAGGATAAACTCGCGCCGGGCGGGGATTTTAGGACGACGGGCGTGGCGGGCAACCCCGCGCGCGCCAGCGTGGCCTACGGCAAGCAAGGACTGGAATTCAAAATTTCGGCGGCGGTGGCGCAGATACAAAAGCGGGTCGCGGCGAAAAATAATTAGGCGGTAAGCCGAAATACTCTCGCAGTTACGGCTTCTGATATTTCAGCACGAACTCATCATTCGGCTGCGCCGGTTTGAATACGCTTTTGTCGCGCGGATCGGCGGGGTTGCGCAGGAAATTGCCCTCGGCCACCAGCTTGAAGCCGGCCGCTTCGACTTCGCGCCGCAGCAACGTTTCTTCGATGCGATGCAGGCTTTTGGATTCGCTAATACCGGTGCCAGCGCGGCCCGAGTGATCGGCCAGCACGTAATAACCGCCGGGTTTTAGTGCCTCAAACACGGCGCGATTGACCTGCGCGCGGTCGGCTTGCACCCAGCCGAGGTCATGGTAGACAAACAAAAACGTCACCAGATCCACCGAACCTTTGGTCACGTTCGCAGGCAACGGGTTTTCAAACGGCTGCACGGAGAGCGTGAGATTGTTGCCGGCGTAGGCCTTCAGCCGCAGCGCAAAACGATCCTTGATGAAGTTCTTCATGAACTCCGGACTGTTGTGCGCGTGCACCTTGCCACTGGCGCCGACCATGCGCGCCAACAACTCGGCGGTGTAGCCACCACCCGCGCCCACATCCAGTACCTGCATGCCGGGCCGTGCGTCGATAAACGCCAGCATGTCATTGGCCTTGCGCCGCGCGTCGTTGGCTTTGTCTGCTTCGCTGCGATCGGGCGCGGCAAGCACAGTGCTGATTTGATCGGCGGTGAGCGGCGGCTGCGTGGCGCAAGCCGCCAGCGTGAGCAGGGTGATGAAGCTGTACGCAAGGCGTGCGATACGTATCATGACGAGATCCTTTGCAAAGTCAATATTATGCGGGCGGTTGGCGTATCACTGTAGCAGGGGTTTTATCAGCCGCACCAAAAATTAATCAATAAAATCAATAGGTTAATTTTTTCAGCCTTTGCTGAACATGGATTGCCATGATGCCCCAAGCGTAGCAGTTTGGATTTCATCTGATATTCCGTTTACGGACAGGCACGCGGCGGCGGGCTGCTCCCGACCCATAGCCGACGCCCGCGATGTCTCGAAGGGCGCGGCTGTTTTTCATATCGACGTGCTGAGATTGATGGTGGGCGCTAATGACGGCTTCACATGCGGTTGCAGTCGTTCGAAACTGATGTCCCTGAAAATCAACATTTCACGTATCGAGCGACCGAGTTACAAAACGGTAAGCCAACACGCGGCGCTGCTCCAAGACTATTTGAAAGCAGATGTTCAGTCAGTCATCACGTGCCATTCTTGTCTGCCCCGTGTATGGCCCTGTTATGTGGAGGCTTTCCATTGAGATCGATCCCGGTCTTCCGGCGGTGCTTGCTCCAGGCGTTCTCCAAGGACTTGACCTCGTTCGCTGGCGCGATACCGAAGCGATTCAAGGCAGGATGGTTGCCCGCACAGAGACGCCCCCCGCACCCTGGACCATGGGCTCGTTACAGCACGGGCATAGCATCGAGGTCGTCACTGGTTGGAGGTTCCGCGCCTTCCGAATCCCAGTCAGCATGTCGTCCAGTTGATCACGCAACGCGATCAACTCCAGCCAGGACATCTCCGGTCGCCAGTCAGTCTGAAGAACCTCGACCATTTCTGGAAACCAAGTGCGCTGTCGGTCACCGGATGCCATGCATGTTTTCCTGCCTCGGGGTAGAACGTTTAAGCTGCGCGGGCCGCTGAAAGTGGCCCCGAACGAGCGCAGAGTTAGCCCGAATGTTGCATAAACAATCCGCTCTCAAGCGTTTGACATCATGTGGAATTTAAATCGCTGCATTTGAGAACGACAAGCGTAGTCTACCCTACCCATTAAGTCGGAGGGTGGCGGCAGGTTGGACGGTGATTGGGAGGGATGGGTGGCCTATTCTCGACTGACCGGACGTGTCCGGGCTAAGGCGAGAACAGCAATTTCGC
>CAMBGJ010000404.1 GCA_945865805.1 Bordetella parapertussis
TCACCGGTGGTGAATCGCCGTTTTGCGTGGTTTTGATTTTCCTTTGCGCTACCTTTGCGTCTTCGCGCCTTTGCGGTAAAGTTGTTTAAAACTCACACGGCCCGACGCAACGCCTCGATACGCTCTTCCAGCGGCGGATGGGTCATGAACAGTTTGCTGAAAGCACCGCCGCCCGAGATGCCAAACGCCGCCACACCCTTGGGCAATGCCGCTTCTTCGTGATTCATTTTCAGTCGCTCCAGCGCGGCGATCATTTTTTGCTTGCCCGCGAGGCGTGCGGCACCGGCATCTGCGTGGAATTCACGATAACGGCTGAACCACATCACGATCATACTGGCGAAGACGCCGAGCACCAATTGCGCGATCATCGAAGAAATAAAGAACCCGATGCCTTCGCCGCGGTCATTCTTGAGGATGACGCGATCGACGAAGTAACCAATGATGCGCGAGAAGAAGATCACGAAGGTGTTGACCACGCCCTGCACCAGCGTCAGTGTCACCATGTCGCCGTTGGAAACGTGGCTGACTTCGTGCGCCAGCACGGCTTCGGCTTCGTCCGCCGTCATGTTGTTCATCAGCCCGGTGCTCACCGCCACCAGCGCGCTGTTACGGTTCCAGCCAGTGGCAAAGGCGTTGATTTCGGGCGAATCGTAAATCGCGACTTCCGGCATGCCGATACCTGCCTGCTCAGCCTGCCGCTTGACGGTGTTCATCAGCCACTGTTCGGTGGCGTTGGCTGGCGTTTCGATGACATGCGCGCCGACGGAGCGTTTGGCCATCCACTTCGACATCAGCAACGAAATAATCGACCCGGCAAAACCCATCACCAGCGACATCACCAACAGCGCGTTGAAGTTGATACCGCCGGACTGATTCATGATGCGATCGACGCCAAGCAACCGCAGCGTGAAGCTGATCACCAGCAGTATCGCCAGGTTGGTTATCAGGAACAGAGCTATGCGTTTCATAAATGTCCTCGTTGCGTTTTAGTGTTTGTATTGTTGGTAATGATAGCGGGTGATGGTTACCGTTATTAGCGCTTACGTGGCATTAGATGGGGGCGCCGTGCCAGAGTTCAATAGGGACATGCCGGGGCATCGAAGAGTTAAGTACTTGTTTTTATTGATATATTTATTTGTGCCGCCCGGCGAAATCCAGCAGCGCCGCCAGCACGTTGGCGCCGTTCTGATGCGGTGGCAGCACATTCCAGAATTCGGCATGGGGCATCAGCTCTTTCATCGCCCACGCCGCTGAGGTGGCATGCGAGGCATCCGCGCCCGACAATATCAGCGACGGCGTTTGGATGTTCAGCAACTGCTCGCCGGTCGCGCCCGAGGGCATGGTATCGCCGTAGAGCGCATCGCGGCTTTGCTCGCACAGCGCCAGATATTGGGCGACATCGTGTTTAACGTATGCAGCGCGGAACGCGGGATCGTTGGCGTTCTGCGACGCCCACGGGCCTGCCTCGGGATCCAGCCAGAAATTCTTGCCGCTGATACCGCGTTCAGCGGCGGCGGCCAGGCCGTTGGCTTTGACGAACGCAATATGTCGGTTGTAAAAAGTACGCCCTTTTTGCATCCACAGGTAACCGCCGACGGGCCAATGCAGCAACAGCCCGGTGCAGCGCGCCGGAATCAGCACCGCCATCGCCGCCGCTACCGACACACCCATGCAGCCGCCAACGATCCACGCCTGCTTGACGTTAAGATGATCAAGCAATGCGAAACCCTGACGCGCAAAAATTTCCCAGGTGAGTTTTTCCACGCGACCGCCGGATTCGCCCGCTTCGCGCCGGTCATAGGCGACGCAAGTAAACGTTTTTGCCAGCGTGTTGATCGCATCCATTTCCTGCCACACCCCGCCGCGCGTCCAACTGCCGATGGTAGAGTTAAACCCGCCGGGGGCGAGCATCAGCAAATGCGGCCCGCTGCCCTGCACATGGTAGTTGACCTTGAGTCCGTCGATAGTGGCGACCGGCATGGTAGACCTCGCGAGTGATTTTGATCATTTTACCGTAGTTGGTGACGGCTGCACTTGTGGTGGGTGGTCGGTGGAGAGTAGTGAACAGTAAACCGTTCCGTGGCATGGGCGGGTTTCCTGTTCACCGTTTACTGTTCACCATTCACTAATTTCACCGCACCAAAGGCAACGCCTCCACCAGCGGCGCAATGGCATTTGCGTAGTACTCCAGCAACGGCCGTTCGCTCTCGGTGACGAAATACAAGCCGTCTTTCTCGTGCACGATGTGCCGCAAGGTCAACATGCGCAGGCCGACGCCGATGGCGTAATCCAGGTCGCTGCGCGGCACGTAGACGTGCGCACCTGCCGCTTCCAGCCGCCGAGCAAGTTCGTAAGCATTTGTTTTTAAATCGATTTCTGCAAAGCCTGCCTGCGGTGCCGTTGCGCGCACCAAGACGCTTGCCACCAGCGATACCGGCAGCACCGGGATGACATCGCGTATCGCCGCCATCAGTGTTGCACCAAGTTTCGACACTGCATCGTGCCGCGCCTCATTGTCCAGTGCGCGAAAATCCACGCCGACGCGCGCCACGTATGCACGCATCGATAGCGGGCTGCCAAAATTCACGCACGCATAGCCGTAACGGTACCAGCTGCCTCGCGCCATCAACCACACATTGCTGGCAAAAAATGAAATCATCGTGGCCGCTGCGGCAAAAAATCCGCGCCGGGGCAAGGTGGCCTCGAGCTTACGCAGCAACGTACGATCTTCGAGCACGCGGTCGTAGTTGATGCCGACGGGGATAAAAATCAAATCGCGCTCGGCATCCGGGCTGAATGACTTGACCATGTAATCCAGCAGCCCGAGTTTGGGCGCGCGCAGCTTGCCGTCCGCTGACAGGCCGCCTTCGGGATACACCGCCTGCGGCACGCCGCCCTCGGTGGCCATTTGCACATAGCGCTGCAGTACCGTGCGATACAGTGGATCGCCCGAATTGCGGCGCACGAAATACGCGCCCATCGAGCGGATCAGACTTTGCAACGGCCAGATGCGCGCCCACTCCCCCACCGCGTACGACAACGCGGTGCGCTCGGCGGCGAGAAACCCCACCAGCAGATAATCCATATTGCTGCGGTGATTCATTACAAACACCACCGACGAGCGCGGACTGATCGCCCCCAACGCTACGCTATCGGTATAGCCCAGCCGCACGCGATACAGCCAGCGCGCATAGAACCTGGCGATACGGTATCCCCAGCGAAAATACGCATACGCATTGAACGACGGCACGATCTCGCGCGCGTAGGCATCCACCCGCGCCATAGCCGCCGCGCGCGGCACTGCCTGCTCCGCGCAGTAGCGTGCCACCGCCGCCTGCACTTTTTCGTCGTGGAACAAGCGGTCGATCAGCACCTGACGGCGCGTCAGCTTGAACTCGGGAATAGCGATACTAAAACGGCTGTTGACCTCGTCGATCACCCGGTTCATTTTGCGGCGAAAATACCAGCGCACGCCCGGTAATAAAAATAGCTGCACCACCGCCAAGGCGGATAACGCCCCGAGGGGGACAGCCAGCCATAGCGGCAGACTTACGCTGGCATCCATGCTTGCCTATGCAGCGGCGCGCTCAATGGATCTGATCTGCTGAAATAATGAGCGAAATTACGACTGGAAGATCGTAACTCATTGTATTTATTGAATTTATCATTATTTTACCGGACAGATTTCCGTAGCTGTCGCTGCCACCGCCATGGATGTATTAAGGTCTCGCCTAATTTTTTGTTACGAGATTGAAAAATTATAGGCTAAATGCATGATTTTAATGGTATGTGTTCATCCAAATGCCGTACAATCTTAAAATAAACGTCTCTATTCACCCTGACTCAGGCGAAGGCGGACAGCCCATGAAAGTTTGTCGCAACACCTCGAACAT
>CAMBGJ010000405.1 GCA_945865805.1 Bordetella parapertussis
CTGCGGCCAATGGTGCCTCGGTGGTGGCGTGCACTTGTTCGACCATCGGCGGCGCGGCGGAAAAGACGGACACTGGCGGGCGTTTCGTTGCCACGAGAATCGATCGCGCGATGGCCGACCGGGCAGTCAAGCTGGGGCCGCGCATTTTGCTGGTGGCGGCGCTCGAAAGCACCTTGCAACCCACCACTGAGCTCGTGCGGGAATCGGCGTCGGCGCTGAATGCCCAGGTCGATATTAAACGCTTGTTGGTGGCGGATGCATGGGCGCATTTTGTCAGCGGCGATCTGCCAGCTTATTTTGACGCGATAGCCCGAGCGGTGCCTCCGGCGGCTCAAGGTGTTGATGTTATTGTGTTGGCGCAAGCATCGATGGCGCCAGCGGCGGAATCCTTGAGCGATTTGGGCGTGGAGATTCTTTCCAGCCCTGGTCTTGGGGTGCAAAGTCTTTTGGCGCGAATCAAACCCTAAGCAAGGTTCTTTTCCCTGACAGGGCATGCAGCACCTTGCAGCCGGGGAAACCACCACTTGATCGCAGAACTACGCCAATGTTCAAATACCTTCAATCGCGCATAAAAGGCACGGCCAGCGTAGGGCCCGGCGCGCCGCCGAGCGGGCTGATGACCTTCTACTGGCATTTCGTACGCCAGACTAAGGCTTGGTACGGGGCCATGTTCGTCACCAGCCTTGCGGTGGCGCTGATCGACACGGTGATCCCCGTGTTCATCGGCAAACTGGTGTCCTTGATGGAAGCCAGCGACCGGCAGGCCGCACTGGCGCAGCAGATGCCGTTGCTGATCGGCATGGTGGTGCTGATCCTGATCGTGCGGCCGGTGGTGCTGCTGCTGGATGTCGCGATACGCCAGAACGCACTGCTGCCGGGGGTGACCAGCCTGATACGCTGGCAAAGCCACTGGCATGTGGTACGGCAGAACTGGTCGTTCTTTCAGAATGATTTCGCCGGGCGTATCGCCAATCGCGTGATGCAAACCGCCAACGCGTTGCGCGAAAGCGTGATGTCGGCGATACGCGCGGTGTGGTACATCGCGGTCTACGGCGTCAGCGCGCTGGTGCTGATGGCGCTGGCCGACTGGCGGCTGGCGATACCCACGCTGGCGTGGTTTATCGGCTACCTGATCTTTTTGCGCTACTTCGTACCGCGCATGCGCGATCTGGCGAAAGCGAGTTCCGAGGTGCGCTCGATGGTGATGGCGCGCGTGGTCGATAGCTACACCAACATACTCACCGTCAAACTGTTCGCGCGCTTGGCCGACGAGGATGCCTACGTGCGCGAGGTCGTCGATGAACACCAGACCGCCGTCGCCGCGCACATGCGGTTGATTTCGCAATTCATGTTCTGCCTGTCAGCGATGAATGCGGTGCTGCTCACCGGCACTGCGACCATCGGCATCTGGCTGTGGGTGGAAGGCACAGTAGGCGCAGGCGTGGTGGCTACCGCGTTGCCGCTGGCGTGGCAGATTGCCAACGTGGCGGGCTGGGTGAGCTGGGAGGTTACCGGCATATTCGAGAACATCGGTGTGGTGCAGGAGGGTATGCAAACCATCGCCGTGCCGCACAGCGGCGTCGACAAGCCCGGCGCACGCGAACTGCAAACGCCGCGTGGCGAAATTCATTTTGACGAGGTGTCGTTTAACTACGGTCGAGCGGACGCGAAGCCGGTGCTCGATCACGTGAGCTGCACCATACGGCCCGGCGAACGCGTGGGTCTGGTCGGGCGTTCGGGCGCGGGCAAATCCACGTTGGTGAATTTGTTGCTGCGGTTTTTTGATCTGGATAACGGCAAGATACGCATCGACGGCCAGGACATCGCCGATGTCACCCAGGAAAGCCTGCGCGCGGCCATCGGCATGGTGACGCAGGATACGTCGCTGCTGCATCGCTCGATCGCGGCCAACATCCGCTATGGTCGCCCGCGCGCCAGTGCCGAGGACGTGCAGACGGCGGCGCACAAGGCGCAGGCGCACGATTTCATCACCGGCTTGCAGGACTGGACCGGCCGCACCGGCTACGACGCCCACGTGGGCGAACGTGGCGTCAAGTTATCGGGGGGGCAACGTCAGCGCATCGCCATCGCACGCGTGGTGTTGAAAGATGCTCCGATACTGGTGCTCGACGAAGCCACCTCCGCGCTCGACAGCGAAGTGGAACTGGCGATTCAGGAGCAACTACTGGGCTTGATGGAAGGTAAAACCGTGATCGCCATCGCGCACCGGCTATCCACCATCGCGCGCATGGATCGGCTGATCGTGCTCGACGCCGGGCGCATCATCGAACAAGGCTCGCACGAGGAACTGCTGCGGCTCGATGGGCATTACGCGAAACTTTGGCGGCACCAGTCGGGCGGATTTCTTGCGCCGGAAGCGGTGGTGCTTGAGACTGCTGCGGATGCCACTGACGTCGGGGATAGTCTGGCGCAGGAAAATATTCATGCCGGGGCGGCGAGTAAATGACGGTGTTGATCTTGACGCCAGTGAGCCGATCAATAAATGGTTGCCCCGACGTGCACACACGCAACATCGCATGGGGTTCCTGGCTTCGAGTTCGCCGCGTCCGGTTTCGATGTACATGCGGCGCACGCCTTCGGTATCGCCGATGGGGCCGGGGGAGATGGTATTCACGCGTATTTTGTCCGGCCCCCATTCCACCGCCAGCGTGCGCGATAGTGACAGTATGCCCGCCTTGGCCGCCGCGCAGTGGGCAGCGCCCGGCCAGCCGGTGACGCCCAACATGGTGACAATGCTGATGATCGTGCCGCCGTGTGGCGATTGCTTCAGATAGGGATAGGCCGCGTGGCAGCCGTGAAACGTGCCGTTCAGATCAATGTCGATCACGGTTTTCCAGCCGCGCGGTGACAGTTCTGCCGTGGGGCAGACAAAGTTGCCCGCCGCGTTGTTGACCAGTATGTCGTGCCCGCCAAAGCGCTCGACGGCGCCCTGAACCGCCGCTTGCAGCTCATCATAGTTGCGCACATCGGCACGCCACGCGGCTGCACTGCCGCCTTCGGCTGTGATCGACTGGGCGGCGGCCTCAATACGATCTTCGTTGCGGCCGATCAGCATGACGGCAGCGCCAACACGCGCGTAGTGGGTGGCAATTTCCAGCCCGATGCCGCTGCCACCGCCGGTGATCAGCGCAACGCGGCCCTTGAGCGTGTCGTTGGTGAACATCAGTTTCTTTCTGCGTTGTGGGGATGATTACTGTTTGCGGTGGTTACCAGCGCGTCTATCACTGCAAGGCCGCTGCCGCGCGGCCGTACCATCAACGGATTGATCTCGAATTCCAGGACATCGGGGCTGGCGAGGAACAGGTCGCCGAAGCGTACCGCTGCCTGCGCCAGGGCATCCACGTCGGCGGCGGGTTTGCCGCGATAGCCTTGCAGCAGCACCCACAGTTTGAGCTTGCGCAGCGCCGCCAGCAATTGTGCGGCGGATACCGGCAGCGCCAGATGCGTCACGTCGCGGTATAACTCGACCGCCACACCGCCGCTGCCGATGGCGATAATCGGGCCGAAGTCGGTTTGACGCAGGCAGGACAGCACAACTTCCACGCCGTCGTCCACCATCTCCTGAACCAGTACGCCCATGCCGGGCTTGGCCAGTTGCGCGCGAAAGGCGGCGGCGTGCGCGTCAACGGCTTCAGCGGTGGGCACGCGTAGTTTGACCAACCCCAATTCACTTTTGTGTGCGGCTGCTTCCGGCAACACTTTGACCGCCAATGGATAGCTCATGCCAGCGCATGCGGTTGTCGCGTGATCGCCCGGCTTCAGTACGATCCACTTTACCGGTGTGAGGCCGCTGGCTGCGGCGAATTGCATCGTCTCAGCCCAATCGCGTGGCGCGGCACGTTGGGGTAATGGCGAGTGTTGCGGC
>CAMBGJ010000406.1 GCA_945865805.1 Bordetella parapertussis
CCCTCCCAATCACCGCTCAACCCCGCTGCCGCCTTCCGACTTAATGGGCAGGGTAGACTGCGCTTGTCGTTCTGAAATGCTGTGAAATCAATTCCACATAATGCCAAACACTTGAGATCGGATTGTTTGTGCAACATTCGGGTTAGATACTCGACCAGTTCACGCGGTGTTTTCGCAGCCAGCGACGGCGTCACCACGATGATCAGCGGCGTATACGCCACCACCGAAACGTAGTCGAAATCCTCCACGCGATAGGCGGATTTTCGCGAGAGCAACGGGGCGATGGTGTTCGGCCCGCCGGTGGCGAGCAACAGTGTGTAGCCATCTGGCACCGCGCGGGCGACGATTTCGCCAGCGATCATGCCGGTGGCGCCGGGGCGATTGTCGATGATGAACTGCTGACCCCAGGCTTCAGACAGAGGCGCGCCGACGGTGCGCGCGATGACATCGTTGGAAGCACCGGCGGTAAAACCCACCACCCAGCGCACGGGCTTGGACGGGTAGCTCGCGGCGTCGCGCACGGGCTGCGCGGATAGTGCGGGCGGTGCAGCCATTGCGGTGCCTGCTGCAATACCGCCCATCAAAGCCCGCAGCATTAGCCCCATGCGACACCCCACACCAACGCGTGGGCTGGCGTTTGGCACGTGAGGCTTTAAGCGTGCGCCTTAACCCGATTCGTCGGCGTGCCTACCCAGCCGGTTTCCGACACGTCAAAGTTCACGTTGTCGGGGCCAATGTAACGCACCTCTACATTGCCGTGGCCGGCCGGCGCGCCGCCCGCACCCAGACCCAGCGCGACATTGATGTCGTCGCGCGGCTTGGCGCTGCCGGAGTTCGCCAGCTTATCGGTGGTCTCTTCCAGGTCATCGACCTGAAAACCAATGTGATGTATGCCGCTCCAGCCCGTGCCACGCTCAGCGCCCGCGACGACGTTGTTCTTGAAGCGCAGGATGGCAATATTGAGATGACCATCGGTGAGAAAGTAACCTGCCGTGCGATCGCTATCGAGTCGGCTCACCATCTTCAGGCCGAAATTTTCCATGTAAAAATGCGCGGTCGCTTCTTCGTCCTGGGTCTGGATTGCAATGTGCCTGATCTGTGCCATGGTGAGTCTCCTTTGGGTCAAGTTGCTGGGTGAAGGTACGGATTAATGGCTGCGCCGATATCAGTGTAGCGCAAACCGCGACCGGCTTAACGCTGTTATAAAAATATGTAACTATTTGTTTTTAAACAACTATTTACAATTTCATGGTTTTCGCCAACCAGTCCGCAACGATGCCCGCCACGTGCGCCTCGCGGTCGTTGTAAAAATGATCGCAGTTGGCGACGATATTCACTTCGCACGAGCCACCACACGCCGCCGCGAATTCTTCTGCGGGATAACGGTCACGGTCTTCCTGATCGCCGCGTATCGCCAGCACTGGACATTTGATTTGCGGTGCCAGCGCGATGGTGTCGGGCACGCTGACGAGGCGATCAAGAAAACTTTCCGCGCTGATCACATACCACCAGCCCGGCATGAACAGCAGTTCGCGGCCCTTGCCTGCGGCCACCAGGGCACGCGCTTGTTGCGTCAACTCATCAAGCTTGCCCACCGCGAAGAGTTTTTCGCTGCCACCGGAGGTGTCCTGCCGCGTGCCGCCACGCCCCGCCGACAGCAGCACCAGCGCAGGCGTATCCGGATGATCGGCAACGTGACGCGTGGAGAGCATGCCGCCATTGCTGTGGCCCATCACGATCGGATGGGCGAAGCCACGTGCGGCGAGCCATTGCGCGGCATAACGGTTGTCCGCCACGGCCTGCCCGCTCGTTTGAAACGCGCCGCCCTCGGCCGCGCGGCTATTACGCGTGGTGAGTATGTCGTGGCCACGGCGATTGAACGCCAGCACGGCGATGCCGAGTTTCGTCAGCACTGGCGGCAGGAAGCGCGCGCCGCCGGTGTAAAAATTCATCGTGTTGCCGTGAAAGTACAACGCGGCGGCCCGCGTCTCGCCGTCCGGCTCATGAAACGCGCCGTCGAGCGGAATGTCATTGGTCTGGATTGTCACAAGCTGGGTTTTCATTCTGCATTTCTCCGGATGGGGGAATGGCTGCCAACATGCCATACCGTGCATGGCAGCGCAAGCCGCGCCGCCGCCAATCAGTCTGGACGCGCCCGATGCGACCTGTTTAAATACCGGCAGGTTCATATCGCAACGCCATTTTCAATCAGGAGCCGCACAGATGACCATCATTGATTCTCAAGTCCACGTCTACGAGGCCAATACACCGAAACGCCCCTGGCACAATGTGCCGAACTGGCCGCCGCAGGTGAATGGCGATGACATGGTGGCGGCGATGGATAAGGTCGGCGTTGATGGCGCGATTTTTATTTCCGCGTTTTCGATGTATCAATACGATGCAAGCTACGCGGTGGAAGTGCAGCGGGCGCACCCTGGCCGCTTTGGCATCGTCAAGCCGGTCAATCCGGATGATCCGGCGGTTGCCGATGTGATCGCCGACTGGAAGAAGACGCCGGGCACGGTCGGCATCCGTATCATGATGACTCCGGAAGCGAAGCGTGACCCCGCTGACGCGGGTCTGGGCCGCATATTGCGCGCGGCGGTGAAGCACGATTTTCCGGTCAACATGTTGTGCTGGGGCAATGTGGATGCCGGTATCGCGCTGATCGACCGCTATCCCGATACGCGTTTCATCCTCGACCATCTGTGCCTTACGCAGCCGCGCACGCCGCCCGCGCCGGCGCAACCGTGGGCTGATCTGCCGAAGGTGCTGGAGCTGGCCAAACGCAAGAATGCCGTGATCAAGGTGAGCGGCGCCTGCACGCTGTCGCAAAAGCCGTATCCCTTCCCGGACATCTGGGACCCGCTCGCTCGCGTGTTCGACGCCTGGGGTTTCGAGCGCTGCCTGTGGGGCACCGACTGGACGCGCGCCTTTGCGGTGGTTAACTACGAACAGGCGGTTGAGCCGTTTCGTCTGACTGACCGCCTCACCGCCAGCGAACGCGCGATGCTGATGGGCGGAGCCACGGCCAGGGCTTATGGGTGGTCGCCGACAAAAAGCTAGAAATGCAACGCCTGCAGGAGAAGCAAAACGCCTGCAGGCTCAGGTCTTGTTCCAGCCCCACATGCGCTGAATCACGCCATCTTTCGCTATCATGTGTTTGATCGCTGCGGCGATGTGTATCGCGATCAGCATCATGAACAGGATCACCGTGATCTGATGCACGTTGCTGCAAAATTCTTTGTAAGCGGGCGAATCCCAACCCCAGTTGGGCAGCGTCATGCCCCAGTACTTGATCGGAAACTTGGTGAACGATGAGCCCAGGTAACCCGAAAGCGGCATGATGATCATGCATGCATAGAGCGCGAAGTGACTCATTTTCGACGCCAGTTGTTGCCACGCGGGAATGTGGCCCGGCAACGGCGGCGCGCGATACATCAACGCCCAGATCACGCGCACAATGATCAGCAGGCCCAGCGTAATGCCGATGGATTTGTGGATGTTGAACCAGTATGCGCGCACGCCGGGCGGGCTCTTGGGGATTTCGATCATCCACCAGCCGAGGGCGATTTGCCCCAGCACACCGAGCGCAATCACCCAATGCAATAGGACGGCGACGCGCGTGTAACGATCAGCGGTTTGCATAGGCGTTGTGCCGGGCTAATTTTAGCCCACGAGTAAATACGCCCACAGCGTTTCGATCTCCGCCGCGCTTAGCAGCCCGCCGTATGGTAAAAAAAAGCATCAGCATTGATTTCCAGAAAAACAAAAATGTTTTCATTGCTGCGGCCCTGATTGTAGGCCGGTATTACCCAAAATATCTGCGCAATTTACACCGCAGATTACATCCTGGCCACGCCGAAACGACCGGGA
>CAMBGJ010000407.1 GCA_945865805.1 Bordetella parapertussis
GCGCTTGTCGTTCTGAAATGCTGTGATTTCAATTCCACATTCCGTCAAATGCTTGAGATCCGATTGTTTGTGCAACATTCGGGCTATGATTGCGTGACGTACGCTAAGATTCTTCGCGTGTGACCTCCGTTTGCTTCTGTACGTGCCATTGCTGCTATTCCACACTATCCCCGAACCCGTAATTTTTCGCTGGAGAATCCGATGACAAACATCACCCCCATGGCACCCGGCTGCCTCAAAGGCATCCGCGTGCTGGATCTGACGCAATTCGAAGCTGGTACTTCCTGCACGCAGGTAATGGCGTGGCTCGGCGCCGATGTGGCGAAGGTTGAAAACACCACTGTCGGCGATCCGGGCCGCCGCCTCGGCCCCAAAAACAAGGTCGATGATCCGTACTTTCTGAATTACAACTCCAACAAGCGCTCGATCACGGTTAATCTGAAAAGCCCGCGCGGCCTTGAGATCGTCAAGGAAATGGCGAAAAAGGCTGACGTGTTCATGGAAAATTTCGCGCCCGGCGCGATTGAGCGCCTCGGCCTTGGCTACGACGTGCTGTCGAAAATTAATCCTGGCATCGTCTACGGGCAGGTGAAAGGTTTTGGCGAAGGCAGCCCCTACGCCAACAACCTCGCCTTCGACATGATTGCGCAGGCCTGCGGCGGCACCATGAGCATCACCGGTGACCCCGACGGCCGGCCCGCCAAGCCAGGGCCGACGCTGGGCGACACCGGCACCGGCATGTTGATGCTGATCAGCATTTTGTCGGCGCTGATTCAACGCGCGCAAACCGGCAAAGGCGTGCATCTGCAAGTGGCGATGCAGGATGCGATGCTGCATTACATCCGCAACTCCTTCGGCGTCACGATCAAAAGCGGCAAGCCCGCGCCGCGCGCTGGCGCGGCATCCAACGGCGGCAGCAACCCGCCGTGCAATATTTATCCATGCTTGCCAGGCGGGCCAAACGATTATGTTTACGTCTACACCAGCCGCGGCAATCCGCAACACTGGCCGCGCCTGCTGGAAGCCATCGGCCGCAAGGATCTGATCGGCGATGCGCGCTTCGATACGCAGGACGCACGCATCGAGCACGAAGCGGAAATCGACGCCATCATCACCGAATTCACCAGCAAGCGCGATAAGTATGAGTGCATGCGCATCATTGGTGCCGCAGTCCCCGCCGGTGCTGTGCGCGACACGCTGGAACTGATCAACGACCCGAACTTCGAGGAGCGCGGCATCATCCAGACCATCGATCATCCGACCAACGGCAAGTTCAAGATGGCAACCTGGCCGGTGCGTTTTAACGGCAAGCCGGTGCCCGTCAAGCCCGCCCCGCTGCTGGGCGCGAACAGCGATGAAGTGCTGCAAGACTGGCTCGGCATCGGCGCGGAAGAAGCCGCGAAACTGCGCGCGGACAAAATCACTGCGTCCTAAACCGTGACTATTCAGGTTCGAGAGAAACCTCCGACCCTTTTTGCCACAGAGAACACAGAGGACACAGAGAACGGCGAAGTGCTTTTCCTCTGTGGCCTCTGTGTTCTCTGTGGCGGAAGTCTTTGACTTTGTCTTTCGGGCTGAATAATTACCCTCAATCAATATCCAGACCATCAGGGAGAACCACCATGGCAGACATTACCGGCAATGAAATTCTGGGCAGGGCGCTGAAAAACGAAGGCACCGAGCACATCTTTTACATCATGGGCGGGCCGATGCAGCACGCCGAAACCGCCTGCGCCAAGGAAGGCATACGCATGGTCGACGTGCGTCACGAGCAAGCGGCGGCGCTCAGCGCTCAGGCGTACAGCCGCCTGCTGCAAAAGCCCAGCGTGTGCATGGCCGCCAGCGGCCCCGGCGTGATTAATCTCACCACCGGCATCGCCAATGCGTTGATCGACTGCGCGCCCGTGGTGGCGATCGGCGGCTCCAGCTCGATCCATCAATTCGGGCGGCAAACGTTTCAGGAAATCGATCAGGTGGCCATCATGCGCGGCTGCTGCAAATGGGTGGGGCAAGCGATTGAAATCCGCCGCATCCCCGAAATGGTCAATACCGCCTTTCAGAAGGCGATGGGCGGCAAGCCGGGGCCGGTGTATCTGGACATGCCGGCGGACATTTTGTATGGAAAGTGTCCGGAAGAAGAAGTGCAATGGGATTTGTCGGGCCGCTCGCTGCTGCGTCCGCGCCCGATGGGCGAGCAGGGGCAGGTCGATAAGCTGATGGCCGCATTGGCCAAGGCGAAAAACCCGATCATCCTCACCGGCAGCGGCGTGATCTGGTCGCAGGCATGGCCGGAGCTGACGCAATTCGTCGAAAAAGCAGGCATCCCGTTTTACACCACGCCGCAAGGCCGCGGTGTGCTGCCGGACGATCATCCGTTGTCGTTTCTCACCATGCGTTCGTCGGCATTCCGTGATGCCGATCTGATTCTGATTATCGGCACGCGCATGAACTACATCATCGGCCACGCCGCGCCGCCGCGCTTTGCGGCAGGCGCGACGATTGCGCGCATCGACATCGATGCCGATGAAATCGCCTCGGCACCACGCAAGATCGACATTGGCGTGGTCGGCGATTGCAAAGCCGTGTTGCAGCAAATGTTGTCAGCGATGGCGGGTCGCATTGATGCCAAAAACTACGCCCCGTGGCGCGACAAACTCGCGGCGGGCGAAGCCAAGAAAAAGGGTGAAACCGGCGGCGGCATGGCAATGAACCAGACACCGATTCATCCGCTGCGCCTGTGCGAAGAAGTCAAAAACTTCATGAAGCGCGACGCGATCCTGGTGGTGGACGGGCAGGAAATTTTGAACTATGGCCGCCAGTCGATGCCGACGTTTTCACCAGGGCATCGGCTCAACTCCGGCCCCTTCGGCATGATGGGCGTGGGCATGCCGTTCGGCGTGGGCGCAAAAGTGGCGTGCCCGGACAAGCAGGTGATCGTGGTGCACGGCGACGGTTCGTTTGGTTTGAACGCCATGGAACTCGACACGGCAGTACGCCACAAGATACCGATCCTCGTGGTGATCAGTCTGAACGGCGGCTGGACGGCCGACCCCAAGCGCGAAAAAACCGGGCGCAATCTCGGCTTTACCCGCTACGACAAAATGGCCGAGGGGCTGGGTTGCTACGGCGAGTATGTCGAAAAGCCGGAAGACATCGGCCCCGCTCTCGTGCGTGCGCAGAAGAAAGTGGACGAAGGCATGGTGGCGCTGGTCAACATCAAGACCGACGATACGGCGCGGGCGGGCACGGTGTCGTTCTCGTCGCATTCGACTTAACTTAGTGTAGTGGCGGGAAATTGCGTGATTGGCGCAAGGCGCGCTAATCACGCGGAGAATTTTTATTTACAAATAAGTCAATAAAAACAAGTGGTTGCGTTAATATTATCGTGTCTGACTCTGAGGTTTCCCCACAAATACTCATGTAACCAGCGCAGAGTCAAAGGCATCAACGACCTGTCGTCGTAGCGCTTCAAAATAGACCCAAGGATCGCGTAAACTCTCGCACAAGTGGGGCTGCGTCATGACGCGCCGGGCGAGCGTCAGCACCGAGATTTCCGCGCGACCCTTGCGCCCCGTGCTGGTGAACTGTCGTTCCAACTGTTGCGCCTTCGCCGCCTCGCCGATCAGCCGCAAGGCCAGTTGCGCCAAGTGCGACAGCAACAACAGCGCCTGCAGGCGTTTGCGTCCGTGGCTTCTGCTGCGCGACAACCCCAACCCCAAGGCTTCATTCTTGGTATCACGGAACTGTTGTTCGATACCCATACGCCGGGCATACAGCTTGACCAGCGCGGCAGCGCTCAGTGTCAGTTCCGGCGAAGCGCTGAGCAGCCACGGCTCACGGTTACAGGCCGCGATCTTGCG
>CAMBGJ010000408.1 GCA_945865805.1 Bordetella parapertussis
AACCCGCAAACGCGCGCGCTGGGCCAGCAGATGCGCGCGCAGCATGGCAGCGGTGCCGGCAACAACGAAGCCATCATGAACGCCGCGCTGACGCTGTTGCGCGAGCAAAAATTCGTCTACACGCTGGAGCCGCCGCTGCTCGGCACGCACGCGGTGGACGAATTCCTGTTCAAAACCCGCGCCGGCTTTTGCGAGCACTTCGCCTCGGCGTTCGTGGTGTTGATGCGCTCAGCCGGCGTGCCGGCACGTGTGGTCACCGGTTACCTTGGCGGCGAATACAACGCACTGGGCGACTATCTGATCGTGCGCCAATCCGATACCCACGCGTGGACGGAAGTGTGGCTGGAGAATCGCGGCTGGGTGCGGGTAGACCCCACCAACGCGGTGTCGCCCGCGCGCGCCGAAGGCGGACTCGCTGCGTCCATGCCGCAAGGCGTGTCGCTGCCGCGCAGCATGATGGCAAACAACCCGCTGTTTCACCAACTCGCGCTGACGCTGGATTCTCTCGCCAATGCCTGGAATCAAACCGTGCTCGGCTACAACCTGGAAACCCAGCGCGCGTTGCTCACGCGCGCTGGTTTCGATGACGCTGACTGGCGTACGATGGGCATCATGATGATCGCGGCTGCAGGCTTCATCACTCTGCTGATCGCGCTGCTGACGCTGCGCGGCCGCGCACATCGGTGCGATCTGGCACTGGAGGCGTACCAACGGTTTTGCGCTAAAGCGGCGCGTGCCGGCATCGCACGGCATGTCGCCGAAGGGCCGCTCGACTTTCTAAGCCGCGTGGCGCAAGCAAAGCCGGAAAGCGCAGCGGCGGCAGACGCCATCACCCGGCTTTACATCGCGCTTCGATATGAAAAACATAGTAAAAACAAAGGCTTAGATGATCTTATTGTAAGGGTTCGCCAGTTTACGTTATGACCCTTCCGGGACGTTCAAAACCCATCACCGCAAAGGCCCAAAGACGCAAAGGAAGCGCAAAGAAAGCGCCATCCGAAGAATTCAAGCAAAATCCGCCACTGTATAAAAAAGGACACCGATGAAAAACCGTTACGATTGCAGCAAATGCCCCGGCTATTGTTGCAGCTATGACCAGATAGAAGTCTCCGAATTCGATGTCAAGCGCCTGGCGAAACATCTCGACATGACGCCCGCCGCCGCGGAAAAAAAATACACCAAGATCGACGATGGCAAAGTCATCCTGCGCCATCATGCCGATGAATCATTCACCTCCATCTGCATCTTTTTTGACAGCGAACATCGCCGCTGTTCGGTGTATGAAGCCCGTCCACGCACCTGCCGTACCTATCCCTACGGCAATAAATGCGGCTATTACGAATTCCTCAAATTCGAGCGCGAACATCAGGACGACGAGGAATACGTCGCCGTCACACGCTGAGATGCTGTCACATTGCGAACTACCCGTGAGCGAACCTCGCGTAGCCTACGTAGCGCGAGTTATAATTCCGCCACCGCGCAGCGCTCCCGCGCGTGCCTGTTTTCCTGCCTGACCATAACTACATAACTATTTGTTTTTAAAGGACATTTTATGAGTATCCCGGATTTTGGCAATCCCGACATTATCGTCGTTGGCGCCGGTAACGCCGCCGCCTGCGCCGCCCTCGCCGCCCGTGAACAAGGCGCCACCGTGATCATGCTCGAAGCCGCGCCGCAGGATGATTGCGGCGGCAACAGCCGCTACACCGGCGGGCTGATGCGCGTGGTGTTTAACAACGTCGATGAGCTGGCCGAAATCATTCCAGAGCTCACGCCCGAAGAAAAGAAAACCCACGACTACGGCTCCTACACCGCCGATGCCTACTTTGATGACATGGCACGCATCACGCAGGAACAAACCGATCCTGACCTGTGCGAAATCCTCATCCGCCGCAGCTACGACACCGTGGTGTGGCTGCGTAAAAAGGGCGTGAAGTTTCAGGCGAGCTACGGCCGTCAGTCGTATAAAGTGGATAACGGTACACGCTACAAATTCTGGGGCGGCCTGGCTGCGGAAACCTGGGGCGGCGGCGAAGGCTTGGTGGCCAACGAGCACAAAGCCTGCGAGCGCGACGGCATCAAGATTTTCTACGAAACGCCCGCGATCTCCTTGCTCACCGACAGCGATAACAACGTGCTCGGCGTACGTGCGCGGCACAAAGGCAAGAACATCGAAATCAAAGCCAAAGCAGTAATCCTCGCCTGCGGCGGTTTCGAATCCAATGCGGCCATGCGCGCGCAATACCTCGGCCCAGGCTGGGATCTCGCGCACGTGCGCGGCACCCGTTACAACACCGGCCTCGGCATCAAAATGGCGCTCGACATCGGCGCCATGCCTTATGGCCACTGGTCCGGCTGCCATGCCGTGGGCTGGGACCGCAACTCGCCGCCGTTTGGCGATTTGGCGGTGGGCGATCAATTTCAGAAGCACAGCTATCCGTGGGGCATCATGATCAACGCCGACGGCAAGCGCTTCTGCGACGAAGGCGCCGATTTCCGCAACTACACCTACGCCAAATACGGCAAGGTGATTTTGAATCAACCCGGCATGTTCGCCTGGCAAGTCTTCGACAACAAAATCATCCCCAGCCTGCGCGACGAGTACCGCATCAAGCGCGTCACCAAGGTGCGCGCCAACACGCTCGAAGAACTGTGCAAAATGATGGACGGCGTGAACGCCGAAGCAGCACTCCGTGAAATCACCGAATACAACAAAGCGGTGAAGCACGACAAAGAGTACAACATGGCCATCAAAGACGGTCGCCGCACCGAAGGCCTGCCGATCAACAAAACCAACTGGGCCAACACCATCGAAGAAGCGCCGTTCGAAGCCTACGCCGTCACTTGCGGTGTGACCTTCAGCTTCGGTGGTTTGAAAATCAGCGTTGATCCGGCGACTGAGGGTCAGGTTGAAGACACCGGCGGCCAACCGATCAAAGGTCTGTATGCGGCCGGCGAACTGGTCGGTGGGATTTTCTATCACAACTATCCGGGCGGCACCGGGCTGACTTCCGGCTCGGTGTTTGGACGGTTGTCGGGCACTACGGCGGGTAAAGCGGTAAAAGGGTAAAAACAAATCTCACCGCAGAGGGGCAAAGGCGCAGAGAACTATCGCAGAGAACAGCAAAATCTTTTTTTGATTTTCTCTGCGTAACCTCTGCGCCTCCGCGCCTCTGCGGTGAAGCCGTTGAACTTGATTTTTAAACGACAGGAGACACCATGAACGCTCCCGCTATCCAAATCCAAAAACCCGTGCGCGAACAAGTCAGCGCCGAAGAATGGCAGGTGCGCGTCAACCTCGCCGCCTGTTACCGCCTGATGGCTGAGTACGATATGGTGGAAATGATCGCCAATCACATTTCCGCACGCGTTCCGGGCACCACCAACGAGTTCCTGATCAATCCGTACGGCGTGTTATATGAAGAAATCACCGCCTCCAGCCTGATCAAAATCGACATCGACGGTAACGTGCTGTTCAACGCTACCGACTACGGCGTCAATCAGGCGGGCTACGTGATTCACAGCGCCGTGCACAGCGCGCGTCACGATGTCGATTGCGTGATACACACCCACACGCTCGCCGGCATGTCGGTCTCCGCGCACAAACAGGGCCTGCTGCCCATCGCGCAGAGCGCCATGCGCTTCGGCCAAATCGCCTATCACGATTACGAAGGCCCGGCCTTGCGGCTCGATGAACGCGAGCGGCTGGTCAATTCACTTGGCAACGCCGAAGCCATGATCCTGCGCAATCATGGTCTGCTCACGGTGGGCGACAGCATCCCGGAATGCTTTAACAACCACTACCGTCTCGAACGCGCTTGCCAG
>CAMBGJ010000409.1 GCA_945865805.1 Bordetella parapertussis
CCCGGAATCGAAGCAAACCGCAGTTGTTCTGGCGTAGAATCCATGAGGGCAAAGACCTGTTGGTGTTGACGAATGTGTTTCTCGATAACTCACATTGTACCAATCACTTACGGTGTTCTTTGCCCTCTTTATGCAAAATTCAGGTTAGATAATTTCCATCGAAAAATGCGTTTCAACAGACGGTAACAAAACAAAGAATCCCACCATGACCACCGACACTCAATCCCCCGCAGAAATCGACGGCTTTCACCTCGTCATCGAAGCCCTCAAACTCAACGGCATCGACACCATCTACGGCTTGCCCGGCATCCCCATCACGGATCTCACGCGCATGGTGCAGGCCGAAGGCATGCGTATGATTTCATTTCGTCACGAGCAAAATGCCGGCAACGCCGCCGCCATCGCCGGCTTTCTGACGCAAAAGCCCGGCATCTGCCTGACCGTCTCCGCTCCCGGTTTCCTGAACGGTCTGAACGCTCTGACCAACGCCACCACCAACTGCTTTCCGATGATTCTCATCAGCGGCTCCAGTGAGCGCGAGATTGTCGATTTGCAGCAAGGCGATTACGAGGAAATGGATCAACTCGCCATCGCCAAGCCGCTGTGCAAAGCCGCCTTTCGCGTGCTGCACGCCGAGGACATCGGCGTGGGTGTTGCGCGCGCGATTCGTGCCGCTGTTTCGGGCCGTCCGGGTGGCGTATATCTGGACCTGCCAGCCAAGCTGTTCGCGCAGAGCATGGATGCCGTCGCAGGCCGGGCTACGCTGATCAAAGTCGTTGATCCCGCGCCGCGGCAAATCCCGGCGCCGGATGCCGTACAGCGCGCGCTTGAATTGCTCAAGAGCGCGAAGCGCCCGCTAATCATTCTGGGCAAAGGCGCGGCTTACGCGCAGGCCGACGCCGACATCCGTGCGCTAGTCGAGAAAACCGGCATCCCGTATCTGCCGATGTCGATGGCCAAGGGCCTTTTGCCGGATACGCATCCGCAGTCAGCGGCGGCCGCGCGCTCGTATGTGCTGCCAGAGGCGGATGTGGTGATGGTCATCGGCGCACGCTTGAATTGGCTGCTATCGCACGGCAAAGGCAAAACCTGGGGTGGCAAATCGCAAAAGGCCTGGGGTGGTCAGAAATTCGTGCAAATCGACATTTCACCGCAAGAAGCCGATAGCAACGTGCGCATCGACGCGCCGGTGGTGGGCGATATCGGCTCGTGCGTGGCGGCGATGCTCTCCGGCATTAACGCGGCTGGCGCAAATTGGCCCATGCCCTCCGGTGACTGGCTGGGCGCCATCGAAGATCGCAAGAGCAAAAACATCGCCAAGATGGGCGAGACGCTGGCGAAAAATCCGTCACCGATGAACTACCACAGCGCGCTCAATGTAATGCGCGACTTGATCAAGGACAACCCCGATGCGATTCTGGTGAACGAAGGCGCGAATGCGCTGGATTTCACCCGCAGCATCGTCGATATGTACAAGCCGCGCAAGCGTCTGGATGTGGGCACCTGGGGTGTGATGGGCATCGGCATGGGCTTTGCCGTTGCAGCGGCGGTAGTCAGCAACGGGCCGGTGATCGCGGTGGAAGGCGACAGCGCGTTTGGCTTCTCCGGCATGGAAGTCGAAACCATCTGCCGCTACAACCTGCCGGTGTGCGTGGTAGTGTTTAACAACAACGGCGTCTACAAAGGCACGGACAAAAACCCGGGTGGCGGCAGCGACGTGGCGCCCACCGTGTTCGTCAAAGGCGCGCGCTACGACAAAATGATGGAAGCCTTCGGCGGCGTGGGTGTGCATGCCACGACACCCGCCGAGCTTCGCGCGGCGGTGGAAGAAGCCGTGCGCTCACGCAAGCCGACGCTGGTCAATGCCGTGATCGACGAAACCGCCGGCACGGAGAGCGGACGCATCACGAGTCTGAATCCGACAGCGGCGAAAAAGAAGTAACCCGCAAAACCCCTATAGCCACAGAGGACGCAGAGGTCACAGAGAACCCCGCTGGTTTTTCTCTGTGTCCTCTGTGTCCTCCGTATCCTCTGTGGCTGGTTTTTTCTCTGGCGCTAAGTATTTGTTTTTATTGGTTTATTTTCCCCGAAGCTTATTCACCAGCGGCCAAAACAGCATCACCAGTCCCAGCGTCATGATGGTGCCCACCAGCCCATTGGCAAAAAACACGCTGAGGTTGCCCTGCGAAATCAGCATCGACTGACGGAAGGAATCCTCGGCACGATCCCCCAGCACCAGCGCCAGCACCATCGGTGCCATTGGGTAATCGAGTTTCTTGAAGACGTAGCCCACCACGCCGAAGAACAGCATGAACCAGATGTCGAGCATGGCGTTGTGCACGGTGTAGGCACCAATCGCACAGATCACGATGATCAGCGGCGCGACGATGGAAAATGGAATACGCAAGATCGCCGCGAACAATGGCACACAGGTCAACACGATAATCAGCCCGGCGAGATTGCCCAGATACATGCTGGCGATCAACCCCCACACGAATTCTTTTTTCTCGACAAACAGCAGCGGCCCAGGCTGCAAACCCCAGATCAACAGACCACCCAGCAGCACTGCTGCCGTAGGTGAACCGGGAATGCCCAACGACAGCATGGGCAACAACGCCGAGGTGCCAGCGGCGTGTGCGGCGGTCTCCGGGGCGATCACACCTTCGATCTGCCCAGTGCCGAATTTCGTACCGGTGGGCGAAAAGCGCTTGGCGATGCCATAGCTCATAAACGAAGCCGGTGTCGCGCCGCCGGGCGTAATGCCCATCCAGCAACCCACCAGACAACTGCGCACTGTCGTCATCCAGTACTGCGGCAGCTTTTTCCACGTTTGCACAACAATTTTAAAATCAATGCGCGCCTTGCTGCCCTGGAATGAAAGGCCTTCTTCCATCGACAACAAAATTTCGCCGATACCGAAGAGCCCAATCACCGCCACCAGAAAATCAAAGCCGCGCATCAGCTCGGAAAAGCCAAACGTCAGACGCAACTGGCCGGTAACGGTATCCATGCCCACCGCCGCCAGCGAGAAGCCCAGCATCATCGCCGTCAGCGTTTTCCACGGCGAGCCCTTGCCCATACCGATGAAGCTGCAGAACGTCAGAAAATACACCGAGAAAAATTCCGGCGGTCCGAACTTCAGCGCAAATTTCGCCACCAGCGGTGCGAGGAAGGTAATCATCACCACCGCCACGAACGCACCGATGAACGACGAGGTAAACGCGGCTGTCAACGCCTCGCCTGCGCGGCCCTGCTGCGCCATCGGGTAGCCGTCGAAGGTGGTGGCCACCGACCACGGCTCGCCGGGAATGTTGAACAGAATCGAGGTAATCGCCCCGCCGAACAGCGCGCCCCAGTAGATGCACGACAGCATGATGATGGCCGAGGTCGGCGGCATGGTGAAGGTGAGCGGCAACAATATTGCGATGCCGTTGGCGCCGCCCAACCCCGGCAACACGCCAATCACCACGCCGAGCGTCACGCCGACAAACATCAGCATCAGGTTAAACGGTGTCATCGCCACCGCAAACCCCTGAAACAGCGCGTTGATTTCTTCCATCAGAAGCCGAACATGGCAAGCGGGTTATACAACGTGCCTTTGTGCAGCGGCACTTTGAACCAGATTTCAAACATCACGAACACGCAGACACTCACCGCCAAGCCCATCAGCACGGCTTTCCACCAAGCATAGTTGCCCAGCCACACCATGAACACCGCCATGTAGATTGCCGAGGCGGCGTAGATGCCGAACCACTGAATCACCAGCACATAGGCCACGGCCGGCAGCAGCACGGACAACACCAGCTTTAACTG
>CAMBGJ010000410.1 GCA_945865805.1 Bordetella parapertussis
CGAAAAAGCTCGGTTGAAGGCGTATGGGCATTTTGCTTTGGCTTCGTCTCGGTGATTTAACCTTACAACGTACATACCCGCCCATCGTTTACAATGTGCCTCGAAATTAAGCTATTTTTAGAGGTGCCCGAAAGATGCCCATCACCACAAAACATTCCACGGCGAACACCGTGGCCGCCCACTTGATCCAACTGTGCCGATCGCTGGACAACAAGACTGCCAGATACAAGCCACTGGTCAGAACCAAACTGGACGTGTGGCCAGGGCTCAACGCCAGCCACTGCCCGAACAGCACCAGCCCGGCATAGCTCAACGCAAACAGCGCGGCTGCAAGCAAGCGATACGCCAGTGGCCGGGGCGGGACGAATGCCGTATCTAAAACGCTGGACATCGGTCTAGAATTTCATGTTTAAAAACAGATAGCGACCCACTATTCGCCTGACGCAGCCAAGCCCGCCAGCACGCGCACATGCGCTTCCGCGCTGCGAGCCAGCGCACCCAGGGCGTAGCCGCCTTCGAGCATTGATACGATGCGCCCTGCGGCATGTTTGACGGCGACGGCCATCAGCTTTTCGGTCACCCAGGCGTAGTCGCTCTCGTCGAATTTAAGCATGGCCAGTTGATCTTCCCGATGCGCGTCAAAGCCCGCCGAGATGAACAGCATTTGCGGCTTAAAGCGCTCCAGTGCCGGCAGCCAACGGGTTTCGACGGCCATGCGAAAGGCCTTGCCGCCGCTGCGCGCGGCGAGCGGAATATTCACCATGCGCGCCGAGCGCCCCTCGGCACCGCTATAGGGGTAAAACGGGTGTTGAAAGGTGGAGACCATCATCACCCGATCGTCGTATTGTGCACCCGCGAACATGGCCTCGGTGCCATTGCCGTGATGCACGTCGAAATCGATGATCGCCACGCGCGCAAGGGCGTGATGTTCCAGCGCGTGTGCCGCCGCCACCGCGACATTATTGATGATGCAAAAACCCATCGCGCGGTCGCGCAGCGCATGATGCCCCGGCGGACGCACATTACAAAACGCATTCGCCGCGCGGCCGGCGATGACTTCGTCAGTGGCCATTACGGCAGCGCCCGCGCCGCGCAGGACCGCGTCCAGTGAATGCGGATTCATCGCCGTATCGGGATCCAGTTGCACCCAGCCGTCATCGGGCGAAGCGGCTTCTATGGCATCCAGATATCCGGCACCGTGCACGCGCGCCAGCTGCTCCCGCGTGGCTTTGGGCGCGTCAGCGCGGGTCAATTGCGCCATCACGCCAGAGGCTATCAAGCGGTCTTCCACCGCCGCCAGACGTGCCGGGCACTCCGGGTGATGATCGCCCATGTCGTGCAGTCGGCAATCAGGGTGGGTGATGAACAAGGTGGTCACGGTGCAGGCTCCGGCAGGCTGACGCGGCAAGGCGCATATGATACCCGCCGCCGCATTGGCCACGATGCCTGTAACAACGATCCGTCACATTCTTTTGTATTATTTTGCGGCCCTTGCGCCAGAGGAGCATCCGGGGCGGGCGATACGCACGCGAGAACGTCGCCGATGTAATCGGGAAACCGATCACAAGAGTTTGATTTTATTGATAAAGTGGGGTGGCTGACGGGACTCGAACCCGCGACAACTGGAATCACAAAACGCTCGCCAAATCGCTACCGTTGTAAGTTATTGATAATAAAGGATGTTGCAGCGCAGAACAAAGCCTAAAACCATCTACGGCACGCACAATCATCGCACTTTGCAACCCGCGTGCAGGCCAGGCACTGCGTGTTTGCCTATATCGAAGGTTGGTACAACACGACACGCATGCATTCAAGTCTGGGCTATAAGTCGCCGGTTCAATTTGAACGCGATTGCAATACCAAATCGATCAAGGCTGCGAACGACAGCCCGATCAATGTACCAAGCAACGACAGCCAATCCGCTCGGCTGACAAAACGAGCGGCTTAAACCCTCAATGAAAAGTTGACAGGATCATCGCTTGTACTTGCAATTCGGCACATAGTTTGTCGAATATTTCAGAAGAGATCAACGATGGGTTCAGCTTGACCCAGATCAATCGATGTCTGCCCGGAGCCCGGTAACCTTTGCATACACATTACCGCAAGGGAGGCACTATGAAAATGGCTTTCGTTGTCTATTACGAATACGTGGATGCACAGGTCATGGACATGCTCAAAACTTTGGGAATCGATTACTACACCCGATGGGAGCACTTGACGGGTAAGGGCCATAACACAGAACCACATATCGGCGTCGGCACTTACGTCCGCATGAATTCAGCGCTGATGATCGCTTTTGAAGAAGAGGCACCTCTCGCTGCTTTGACGGCCGCGATCATCGCCGCCAATGAGAAAGCGCGTCGCCCGGACGAGCGAATACGGCTGTTTCAAGTGCCTCTGGAACGCATAGTTTAGTGGGTGGTTTTGTACAACCCGTGCCGGACGTAAGCTGAACCACCCGTGAATCGACGCCGAAAAGTGTCTTCGCCAGCGTCATGCTTGGTGCCATCGGCGCTCGAAGCAGACACCGCTTCGCTACGGCAAAACACCCAAGACATACTTGTTACGTCATCGGATAATTCACAAAAACTTCAAATAAATCATATACTTACAATGCAATTCCGTCCATGACCGCAATCCAGCGGCCAGCACGGGGCACTTGAATATCTAAACCCCTAACGGCGGCTCCAGCCGCGCGAGCCGCCGCGCATCGTCCGCACAATCCCTCAGTTCGCCCACATTACGAATGCCTTTACCTGAAGCACGCGCCAGTAGAATCAACAACAGTTCGGCTGTGGCGAAGGCGTCGGATACGGCGTTATGGCGAGCCACATGTGAAATACCATAAGCGGCGCACCAGTCATCCAGAGATCGCTGCACGATAAGCTGATCGAGCAATGCGGGCGCCAACCATGCCACGTCGATCCATTCCCAGCGCTGATGCGCGCCTGGCGTTTTGCGCATCGCGCGTGCGAGAAACTGGCGGTCGAAGCCAGCGTGATAGGCAACCAGTGGGGCCGCGTTCGCAAACGCGCTGAACAATTCGAGCGCCTCCGCAGGTGGCAACCCCGCGCGTTGCTGTCCGCCGGAAATGCCGTGCAGCAGAATATTGTCGTGTCCACTCTCCACCGACTGGCGTAGTACGAGCTCGATACTTTCCATCGGACGAATCGCTCCTGCCTCCACCGCCACGGCTCCGATAGACAACAGCCGGTCGCAGCGCGTGTCCAGGCCGCTGGTCTCGACATCGACCACGACAAACCGGGCCTGCGTAATAGCCGCCGATTTAATACCATCCCCATCAGTCGGCGCGGGACGCCAGTGCAATGCCTCACGCAAGCGGGCAAGCAGGAAACGCGGCGTCGTTGTGAGCATGACCGTTCAGAGCTGGAAATCCAGCTTCATCCGGCTTTGCAGGCGCCCCGCCTGACGCAACGCTATCTTGAGCACTCTGCGGTCCACCTCGTTCAGACCATGCGGATCAATCCGGTTGGCGTCGTGCCTGCTCGTCGAACCGCCACGATGTTGATGCCGCAGGCGTAGGGTCTGCAAAAAATCGAATGCGCTCACGGCAGCTTCCGATTCTTGCGTCGGTGCGTTCATTCGTGGCCCGGCAAGACGCAGCCGCTGCACGGTATTTGTCGCGCCTATGCCGTGCGTAAGGGGCGGATTCAAGTCTGAAGTGCAACCGCGTTATGATGCGAGTGTAGCTTCTTCCAGAAGACTTCGTGGGGTGTTTTGAAGCCGAGGCATTTTCTGGGGCGATGGTTGAGGTAGTGCATGGCGGCAGAGATGTCTTTTTTGGTGAT
>CAMBGJ010000411.1 GCA_945865805.1 Bordetella parapertussis
ATCGCAATCTGATACCGTTCGTCTTGGGTGAGGTGTGTGTAGTTCATTCTTGGCAACTTTAACTTGGTGGTCGAGGGGCTCGGATGCTATCGCACCTCGCCCACCCAACCTATTAATCAGAGTTGCACTTCGAATTTGAACTCGCGTGCTGCTTCAACAACAACTACAAGATTACGCCGGATGTTTTTGACGTCTGGATGCGGTTGCTAAATCGCGTGGAAGGCAGCGTATTGTGGTTGATCGAAGACAACGTGGCGGCAGCGCAAAATCTCAGATTGGAGGCTGAATCCAGGGGCGTGCGCGCGCAGCGGCTAGTATTTGTCGAACGGCTGCCTTTGGCGGAACATCTGGCGCGTCACCGGTTGGCGGATCTGTTTTTGGACACGCTCCCATACAATGCGCACACCACTGCGAGCGACGCCTTGTGGGCTGGACTCCCGGTGCTCACCTGCATGGGCAATATCTTTCCTGGCAGGGTGGCTGCGAGTCTATTAAAGGCCGTGGGCTTGCCGGAGCTGATTACTGAAAACCTGTCGGATTATGAAGCACTGGCGCTCAAACTGGCTACAGTGCCGGCGTCACTTGCGGAGCTCAAGTCCCGGCTGGCGCGAAACAGGCTCACGCATCCGTTGTTTGACACCGACCGGTTCAGGCGACATATTGAAGCTGCTTATGTCACTATATATGAGTATTACCAACGCGGTGAGCTACCGCAGAGTTTTTCTGTAATGCCAATCGACGAGATCACTCCCTCGTGCTGACGAATTATCCTCGACATCAAAGCGAAACCAAATCGAATTAAAGTATCGGTTTCACCGTAAAACTCTGTGGCAACTCGCCTCGCTGGCAGCGCTCATACATCGTGACAAAAGGTATCTATTCAGCCTCTATGAAAACAAGTAAAAATTCGGATGCTTTTCCGATATTGAGATCACGTGTTTCATAGGGAGGCATGGTCGGCACTTCAAAAAACAGCCCAAAATACTTTCCCTCTGAAAAATGGCTGCGTTCATAGGGACTGAATAGAGACTTATAAAGAGAACTTTAAAATAAATGCAACAAGTTCAATCCGCCTTGGCGTTGGTAGCCTTGATCAACTTTCCCCACTTAACGATCTCGGTTTCAACATAGCCACTGAGTTCACGCGGCGACATCGGCATGGCATCGGCGCCCAGGCTCAACATGCGTTCTTTCACGTCGGGCAGTTTCAATAGTGCGGTGACTTCGCTGTTGAGTTTGTTGACGATGGCCGCCGGCGTGCGCGCTGGTGCGAACAGCGCGAACCATGAAGTGGCTTCGTAGCCCGGCACGCCCGATTCGGCGATGGTGGGCAGTTCCGGCGCGGTGGCGGAGCGCTTGCCGCTGGTGACGGCCAGCGCGCGCAGTTTGCCGCTGCGCACATGCGGCATGGCGGAGGCCATGTTGCCGAACATCAGGTTGAGTTGGCCGCCGAGCAGATCGGTTAACGCCGGTGCGCTGCCTTTGTACGGTACGTGGATCATGCGGGTGCCGGTCATCGCATCGAACAACACGGTGGATAGATGCGTGGCGCTGCCGTTGCCCGCCGAGCCGTAGACCAGTTTGCCGGGGCGCTCTTTGGCGTAGGCGATGAATTCCTTGACTGTTTGCGAGGGTATCGCGGGTGTCAGCACCAGCACGCCGGGCACCACGCCCACCATTGCCACCGAAGCGAAATCGCGCACCGTGTCGTACGGCATCTTGGGATAGAGGCTGGGGTTGGTGACGTGCGAGGTAAAGCAGATCAGCAGGGTGTGCCCGTCGGGGTCGGCGCGCGCGACAATTTCGCTGGCGATCATGCCGCTGGCGCCGCCGCGATTGTCGATGATGAATTGGCTGCGCAAAGTGTCAGTCAGTTTGTGCGCGACCATGCGGCCCAATAGATCGGTGCCGCCGCCGGGTGGCGCGGGCACTAGCAGCCGCACCGGTCGCGTGGGGTAACTCTGTGCGATGGCCAGCGCTGGCAGAGCCAACAAAGGCGTCAGGATCAAGGCAGACAAGCTATTGAATAAACGCATATTTGTTCGCTTTTTTGGACGGGGATGAACGCATTTTAACCGTCACCAGCGGCGCGCGGCGTTACAATTACCCTTTTTGCCGCTGGACGGAATACACCATGTCAATGATGTTGATAGACCAGGAAACCAAAGACGCCTTGCAGCAACTGTACGGTGAAACCATTGAGGCGATGGAACTCGCCAAAAAAAGCCCCGATCTGGATGACTTGGCTGCCGTCATCGCGGTGGCGCTGCTGAAGCTGGGCCTGGCCACCGGGTTTGTCGAACAAAAATATCCGGGCTTCGCCAAAGATGTCGAAGAAAAACGCCAGCGCGTGATCACCGCGTTGACCGAACAGCAGCAGCAACAGCAGCAGGCGAAGCATTGATGCTGCGCGCGACGAGCTCACGAAGTGGGGTAAAGTGATCAAAACCGCCAACATCAAGGTGGAATAACCGTCATGGCGCAATCACCACAATCACGACAATCACCACAGTCCCCCATCTATCTCGACAATGCCGCCACCACGCCGGTCGATCCGCGAGTGGTGGATGCGATGCTGCCGTATCTGCAAGGCGATTTCGGCAATCCGGCGAGCAGCTCGCATGTGTTGGGACAAACCGCCGCGCGCGCGGTGGAGCGTGCGCGTGAACAGGTTGCCGCGCTGCTCAATGCCGATGTGAGCGAGATTGCGTGGACATCCGGGGCGAGCGAGTCCAATAATCTGGCGCTCAAGGGTGCGGCGTTTGCCAATGCCAAGCGGGGCAAGCATCTGGTAACGGTTGCCACCGAACACAAGGCCGTGCTCGACACCGTGCACTGGCTTACCACCCAGGGCTACACCGTCACGATTCTCCAGCCTGAAGCTAACGGGTTTGATTTCATTGAATAAATTTGCATCAGCCTTGCGCGACGACACGGTGTTGGCGTCGGTGATGCTGGTTAACAATGAAATCGGCGTGATTCAGGACGTGGCGGCGCTGGGCAAAATCTGCCGCGAGCGCGGCGTGTTGTTTCATGTCGATGCGGCGCAGGCCACGGGCAAACTGCCGATTGATCTGGCTGTGTTACCGGTGGATTTGATGTCGCTAACGGCGCACAAAACTTACGGCCCGAAAGGCATCGGCGCACTTTATGTGCGGCGCGGCGTGAGCGTCGATTGCCAGATGCACGGCGGCGGGCACGAACGCGGGCTGCGCTCCGGCACGCTGGCGACGCATCAGATTGTTGGTCAGGGCGAGTGTTTCCGCCTGGCGCAGGTTGAAATGGCCACGGAAGTGCCGCGCATACGCGCGCAGCGCGACCGTCTGTGGGCCGCGCTGCGTGAAATCGGTGGCGTGCACCTGAACGGCGATTTCGAGGCGCGGGTGGCGCACAACCTGAATATCAGCATCCTGGATTGCGATTTGCCACTTAGTTTGTTGACGGATGTGGCGATATCATCGGCGTCGGCGTGTATCGCCGGGCAGGCCTCGCATGTGATCGCCGCTTTGGGTAGCGGCAGCAGCGCGGCGGCCACGGTGATGCGTATTACCGTGGGGCGGTTTAACACGGATGCGCAAATCGATTTTGCGGCGCAATACTTGCGTGGCAAAATACAGGCTTGCCGCGAACGTAAAGCGGCCTAGGGAAACGCGGATTTAATAAGGAATTTTGCCAACGGAGGATGAGGGCTAAGCGTTAAGTATAGACCGTCAAGCACGAAGAGCGAAAATGAAGCCGCCAGAGCCAACCCAAGTGAGTTTCGCCCAAGCCGAATACGAGAAGAAGAAA
>CAMBGJ010000412.1 GCA_945865805.1 Bordetella parapertussis
TCGCGGCAAAAAGTGCAGAATTCATAGTGCCAAATGGGGCGCACCAAAGCACACCACAAGAATTAAATAATGAAATTATTTAATAAAATCAATTGCTTACATTTTTCGATATGCGCCGCACTGGGCGCCCCGTGTGCCATACAAGCACAAAACTTCCCCGATAGACCGGTGCGCTTCGTCGTAACGTTTCCGCCCGGTGGATCTACGGATTTCACCGCACGCATACTGGCGCAACATCTGCCTGCGGCTTTTGGTCAAACCATCGTTGTCGACAACCGCGGCGGCGGCGGCGGCAATATCGGTTGCGACATAGTCGCAAAGGCAGCGCCGGATGGGTACACCTTGTTGCTTACCACCGAAGGTCCGGCGACCATCAATCCCAGCGTTTATTCGGCTTTGCCGTTTAACATGATGCGCGATTTGCCCGCGATCACGCAGTTGATCAAGTATGCCAACGTGGTTGCGCTTCATTCGTCAGTGCCGGTAGCGTCGGTGAAAGAACTGGTGGCAAGAGCCAAGGCGCAGCCGGGTAAGTTACGCTACTCGCACCCCGGCGTCGGCACCGGCAATCATCTCGCAGTTGAGCTCTTCAAGCTGTCGACGGGCGTGGATATCATCAGCGTTCCGTACAAGGGCGGCGGTCCGGCGGTACTCGCCGTTGTGGGCAATGAGACCCAGCTTTCATTCGCCACGCCACCTTCGGTCTTGCCTCATGTAAAAACCGGCCGGCTCAAAGCCATCGCCGTTACCAGCGCAAAACGCTCCGCGGCAATGCCCGACCTGCCCACGGTAGCCGAAGGCGGGGTGCCCGGTTTTGAAGTGGAAGGCTGGGTCGGCATGTTCGCGCCTGCAGGAACGCCGCCGCGCGTGGTGCAACAAATCCACGCCGAAGTCGTGAAAGTCCTGCGCCGGCCGGACGTAATCGAATTGGTGCTTGCCGGCGGCTCGGAAGCCGTCGGAAATGCGGTGGAAGACATGCGAACGCGCGTGCGTAACGAAACCGCGATGTGGGCGAAAGTGGTTAAAACTACGGGCATCAAGGTTGAGTAGTGACCATGGATGGCAACAGCATTGAACGATAGGGAGACGATCGATGAAACGATGCCACATCAACACACGCCCATTCGTGCCAAAGAACGTGTTGCCCGCGCTTCTTCTTCTGACCGCAGCCTGTGTTCTGCAGGGCGGCGCGGCCGCGGCTCAGGGGTGGAAGCCGGATGGCCCGGTCGAACTCATCGCCACCAACGCGCCCGGCGGCGGGTCTGACCGCATCCTGCGTATCTTCGTAAAGATACTCGGCAAGCACATTCCGACCACCGCCACGGTGGTGAATAAACCGGGCGGCGGCGGTGCCATTGCATGCAACTACCTGAATCAGCATCCCGGCGATGGCCACTATCTGTTGCTGGCTTCGCGTTCCATACTCACCAATAATATCGCGGGCCACGGCCCCAGCCATGCCACCATGACGTCGGTTGTACACCTCTTCACCGAATACATCTCCATTGCCGTGAAGCCCGTGTCGCCCATCAAGAGCGGAACACAACTCGTAGACTTCGTGAAACGCGACCCGGCGGCCATCAGTTTCGGCATCGCCACCAGCGTGGGCGGGATGAATCACCAGGGCGCCGCGACCGCGCTCAAGGTCGCGGGTATCGATATAAAGCGAATGAAAAATGTCATCTTCCCGTCGGGCGGCGCGGCCGTCACGGCTTTGCTCGGCGGTCACATTGACGTGGTGCCGATTTCCGCTGCCTTCGGCGCGTCATTGCTGCGCAACCAGCAGATACGAATGATTGCAGTGACATCCCCCGGCAGGTTGCCGGGCGTGCTCGCCGATGTGCCGACCTGGAAAGAGCAGGGTTTCGACGCCGAGGTGACAACGTATCGCTATTTTGCCGGGCCCAAAGGCATGACCCCCGCCCAGATCGCATTCTGGGAAAAGACCGTGCAAAGTGCGACGCAGGCCGAAGAATGGAAAAAAGAACTCGCGGAGAATTATTGGCAGCACAAAATAATGGGCAATGCCGAACTGACCGCGTTTCTCGCTCAGGACAACAAGATACAAAAAACGTTTTTAGCCGACATTGGATTGGCGAAGTAAATCCGCTACCGGGGGATGGCGATATTTGCCTCCTTGACGACCCTGCGCCATTTCTCGATGTCGCCCTTGATACGATTGTAAAATTGCGCCGGCGGGCCGCCGGCAACTTCCATACCTTCACTCTCAAACCATTTTTGCATCGCCGCGGTGCGCAGAATCTTTCCGACGGCTGCATTCCACTGCATGATGATGTCTGCGGGTATGCCTTTGGGGCCCCACAGCCCGTACCAGTGAACGACTTCAAATCCGGGGACGGTTTCGCTGATGGCCGGCACCTCTGGCAAGGCGCGCGAGCGCTTGGGCGTTGTGATACCCAAGGGCCGCAAGCGCCCGGCTTTTACATGAGGAATACTGGGCACCAGGCTACTGAAGCTCGAATGCACCTCGCCTGCCAGCAGCGCATTCATCACCGGGCCGCTGCCTTTGTATGGGACATGCGCAAATTTTACGTTTGCAAGCAACTGAAAATATTCGCCGGCCAAATGTCCCTGTCCGCCGGTGCCCGCTGATCCGAAATTGAGCTTCCCAGGATTGGTCTTCAGGTGCGCGATCAGTTCCGGCATGCTTTTGACCGGCGATGAGGGGTGCATCGCCACCAGCAGACCCGTTTCGCCAAACAGAATAATCGGATCGATGCCCGTCACCGAATCGAACGGCAAGTCGTGGAATACCGCGTTGGCGGCGTAACTGCCGGAAACCACGATCAGCGTATAGCCGTCAGGATCCGCCCGTGCCGCCATGGTGGCCCCCAGTGATCCGCCGCCGCCCGGCCGGTTATCCACGACGATGGGCTGGCCAAAGATTTCGGTAATGTGCGGCCCGATCAGTCGCGCGAGAATATCGGAACCGCCGCCCGGCGCAAAAGGCGTCAGGACGCGCACCGCCCTGTTTGGATACTTCTGCTGCGCAACGGCATCCAGTGGCATCAGTAACAACACCCCCATCACGGCGCTTGCTAAAGCAATTCTGCTCATGGCGTGCTCCCCGTCCATAAAGTTTTCATCGCCGGCGCGCGGCACAAAATCATTCAGGCTTGATGTTGGCCAATCGCACGAGCTCACCCCAACGTTTGATATCGGCCTGCACGTTTTTTTGAAACTGCGCGGGTGGGTCGGCGGTAGGTTGATAGCCTGCCGCCAGAAAATAGTCGCGCAATTTCGGCAATTGCAGCGATTGGTATATCGCGCTGTAAATTTTATCGATAATTTTGTCGGGCGTTTTCGCGGGCGCGAACCAGGCATGCCAGCCGGTATCGATTTGAAAGCCGGTGAGCCCGGCCTCTCCGATGGTCGGCAGATCGGGCAGCGCATCGAGCCGCTTAGCGCCGCTGTACCCCAGTGCCCTTAACCGCTCGACTTTAACATGCGGCATGGCGATGAGCGCCGGTACCACCATCACCTGCGTTTCGCCGCCCAGCAACGCGATCATGGCCGGTCCGGCGCCTTTGTAGGGCACGTGCAGCATCTTGATGCCGGCACGCAAGTTGAACGCCTCCGCGATCAGGTGCAAAACGTTGCCGACACCCGGCGAACTGAAGCTCAGCGGCTGCTGCTTTGCCAAAGCAATCAACTCAGCGACGGTGCGTGCCGGGATCGATGGATTGACAGCAAGCAACGCGCCCTGCCCGACAACCGGGGTGGTGATTGGTGTAAAGTCGCGAATCGAGTCGAAGGGC
>CAMBGJ010000413.1 GCA_945865805.1 Bordetella parapertussis
AAAAGCACTTCTCTGCGTAACCTCTGCGTCTTTGCCCCTCTGCGGTGAAGGGGTTCAAAGCGGCTGAATGGTTACACGAATACTTAAGATAAGCTTTCGCACCGGCGTTGGAATCGCGGCCTGCGCGGCATCTTCCAGGTTGAGCCACATCACACCGGGCATGCGCGTCACGGATGTCGCTACTTTGATTTTCTTCACCTCCAACAGCAGCGGTTGTATATCGAGCTTGTAGTGCGTGAAGCCGTGCGCGAGCACCGGCAAGGCGCGGCTCGTCAGCACGCTCACGCCGTAACGCCGCGCCACTTTGGTTGCGTCACGCACATCGGCTGCTTCGGGCAACGACCACAAGCCGCCCCAAATGCCGCTGGCGGCGCGTTTTTCCAGCAGAATTTCACCGGCGTTGCGCATCAGCAGCATCACCGTCGTGCGTTGCGGTAGCGCCGCGCGCGGTTTTTTTCCCGGCAGGCTGGCAGTCAACCCGCGCAGGTGCGCCACGCAATCGGCGCGCAAGGGGCACGCGGTGCATTGCGGTTTGGTACGCGAACACAGGCTGGCGCCCAAATCCATCAGGCCTTGCGTATAGGCGACGATGTTTTGCTGCGCAGGCAACAACGCTTCGGCATGCCGCCACAGTTGTTCCTGCACCTTCGTTTCGCCCGGATAGCCGTGCACGCCGCGATGGCGCGCCAGCACGCGTTTGACGTTGCCGTCGAGTATGGCGTGACGCCCGCCGTAGGCAAACACGCATATCGCCGCCGCCGTCGAACGGCCGATGCCGGGCAGCAATTGCACAGCTTCGGGGTCGTCCGGCATACGCCCGCCGTGACGCGCCACGATGAGTTGCGCGGCCTGATGCAGATTGCGCGCACGCGAGTAATAACCGAGGCCGCTCCATAACGTCAGCACTGCGTCCTGCGGTGCCGCAGCCAGCGCCTGCACCGTGGGAAACGCTTGCAGAAAGCGCAGGTAATACGGGATCACCGTGCCGACCTGGGTTTGCTGCAACATGATTTCCGACAGCCAGATGGCGTAGGCATCACGACGCTGTTGCCACGGCAAATCATGACGGCCGTGCCGTTTGTGCCACGCCACGAGGCGCGTGGCGAAGCTGCGAACCCCTACAACCGGTTTAGCGGCCGGCGCTGTAGCCGACTTAGCGGCCAAAGATCCCTTTCAGCACGTCTTTGGCCGCGTCCTTGGCTACATCGCGCGGGGTGCTGGGCGCGGGGGCAGGAGCGGTACCACCCGGCGTGGCAGGTGCTGCGGCGGGCTTTTTGCCAAACAGGGCGTCTTCGATTTTGCTCTTCACCATGTCTTCAGCTTTTTGCTTGACCGTATCGGTTAGCAGCGCGTTGAAGTCCAGCGAGAACGAGGGCGTCACCAGCGGCCCGCTCACGCGCACCGGCACGGTGATGCCGCGCAGTTCGTTGGTGGGGCGGCCATCCTGCCCGGTCAGGGTGCCGACGACCGCAGCTTTCACCAGATAGTTGACGGTATCGGCACCGATGTCGATATCACCTTCGCCGCCCACGCGCAATAGCGGCGATTTTAACGACAGGTCGTTGTTGTGCGCCACGCCGTTGTTGATGGCGAAGCTGCCGCTTAACTCGGAGAATTCGGTTTTTTTGCTGTTATCGGCACCTTGCGTCTGCTGCCCCTTCAACGTGCCGAGCTTGGCTTTGGCGTCGTTGATGGTGCGCGCGATGTCGATGCCCTTGATCGCGCCGTCGCGCAGATTCACCGCCGCGCTGCCGTTCAAGGCGCGCTTGAGTGCGCCCACCGTGGCACCCGTGGTACGCACGTCTACGTTGACGTTGCCCTTGCCTTCCAGCGTGTCTTTGTTGGCGAGATCCTTGAGCAGCGGTGCGATCATCACACCACTTAAGTTCTGCTTGATGGCGAATGACGGTGCGGCCTGCGCGGCGTTGATGGTGGCGGCGCCATTCATCGCGCCGCCATACAAATTCGCCGACAGCGGGCTCACCGTCACCTGGCCGCCGCCAGCCTTGATCTCCAGCCGCACATTGCTGGCCTTGAGGTTTGAAGCCTTCAACGTGCCGATGCTGATCTTGCCGTTGGCGCGCAGACTGCGCAGCGCGGTGACGTCAATCGGCTTATCGCCACCACCGCCTGCAGCCGCCGTGCCACCGGAAGGCGGCGCGTATTTATCCACATCAAGCTGATCAATGTCGATGTTGAAGGTCAACCCTGGTGGCGCGAAACCATTCACACCCAGTTGCGCTTTGATGTTGCTGTCGGCAACTTGACCCGCCAGATTGGCCTGCACCTGCTGCTTGCTGCCGTTGACACTGGCGTTACCGGTGAGACTTCCGCTGATGCTTTTGCCCGGCAGATTCGGCCCGGTGGCGGTAATATTCACACCGAGCTGCGGCAGATTAATCTGCTGCGTCTGAAAATTGCCGGACACCGGCGAGGTGACGCGTGCCTTGACGGTTTGCTCGCCCTGTTTGATATCCAGATCGAGCGTCATGCCCGTCGCCTTGAACGCCTGCGCGGTGCCTTCGATGCCCGGCAACACCACATTGGCGATGGTGGCCCCTTGCGGGTTGGTGATCTTGGCCGCGATGGTCACTTTATCGCCTAATGCTTTATCTTTTGTAATCAATAACTTAGGGGCATCCAACTTGATGTCGAGATTGTCCTTGCCGCTCACCGCCGTCAGCGCAACCGACAGACTTTTAGTGGTGAACTCGCCCGCCTTCAACTTGGCGGTGACTGCACCTGACGCCTTGGCATTGATGTTTTGCATATCTGCTGCCTGGCCCTTGGCCTCGAGCCCGAGGTTTTCCAGCGAGAACACCAGATTTTCCAGATCAAAAGTGAGTTTGGTTTTGAGCGCGACGGCAAGATTCATCTTCGGCTTATCGCCCTGCAGCGTCACCGACAGATCGATTTTGCCCAGCACTTTGGGCGCGATGCGACCGGTAGTGAGATTCAGATTCGACAGCGTATGTGACGCGCGCTGCGCCTCGTCGCGATAGGTGAGCGTGGCCTTTTCCAGCTTGACGTGATCGATGTCGAACTCGACCTGTTCCTTTTTCGGGTCGTCGTCCTTCGACAGCAGATCGTCGATGTTCATTTTGCCGTCTTTGTACTTGATGATGGTGGCGCGCACGCCGCTGATTTCCACCTCGTCCACCACCACTTTTTTCGACAGCAGCGGCATCAGCTTGAGCGACACGCGCGCGCTGTCCACGGCGGCGAATTCCTTGTCGCTTTTGAACTCCGACAACGCCAGCTTGCCGAGATCAGCGCCGATGCTGGGCCAAAATTTGAGATTGATATCGCCATCCAGCTTGAGCGTGCGCTGCTTTTTATCCTTCACCAGTTGGATAACCTGCGGCTTGTAGGCATTCGGATCAAACGTGGCGGCCACGTAAGCGATCACGCCCCCCACCAGCACCGATACGCCCGCGAAGGCGATCAACAGATATTTGAAAATTTTCATCGGCTTACCTCGAATGGCACGAATGGCACGAATGGCACGAATGATACGAATGGAAAAGAATGGGCGCGCGTTGAAAGCGGAACTGCCACGGCGATGAACATTCTACGGCCCGTGTCCTGCATGCGGCAATAGTAAAGCGGGGGCACGCGCGAGATTTCACAATTGCGTCACCGCTGGTAAGACCGCTGGAAGGGAGGCCAGTTCGCGGCGCGCGGAGTGGCGCGGAACGGGTAAGCGACAGGTACGAAACGGGAAAGAGACTGGAGCGGGTGAAGGGAATCGAACCCTCGTATGCAGCTTGGGAAGCT
>CAMBGJ010000414.1 GCA_945865805.1 Bordetella parapertussis
TTCAATCACCAAAAAAGACATCTCTGCCGCCATGCACTACCTCAACCATCGCCCCAGAAAATGCCTCGGCTTCAAAACACCCCACGAAGTCTTCTGGAAGAAGCTACACTCGCATCATAACGCAGTTGCACTTCAGACTTGAATCCGCCTTAAATTAAAACACATGGTTACGATATTTATCGCAACAATGCCTCCAGCGCATCACAAGCCACACCGGTAGCATCCTCCCGCCCCAGCGTAGCCGCGATAGTAGCCGCGCGCGAGGCATAAGTGCGGTCTTCCAGCAGCGGCCCTAAGGCCTCGGCCAATCGCTTCGCAGTAACCTTTTTAAACGGCAGCACGCGCGCGACGCCCAGTGCCTCGGCGCGCTGCGCGTTGTCGGGTTGATCGAACGCCACGGGCACGATGAGTTGCGGGCGGCCGGCTGTGAGGGCTTGCGCGAGCGTGCCGATGCCTGCCTGATGAATCACGGCGGCGGCGTGCGGAAACACTGCCGAGTAGGGCAAATACTCAAACGCTTGCACCGTGGGGGGCAGCACGCCGAGTTGCGCCGGCGGCACGCCGCAGAGCAGTATCGCCCGCCGACCCAGCGCTTGTGCGGCAGCGATGGCGTGGCGCCGAAAATCACCAGCGATGAGTACGGCGGATGAGCCGAGGCCGAACACCAGCGGGGCCTCACCTGAGTCGACACCCGCGTCGAGAAAACGTTGTAACGCGGTGTGATCCTTGATGGCCAACGGTTTGCCGTCGTAGCGCGGAAAGCCGCACATGACGGTGTGCGCGGGCCAATCCGCCTGTGCGGTGGCGAGCAGCGGTGAAAACAGCGCCAGATTGAGTTGCGGCGAGTATTGCCCTTCGAACATGGCTGACGGCGCGCGTGGCAACTGCAATTCATCACGCAGCGCGCGCAGCGGCTTTTCCCAATGGGCGACAGCGCGTTTGGCGAGTGCGAACGCCCAACGGTATGGTGTCACGCCCAGCGCGCGCACGGGGTGCAGGAACGATGCGCCGTCGATGATCGGCGGCGCGATGCAGGAGAGCAGCGACATTGGTGCCAGCACCGAGGACGCCCACGGCAGCCCGCGCTTTTGCGCCACCAGCGGGCCGGCGTAGCCGATGGGGTGGGTGACGATCAGATCGCAGCCGACGGCCACGCGATTCAAGTCTTCGTAGCTGGCGGTGATGTGCGCCATGAACATGTCGCGCACCAGAAACTCTACGCCGCCGCGGCCCGCGAACAGGCGCTGGATAACGCTTTCCTTGCTGCCGAACGTTTCCGCGTGGGGGCGTATGGCGGCAAATTCGATGCCAGCAACGCGCAACGTCTCGCGATAGGTCTCGAAGGTGGCGATCACCGGCTGGTGGCCGCGCTGTTGCAGTGCGTGCGCCAGCGCCATGTACGGGTGCAGGTCGCCGAGCGAACCGAAGGGTGCAAAGAGTATGCGTTTGCCCATGAGAAGTCACAGCGTAGCATGGCGGTTAGCGATAAACTACCGCGATGCCCGCCTCCACTGAATCGTCCGTGATCGTGACCGATATCGCGTCCGACATTGTTTTAACCACCATCAACGCACGCTATGTGCATGCCGCGCTCGGCCTGCGTTATCTCGCCGCCAACATGGGCGAGCTGCAGCCGCGCACACGCATCGTTGAATTTGTGCTCGGCCAGCGCGCGTTTGAAATTGTCGAGGATTTGCTGGCGTTGAAGCCGCGCATCATCGGCATCGGCGTCTACATCTGGAATGTGGATGAATGCACGCGTGTGGTGGCGCTGCTGAAGAAAATCGCCCCGCAGGTCACGGTGGTGCTGGGCGGCCCGGAGGTGAGTTACGAGACGAACGAACAGCGCATCTGCGATCTGGCGGATTATGTGATCACCGGTTGGGGTGATGTGACGTTTCCACAACTCGCACGCGACATCCTCGGCGGCGTCGCGATCACGGATAAGGTCATCGCTGGCAAGCAACCACCGCTATCGCAACTGGCATTGCCCTACGCGCACTACACCGATGTGGATGTCGCCAGGCGCTTTATCTATGTCGAAGCCTCGCGCGGTTGTCCGTTCAAGTGTGAGTTTTGCCTGTCGGCGCTGGATAAAACCGCGTGGCCGTTTGAGCTGGATGCGTTCATGGCGGAGATTGAAAAACTCTACAACCGCGGCGCGCGCAACTTCCGCTTTGTTGATCGCACGTTTAATCTGAAAATCGCGGCGAGTGAACGCATCCTCGAATTTTTTCTCGCACGCATGGATGGCAATCTGTTTTTGCACTTCGAGCTGATCCCGGATCATTTGCCGGATAAATTGAAAGAAACCATCCTCAAGTTTCCGCCGGGCGCGCTGCATTTTGAAATTGGCATCCAGACCTTTAACCCGGAGGTGCAGGCGCGCATCTCGCGCCGGCAGGATGACGCCGCCGCCGAGAAAAACATCCGCTGGCTGCGCGAGATGTCGCCCGCGCTGATTCACGTGGATTTGATCGCCGGGCTGCCCGGCGAGGACCTTGCGAGCTTCGGGCGCGGCTTTGACCGCCTGCATGCGATGAAGCCGCACGAGATTCAGGTCGGCATATTGAAGCGCCTGCGTGGCGCGCCCATTGATCGCCACACCGCAACGCATCAACTGCGTTACAACCCGGATGCGCCGTATAACGTGCTGGCCACCGATTGCATCAGCTTTAACGACATGCAGCGCATTTCGCGCTTTGCGCGCTTTTGGGATTTGCTGGGGAACTCCGGGCGCTTCCACCAGGCGTTGCCTTTGCTGCTGGGTGCTGCGCCGTTTGAGCAGTTCATGCGCTTCGCCGATTGGCTGTATGCGCGCACGCACAAGACGCACGAGTTCGCGTTTGAACGGCTGTGCGAGTTCATGCACGTGTACCTGAACGAGGTGTTGTGCGTTAATGCCGGTGAGGCCACTGCAGCGGTGGTGGCGGATTACGAAGCCAGCGGCGCACGCGGCAGGCTGGCGTTCATGGAGTCGGGTGTGCGCCCCGATGGCACGCACAACCGCGACAGTGCCACCGCACGGGCACGCATGCGGCAGGCGCGGCACGTTACGGCATGATTGTAACTATTTGTTTTTATTGATTATTTTGTGAGGTGCTGATGAGACGATTTGATCCGCACGAACACGCCCGCAACGTGTTGGGCGAAAAACTGCAATCGTGCAGCGAAGACCCGGTGACAGGTTTTTACCGCGACGGCTGCTGCAATGTCGGCCCGGATGATCTGGGTGTGCACTCGGTGTGCGTGCGTATGACTGCCGCGTTTCTTGAATTCAGCAAAGCGCGTGGCAATGACTTGTCGACGCCGATGCCGCAGTTTGGGTTTGATGGGTTGAAGCCCGGCGACCAATGGTGCTTGTGCGCAGCGCGCTGGCAGGAAGCGTTCGAAGCCAACGCCGCGCCGCACGTGGTGCTGCGCGCCACACACGAGGCGACGTTGCATTTTGTCTCGCTGGAAGACTTGAAAAAACACGCGCTCGACCTCAGTTAGATTTCTACAACGCGGAGGCACCATGGCCGACATCGATGCAAACACGCAACTGGCGCTGCCCGACAATCACCTGATCACCGTGACGCACGTGGTCTACGCGCTGCACGCCTTCAGCGTGATCCCAGCATCAGCAGCGCGGCGTTTATCGTGACGGCGTTTTTGTTGGGCTGGCCGTCGATCATTGGCGTGATCATCAGCTACGTCAAACGCGGCGAGGCCAAAGGCACGTTTCTGGATTCGCATTTCAGTTGGCAGATACGCACCTTCTGGTGGG
>CAMBGJ010000415.1 GCA_945865805.1 Bordetella parapertussis
GCAGCCCGGAATCGAAGCAAATCGCAGTTGTTCTGGCGTAGAATCCATGGTGGGCAAAGACCTGTTCGTGTTGACGAATGTGTTTCTCAATAACTCACATTGTACCAATCACTTACAGTGTTCTTTGCCCTCTTTATGCAAAATTCAGGAATTATGAACAGCGCGCAACTGGCGCAATATCTCACCAAACAAATGCCCGTCGTCAGCGAGTTCATGGAATTCATCGGTGCCAGGAAACCTGCGCAGTAGAAAAAATGCCTAAGATCGCCGCCGTCAACACCTACCCCATCAGCGCGCCGCTGAAACGCAAACAACGCACCGCGCACGAGTCGCGCGGTGACGTCACGCTGCTGTTGGTGGAAGTGGTCACCGACGACGGCATCAAGGGCTACGGGCAAGTCAGCAGCACGCCGATGCAAGACATCGACGACTGGATCAAAAAGCTCGCGCCGCACATCACCGGCATGAGCGCGCTGGTGCACGGCGACGTGTGGGAAAAACTCTTCGCGCTCACCTCGCCGCAACCGGGCCTGGGCGCGTTGCCGCGCAGTGCGCGTCCGCAAATCATGGCGGCCATCGGCGGCATCGACATGGCCCTGTGGGATATCAAGGGCAAGGCTGCGGGCATGCCGGTGTATGCGCTGCTCGGCGCAGAAAACAAACCCGTGTTCACCTACGGCACCGGCGGCTATTACATCGAAGGTGAAAAACTCACCGCCTGCGCCGATGAACTCGCAGGCTTCGTCGCGCGCGGCTACCAGGCGGTCAAACTCAAAACCGGTGCCGACACCGTCGCCAACGAAGTCAAACGCATTGCCGCCACACGCGCCGCCATCGGGCCGGATATTGCGCTGATGCTCGACTTGAACGCCGCGTACGATCTGCCCGCGTGCATCGAATTCGCCCGCGCCGTGGCGCCGTACAATATTTTCTGGCTGGAAGAACCACTGCATTGGTATTTGCAACCCGCCGATTTCGCGCTGCTCGCCAGGGCCACGCCGATACCGCTGGCGCACGGCGAACGCGAACTCACGCGCTTCACCACGCGCGATTTTATGACCGTAGGTTCAGTGCGCTACGTCATGTTCGACGCCACGCGCGCGGCGGGCTTTACCGAGGCGCTGCGCGTGGCGCATATGGCCGACCACGCCGGCGCAATGATCACGCCGCATCACGCGCCGGAAATGCATTGCCATCTGGTCGCCGCGTTTGCGCGCACCGGTTTCGCAGTCGAATCTCACGGTTCGCCCGACCGCGATCCGATCTGGCACGGTCTCTTCAGCGACCGCGCGCAAGTGCGCGACAGCTACGTGCACATGAACGACAAGCCCGGTTTTGGCATTGACATCGATTGGGATTTTGCGAAAAAACACGCGGCTTGATTGTAAAAAAATATTCATACCTATTCAGGTTTAACTGAAAATCGTTTTTGCCACAGAGCACACAGAGGACACCGAGAAATTCAAAGACGGGGTTCTCTGTGTCCTCTGAGACCTCTGTGGCAGATATCTTTGAATTTCTTGTTTGGACGGAATGGATGCCAAGGCGCTTTCATTGGAACCTGAATAGATAAAATTATCCTTTAAAAACAAATACTTGCATATCCATCACAAACCATGCAGCACCCGCTCGCCCCCGAACTGCAAGTCACGCAGTGGTTCAACACCACGGCGGCGCCCACGTTAGCAAAGCTGCGTGGCAAGATTGTCGTGCTGCACGCGTTTCAGATGCTTTGCCCCGGCTGCGTGCAACACGGCTTGCCGCAGGCGCAGAAAATTCATCAACTATTCGGTCAGGCTGATGTCGCGGTGATCGGCCTGCACACCGTGTTCGAGCATCATGCGGCGATGACGCCGGTGTCGCTTGCAGCCTTCATCCACGAATACCGTCTCACGTTTCCGATCGGCGTCGATGCACCCGGCGGCGCGGAGGGTATCCCGCTCACCATGCAGGCCTATGCCATGCGCGGCACGCCGACACTGATCGTGATCGACCGCGCCGGGCATATTCGCCATCAGGGTTTTGGTCAGGAGGATGACATGCTGATCGGCGCGACCATCGCGGCGCTGCTGGCAGAACCACTGGCATGACCCGTTGCCGCGCCACACCTGCGCGCGTAACCACGTATTCACCAGCACCCCTTTAAGCCCGATGCCGCATGCGGCTATCCGCCAGTGGACCGCATCGCGCTGCGGATGCGTCTTACGCGTTTGTTCTCCCTTGCCAACAAGAGAGACCCCGTCCGGGGTTCAGCGATATTCGCGGGTTAGTTCAGCTTGATACCTGCGTTCCTGATCAGCTTGCCGTAGCGTTCGTATTCGCGGCGGATCTGCTCGCCAAATTGCGCGGGCGTGGTTGGCACGATTTCCATATTTTGCGCGGCCCACAATTCACGGATGTCCTGTTGCGCGAGCACCTTGGCGACCGTACCATTTAACCGATCGACAATATCGCGCGGCGTGGCGGAAGGCGCCAGCATGCCGTGCCAGCCTATCATTTCATAACCAGGCAGGCCGCTCTCGGCAATGGTGGGTACGTTGGGCAGCACAGCGGCACGGCGCAGCCCGGTAACGCCTACCGCTTTGATCTTGCCGGCCTGCAACTGCGGGCGCACGACCGCCAGCGCATCCCACATTAAATCCACGCGCCCGCCGACGAGGTCGGTGATCGCTGCGGCACCGCCGCCACGATACGGCACGTGCACCAGCTTTACACCGGCAAGGCTGCTGAACAACTCCCCCGCAAGATGGAAGGCGCTGCCGATGCCTGTTGATCCGTAGGTGAAAAAACCCGGCTTTGCTTTGGCCAGGGCAATCAAGTCGCGCGCGTTTTGCACCGGCACGGAAGGATGTGCCACCAGCATGAATGAAAAACTGGTGGTCTGCACCACAGCGGCAAAATCCCGCAACGGGTCAAAGCGCACCGCCTGCAGATGTGGCACGGCGGTGAGTGACGAGCCCGGCGCGGTCAGCAGCGTATAGCCATCGGGTGCGCTTTTCGCCACAGCTTCGTTGGCGATGCCGCCAGTGGCACCGGGGCGGCTATCGACAATCACCTGCTGGCCAAGAAGGTCCGACAACTTGGCCGCCAACGGACGGCCCATCACGTCGATGGCGCTGCCGGTGGCAAAGCCGTGGAGCAGACGAATCGGGCGGGTGGGGAAGTTTTGTGCCGTGGCGGTGTGTGCCGCGCAGACGGCCAGAGCCAAGACGATATTGCGCAAGATCATGATTTTTCCAGAGATCGCGAAGACCGCGATTATGCATGGAACGCGTGACTTCACCTATTGAGAATTACCCAACCGTGTGGCATTCAAAAAACTCAGCTCGCTGAAACAAATACACCCGCCGCGCACGGGCCCGTGGCGGTGACTGCGAGTCCAGCCTGATGTATTTGAGTATCTCTTCGATCACCGCGATGGGCTTCAACTTGCCGCCGCAGGCGCAACGCTCGATATCACTATCGAACACCCGCTTGAGCAGCCGCGCCCATGATCGCAATCACCCACCGTAGTTTGTCGCGGTGGCGTTGGCACTTCCTTTTAATCTTTACTTGGCATTCGGCCCCAGCACCCCATGAAAGTGGATCAGGTGCAGCGCTTTGACGCCCGCTCATGCGCCTATTTCCAATCGCGGTATGCTCACATTCGCCTGCCGTGCGGAAGCGATGAACATTTTACAAAATAATGTTTAAAAACAAATACTTACCAAATAATAACCCGTTCGCCGCGCGTCGCGACTTTCTGTTCGCTGCTTGCGGTTT
>CAMBGJ010000416.1 GCA_945865805.1 Bordetella parapertussis
CTTTCATCGCACCCACCTCGCCGAATTCGGCGGCCACCTCGTTGCCGGTGTCACGCTTGAAATCGGCGATCACGTTTTGCACCACGACCTGCGCTGCGCCGGCGCTTAAAATACTCAATAAAATCATATACTTACAAAACATCCACAGCAGCGGCGATGGCATCACCCATGTCGCGCGTGGACGCTTTGCCGCCCATGTCCGCCGTCAGCACCTTACCCGCCTTCACCACGTTTTCGGTGGCGCGTTCCATCAAGTCCGCCGCCGCCAACGCGGCCGGAACGCTGTGTTTATGTCCCAGCCACGCCAGCAGCATCTGCCCCGACATGATCATCGCGTACGGATTCGCAAGGCCCTTGCCGGCGATATCCGGCGCGGAGCCGTGTGTAGCCTGTGCCATCGCGCGCTCGGGCCCGGCGGACAAACCTGGTGCCAGCCCCAGCCCGCCGACCAGCGCAGACGCCGCATCCGACAAAATATCGCCGAAGGTGTTGGTGGTAACGATCACATCAAATTGCTGCGGCTTCATGATCAGCTTGGCGGCCATGGTATCGACCAGCACTTCGTTGAACGCCACATCGGGATATTCCTGTGCCACCTTGCGGCACTCCTCGGCGAACATGCCACAGGCGAGCTTGAACACGGTGTCTTTGTGCACGGCGGTGACGATTTTGCGCTTCCGGGTGCGCGCGATCTCGAACGCCGCGCGCGCCACTTTTTGCGAGCCCTGGCGCGTGATCACACGGATGCCGATGGTCATGTCGGGCGACGGGCGAAACTCGCCGTAACCCAGATGCACATTGCGATCCGGCGGAAAGCCCTCGTTGTTTTCGCGCACGAGTATCAGATCGACATCGTTGTAAATGCACGGAATGCCGGGATACGATTTCGACGGGCGGATGTTGGCGAACAAATCGTAGTGCCGCCGTAGAATCGGATGCGGATTGATCGAATGCGGATTATTTTTCGGATACGCCTGATGACCGATCGGCCCCAGCACCCAACCGTCGAGCGTGTCGAGCTTGTCCAGCGTGCCCGGCGGCAGTGTATTGCCGAGCGTATCAAATGCTTTTTTGCCGATGGGAACCGGGTGCCAGTCGATGGCGCAATTCACCTTCGCCGCTGCCGCGCGCATCACCTTGATGGTTTCGGGCACAACTTCGAGGCCGATGTCGTCGCCTTCGAGTATGCCGATGTTGAGGGGTCGATTCATAGGTGCGTCGCATCCTGAAAAGGGCGGATTTTATCACGCACGCTTGCTGCTCTCGTCGTGCAAGCAGCTACACTACACGCATGAAACCGCTGCATACCGCACGCCATGCCGCCGAAGCGCACCTGATCCGCGGCTATCTCGAAGCGAACGGGGTGCAAGCCATCGTGCGTGGTGAATTTCTCGCGGGCGGCATCGGCGAACTGCCCGCCGACCTTTGCAAGGTCTGGGTCATCGACGACGCCAGCTTCGCGCGCGCCGATGCCCTGGTGCGGCAATTTCTGCAGGGCGACGCCGCGCGCACCTACGCCCACGAACACTGGCGCTGCACGCAATGCCACGAGCCGCTCGAAGGCCAATTCACCGAATGCTGGAACTGCGGCGCGGCGCGCCCGGTGCCAGCGGAAACACCGCGTTGTTGACAGTGCATGGAAGCCAAACTTAGACTGGCGCACACATTTTCCTCGGGAGTAACACAATGACCACACCGGCAAAAATCGCAATCGTGCTTGCACCAGTCAATGAATTAACCCGCAAACGCACGGATGAGTACAACACCATCGCGGCGGAGCTGGGCGGCCACGTCAGTTTTGTTCTGGTCGATTCAGAGCAATCCCTGGATAAGGTTGCGCAAGCGAGCGAGGGCGGCATCGCCATCACCACACCAGTGTACCGGGCGATACGGCTGGGACTGATCAACGATCTGGTGCAAAAAGTCCCCACCATCAAACTGATGCAGGCCTCCTCCGCCGGTACGGACCGTTTTGACAAGGCACGGCTCGCCGAGATGGGCTGCGCGGTGGCCAATCACGGCGGTGCCAACGCGGTGGCGGTGGCCGAACATGCGATCGCGCTGATGTTCGGCATCTCGCGCAAGTTTCACAAACAAATGGCCGACGTGCGCGCGGGGCTGTGGTCGTCGGAAATCACCGCTTTGCCGATCCCGGAATTTCGCACGCTGGTGGGTAAGCAGGTCGGCATCATCGGCCTCGGCAACGTCGGCTCGCGTATCGCCAAACGCCTGCAAGGCTGGGAATGCAAGGTGGTGTTTCACGACGTGCGCACCTTTGACGAAGCCTACGTGGCGGCAACGGGCGCAACGCCGATGGCGCTAGACGCCCTCCTATCGACCTCCGACATCGTGTCGGTAAACGTGCCGCTGGAGCGCACTACGCGTTACCTGATTTCCAACCGCGAACTGGCGCTGATGAAGCCCACCGCGATTCTGGTCAACACCGCGCGCGGCCCGGTGGTGGAAGAAGCTGCGCTGGTGCGCGCCTTGCGCAACAAGCAGATCCTCGGCGCAGGCCTTGACGTGACCGAGACGGAACCGATCGCGCTGGAAAACCCGCTGTTCGGCTTCGACAACGTAATCATCACGCCGCACATGGCGACGCGCGCGCTGGAGTCCGACCTCAACACGCTGCGCTTCGTGGTGGCGAATATCGACCGGCTGGCGCGCGGCGAGGCGCTTCAGTCGGTGGTGCTGCCGGTGTGAAAACCACAACCGCACGCGCGGGCATTGTGGCGTGCTGTTGGCTGGCGCTAACTGCACCAGCCATCGCGCAGCCCACGCAAAAATATCCGCACAAGCCGATACGGCTGGTGACTGCCTCGGCCGCCAGCCAGACCGACATCGTGGCGCGCCTGATCGGCACGAAAATGAGCGACAGTTTCGGCCAGCCAGTGGTGATCGAAAATCGTGCCGGTGCGGGCGGCTCGATCGCCGCGAATATTGTCGCCAAGGCGGCGCCGGATGGTTACACGCTACTGCTGCAATCGGGCCAGTTCGCCATTCGTGCCGCGATCCAGGCCAATCTGCCGTATGACTCGATCAAGGATTTCGCCGGTGTCACCCAGGTGGGTTATTCCACCCAGGCGCTGGTGACATCGCCATCGCTCAGTCTGAAGTCGGTGAAGGAACTGATTGCCTACGCCCAGGCACGGCCTGAGCAGATGCTGTTCAGTTCCGCCGGGGCGGGCACGGGCACGCACATGGATGCGGAGCGCTTTCGTTTTGCCACTGGCATCAAGGCCCGGCATGTGGCGTTCAAAGCCACGTCTGAAGCGATGATCGAAGTGGTGGTGGGCCGCACCCACTTTGCCGCCGTGCCACTCGGCCCGGCCCTGCCATTGATCAAGGACGGAAAATTAACCGCACTGGCCGTGTTCACACCCAAGCGCGCGCCGGCTTTGCCGGATACGCCCGCGATGGCCGAAGTAGTGCCGGGTTACCAGCGCGACGGCTCGTACGCCCTGCTCGCGCCAGCCGGAACGCCGCGCCCCATCCTGCGGCAACTGGCAAGCGAAGTCGCACGCATCGTCACGCTGCCCGATGTCAGTGATCGCATGCGCAATATGGGTTTTGTGCCAGCCACCTGCACGCCAGAGGAACACGACAAAATACTGCGCGCGGAGATCGAGGCGTTTACCAAGGTGGCGAAGTTGATAGGCTTGCGGACGCAGTGACTTGCTGTAGTGAACAGTAAACCGTGAATAGCGAGTAGGTCGGAACGCGCAGCGGTTACGACACACATATCGACACGTGGCT
>CAMBGJ010000417.1 GCA_945865805.1 Bordetella parapertussis
GATCGCAATCTGATACCGTTCGTCTTGGGTGAGGTGTGTGTAGTTCATTCTTGGCAACTTTAACTTGGTGGTCGAGGGGCTCGGATGCTATCGCACCTCGCCCACCCAACCTATTAATCAGAGTTGCACTTCGAATTTGAACTCGCGAAACAATCAGGCGACAACTAGCTTGCAAAATTCCGGGGCACCAGCAGGGTGATGGGGCGCGACGGGTATTGTCCCTGCGCTTGGCACACATAACTCAGCGCCGCACTCGCAAGCACGACAGCGCACAACAGGTTCCGCAGAATTTTCATACACGCCTCTCAAATGTGCGGCTGACGCCGCTTGAATGCTTCAACTGCCTGATCGACGCGCATGAACACCGCGCCTTCGTTTTTCAATTGCCGGATCATACGTTCGATCACCATGATGCGATGTCCGCGTCCGCTGATGAACGGATGACAGGTGTAAGTCAACACGCCCCACTCGACGCTCTCGCGCATGGCACGAAAATCATCCACCCAGTTTTGCTCGACGTGATGCGCGTTTTTCAGCCCTTGCCGCAACGAGGTTTCCGCACGCACAAATTCGTAATGTGGCGAATCGTCGGTAGACCAGTGTATTGGCATTTCCACCAGCGGGGTTACGTTGCCAAACGCTGCGGGGTTTTCCAGTTCGATCACATCGTTCTGCCGCGCATAGTACGGCTGATAGTCGTCGCCCATCATGCCGCTATCGTACGTAAACCCATGTTTTAAAAAGAATTTAACCGAGTGCGGCGATAGATCCCACGATGGCGAGCGGTAGCCGCGCGCATACTGGCCAGAAATCTTTTTGATCGATTCATTGGCGCGGATCAGTTCACGCTCTTCGTCTTCTGCACTCAAGCTTGCGGGTGGACGATGCGTCCAGCCGTGATGCGCGAGTTCATGCCCCGCGTTGATGACGTTTTTTACCGCGTCCGGAAACGATTCAATTGTGTGCCCCGGCACATACCACGAGGTCTGAATAGCGTGCTGGCGAAACAACTCGATCAAGCGCGGCGCGCCCACACGCGGCCCGAATTCGCCACGCGACAGCCACGACGGCCCCACCTGCCCGCGCGACATAAAGCCGGAGATGCCGTCAAAATCGAAGGTTAGGCAGACGATGTACATTTGTTGCGTGAAGCGCTAGTGAGTGAACGAGTGAACGGGTGAACGGGTGAACGGGTGAACGGGTTTGGGAAGCCATGGTATTGTGGATTCGGCGTTCCGGTGGGATGATAACAAATCGGTTTCGCAAAAGCCCCATGGATTGCGCCGCCCTCTCGTTCACTTATTCACTCGTTCAATGCTGAAAACAAATGGAACACACCATCCAAAACTGGAACGTGCGCAAACCTGTCGCGCGCTCGCGCGGCGGCATCGTCGCCACGCAAAACCGCATCGCCGGTGAAGCCGGCATCAAGATATTGAACGCGGGCGGCAATGCCATCGATGCGGCCGTTGCCACTGGACTGGCGCTTGCCGCCGTCGAGCCGTGGAACAGCGGCCTCGGCGGTGTGGGTTTTATGCTGGTTTATCTGGCAAAAGAAAAGCGCGTGCAGGTGGTGGATTTCGGGCCAATCTCGCCAGGCGGCTTGAACCCGGCGGATTTTCCCTTGACTGGCGGTTTCACCAGCGACTTGTTCACCTGGCCGACGGTCAAAGATGACCGCAACGTTCACGGCCCCAATTCCATCGCGGTGCCGGGGCATATCGCCGGTTTGTCGCTGGCACTGGAAAAGTTCGGCAAGCTACCATTTCGCGAGGTCATACAACCCGCGATCGCGCTCGCCGAACAAGGCATGGCAGTCGATTGGTATCTCACATTCAAAATCGCCATCAGCGCAAAAGAATTGTCGCAATACCCGAGTTCGGCCAATGTATATCTGCCTGGCGGTTTTCCGCCGGTGACGCCCGCTGGCGCGAATCTCGAACGCCTGCCATTGAAGGGCCTCGCAAAAACCCTGCGGCGGCTGGCCGACGCCGGCCCGCGCGATTACTACGAAGGCGAGATCGCGCAAAGCATCGCGCGCGACATCAAGGCGATGGGCGGCATACTCTCGGCAGACGATCTCAAGCGTTACCACGCACGCATCGTCGAACCCATCAATACTGAGTACCATGGCGCGCAACTGGCGCTGGCGCCCAACCTCACCGCCGGGCCGTCGATGCTGCAGACCCTGAACGATCTGCGCGGCCTTTCGTTCGTCAAAGGCAAACCGGATGCCGATGCGTTCATGGCCTACGCCAAAGTGCTGCGCGACGCCTTCGCCGTGCGGCTTTCCACCATGGGCGATATCACCAGTGAGGGCGACGCGCGTGACCCGGCCTGCACCACACATTTCAACGTGGTGGACAGCGAAGGCAATATGGTGGCGCACACGCAAACGCTGCTGTCGGTGTTTGGCTCCAAAGTCGTATTGCCGGAAACCGGCATCCTCATGAACAACGGCATCATGTGGTTCGACCCGCGCCCCGGCACGCCCAACTCGCTGGCACCGAACAAACGCGCGCTGACCAATATGTGCCCGGTGATTGCGCACAAGGATGGCAAGGCGTGGTTCGCCGTGGGCGCATCCGGCGGGCGCAAGATTTTCCCCGCGGTGCTGCAACTCACCTCGTTCATGATCGATCACGGCCTAGGTCTCGACGACGCCTTTCACCATCCGCGCATCGACGCCAGCGGCGGCGACACGGTCGGTGTCGATCCGCGCATGCCCGATTCGATTCTGCAAAAACTCAAGGCCGAGTTGCCCGTCAGCCTCACCGAACTGGTGGTGTACCCGACCAACTTTGCCTGCCCGAGCAGCGTGTATCAGACGACCGATGGCGAGCATTTCGGCATCGCCGACGTGATGTCACCGTGGTCAGGAGCGGTGGCGCAATAGCGCCCTACTGCCGCGTGAAACCGCAAATCAGCGCCGCGATGGCGGTGACGAACGGCTTGCGCTGCTATCCGGCGAATCCGCCGCTGACGGTTCATTCAAATCAATATCCAGCGGCTCCTGCGTCGAGGTACGCATGCGTTTGCGGGTCTTTTCCAGCACCGTAACAACTTCCTGATCAAACCAGCGCAGAAACGCCGGTGCCTCGCCGGAACGCGATATCGCAGCCAGCCGCCGCACGCCGGACTCCGATAAAAACGATTCTTTTTTCGTGCCGCGCACGCAGTAATCGGTGGTGGCATAGTGGCGAATACTGCGCTGCACATCCTTATGCCCCAGCGCTTCGCACACGGGTGCGGCCTCGAACCACGCACGATTGCGATACATGATCATGCGTACCTGCGTGTAGCCATATCTGAACACGCGCGCATCGCCGTCATACGCATGCTGACGCAGCGCGCCAGCGGAACCGCTGAAAAATTTCATGATGTCGCCGGTGAACATCAGCGCCACCGCTGGCGCCATCAGCACTGCCGACAACGCAAAAGTCGACGTATCGCCCCAGTAGTAGACGGCCCCCACCGCAGAGGCGACGAACATTACTCGCAGAAGAAAGTTCATGCCGGACGCCGCTCGACCCTACCCGCACGGGACACGGCGACGCTGAAATACAGCGCTTCGGCAGCCTCGTTGACTTCGACTAAAGGGCACCTCTAAAAATAGCTTAATTTCGAGGCACATTGTAAACGTTGGGCGGGTATGTACGTTGTAAGGTTAAATCACCGAGACGAAGCCAAAGCAAAATGCCCATACGCCTTCAACCGAGCTTTTTCGACATTCATGAGCGCA
>CAMBGJ010000418.1 GCA_945865805.1 Bordetella parapertussis
AATCACCAAAAAAGACATCTCTGCCGCCATGCACTACCTCAACCATCGCCCCAGAAAATGCCTCGGCTTCAAAACACCCCACGAAGTCTTCTGGAAGAAGCTACACTCGCATCATAACGCGGTTGCACTTCAGACTTGAATCCGCCCAGTAATACGAGGCAGGTGCACGTGCTTAATGTAAGCCCGTGTAAGGTTCGACTAACGCTGCTGTGAATTAAATGTTTGTGCATCAAAATCAGAAGAGCCGAAATTATTCCCGCCGCAAGAATTGCGCCGGGAATCAACCAAAACCCCGTATTGAGTGATTCGGTTACAAAAACCTGAATGCGCGGGGATAGTGGGCCAAACACAACTGCTAGAAAAACGACCGAATGAGAGATGGCCAATATTCCAAGCCATTCATAATGTGATGGTTCGTTCTTGCGCCACTGCCAGACTATGCGTGCAAGAAAATAGATTGCCACCAGTAGAAGCCAAGGCAGATGCCAGTTGCCGGACCCCATTCCTTCGACAGTCTGATCGAATGAAAGGACAACGACAAAACCTATCACCGACAGTAGTGCAGCAGCCCAAGCTGGAAAATCGCAAAACCGCCTTAGCATTTTTCTCTGCTCCTCTACCGCATTTCGTCATATGTTGTACGACTACTTTCGCGCCCCACGGCGTTACTCCACCGCCTTGATCCCCGCATCCGCCGCCACCTTCCGCCACCGCGCGGCATCGCTCAACACGCGGGTGTTGTAGTCCGCTGGCCCAAGAAACGCCGGGTCGAGCGCCAGCCGGTTGAAGCGGTCGCGTACTTCGCTATCTTTGATGGCATCGGCAATCGACGCGCCGAGGATGGCACCGATCTTCGGCGGCAGGCGCGCAGGGGCGAGCATGCCGAACCATTGTTCGTAATCGACGCCGGGCGTGCCGGCTTCGGCGAAGGTGGGCACGTCGGCGTAATCCGGGTGGCGCGTCAGTGCCGTGGTGGCGAGTAGCCGCACGCGCCCCGATTTGGCAAAGCCGCCGAAGGTGGCGATGGAGCCGGTAAACAGTTGAATATTACCGGCAACCAGATCGTTCAACGCCGGCGCACCGCCCTTGTACGGCACTTGATTGAAGTTGACCTTGGCGCGCAACTTCAGCATCTCGATGACGATGTTGCCGGTGCCTGGTATGCCCACGGCGACGCGCCCCGGTTCGCGTCGCGCGAGCGCCAGCATGTCGGCCAGCGTTTTTGCTTCATGCGCCGTATACGTGGCGAGGAACAGCGGCGATTTGGCGATCATCGCAATCGGCGAAAAATCCTTCACCGGGTCGTAGAGCGTGTTGCGGCTGAAGATGGGGCTGACGATATGCAGCGCGTCGACGAGCAGCAGCGTGTAGCCGTCGGGTGCGGCTTTGGCGACGATATCAGCGCCGATCATGCCACCCGCGCCGGCGCGGTTATCGACAATGATGTTTTGCTTCAACGTTGCTGCCATGCGCGTGCCGACCAGGCGACCAACGACATCGGAGCTGCCACCCGGCGCGAACGGGACGACCATGCGGATGGGCCGCGCGCCGGGGAAATCCGCCGCGTGCGATGGGAGCGTTAGCATGCACAGCACTGCTATCGCTGCACTCACAAGGGGTTTATGTAAGTATTTGTTTTTAAACTTGTTTTATCTGGTGATGTAGTGAGCGGATGTGGCCGCTGATGTTGTTGATCACAAATTCAAAAGGGAAAATCGGCAAACGGATCTGCGTTATTCGACAGCGGTATTGTTTTCAGCCACGCCTTCAATTTTTTAATATCTGCAAAGGCTAACAGGTCGCGCTTCATATCGCGGATGTCCAGCCGGGTATCTGCGATGTTGGCATCCAGGGATTTCAGTATGGTATGGGGATTGAGTTGATCGAAGGGATTGAACATGAATTGGGCCATGAAGCCGGATTCCACGCGCAGGATTTCATGGTGCAGTTCGTCGAGTTGCTCGCGCAGGATTTTGTTGTAATGCTTCAGGCGATCTTCGCCGACGTTGTCGATATGTGCCTGATCGATTTGCTCGAGTTCGAGTTGCAGTTCAAGCAGTAGCAGCAGGTTATTTTTGTCATAGGCCTGATTGACCTTTTGCATCAGCAGGGTTTTGCGTTCGCGTTCCGCCGCATCGGGTTCGCGGTCGGGGTGCAGGGCGCTGGCGAGTTTGCGGTAAATCTCGCGTATCGATTGCTTGAGTTGCTGTTCGTCGGCTTGCTCGCGGGCTTCACGGGCGAGTTGTTTGGGGGATTTTTTGCGCTTGGCCTCGGCGGCCTGTGTGGCTTCGTGCGCCTTTTCTTCCGCAATCTGTTTCTGGTGCAATCTCGCTGCGGTCTGTTCGGCAAAATCCGGCGCGGCCAGGTCAACATCGTCGCCCAGATCGATGCCCAGCGCCTCTTCGAGAGCATCTTTCAGCATGGCGTGATCCTCTGCCACGGCTTGGTCGTAGTCGAACTCGCTGTATTTATTGTAAATAGCCTTGATCGCGGGATCGTCGCGCTCTGCCAGCACTTCCTCAGATATCTCGATGATGCGCGCGGCGATCTTGCGGCGTTCGTTCTTGGTCAAGCCTTTGAGGTCGTGCGCCTGGTCCAGGCCATGCATGAATTGGATATCAAGTTCCTGCGTTTGATCGAGTAAGGGTTGTAGCTCGTTGGTGTATTTTTGTTGGTAGCGCGGGATGGTGATTTCCCATGCCTCAAGCGTCGCGCGCCCCTGTTCAATTTGCCGGATCAGGGTGTTGAAGGTTTTCTGGCTTTTGGAAAGCTGTGCCTTGTTGGTCTTGTTGGCCTTGTAGGTGATACTGAGCGATTTTCCTGGTGGTGTAAGCATAAGCGTGTTGGTGGTCAGATATTTCTAAGCAGGATCGGGATTGAGACGCAATGCGCGCGCCACGCGCGTGTGCATATTGTAAGCGCCGATCAGCACGGTGAGTTCAACGATCTGCTGATCGTTGTAATGCGGCTTCAGACGCGCGAACACGGCGTCGGCGACTTCGATATCCACCGTCATGGCGCGGGTATAGGCGAGCAGCGCGCGGTGCGCGGGCTGGAACAGACTGGAGTTTTCACCACTGTCGAGGGCGGCGATTTGCTGCGGCGTGATGCCGCACGCGGGCGCGTATTTCGTGGCGTGGATCTGAAACTGATAGTCCGCACCGTTCAATTGCGATACGAGCAGGATGGCCAGTTCGCGCGCCTCATCGTCAAGCGCTGTGTTAAAGCGGATGGCGTTGTTGAAGGCTTGCCACGCTTCGGCGACCGACGGGCTGTTCAGCAACAGGCGGTAGAGGTTGATCAGCTTGCCGCCGCGCGCACCTTTGAGTTTGCCAATCAGCGTGGCGAGGGGGCCGTGATCTTCGGGGATTAGGGGGACGCGGGCCATGGAGTGTCTCTAACTATTTGTTTTAAAAAGATTATTGTACCTGTTCTAACGTTACGTAAATACCCTGAAACCGTCGTTCCAGCGAAGGCTGGAACCCAGTTTGTTACTTGGCCCGAAGGGCCTTGAATTCAGATGCTACGCATGGGTTTACGACCTAGCAGCCTGTCGGACTTAGCCGGCAGAAATTATGTGCATAGTTGGAACGATGCGATGATTTTGTGGCCATAGATATGTCCCCTTTTACGATGTTGAAATTTTCCCTATGACTAATTTCCGTCCGATAGATCGTGCGACACCATTTTT
>CAMBGJ010000419.1 GCA_945865805.1 Bordetella parapertussis
CTGCGCTCATGAATGTCGAAAAAGCTCGGTTGAAGGCGTATGGGCATTTTGCTTTGGCTTCGTCTCGGTGATTTAACCTTACAACGTACATACCCGCCCAACGTTTACAATGTGCCTCGAAATTAAGCTATTTTTAGAGGTGCCCTTAACAGGTGTATCCAGGAAAGGCTGCCGTTCGAGCGAATAGCAAATGAGCCGAGCGCCACGACCAGCATCAGCGCGACCCAAAGGCGGCCGGTGAATCGATGGGCTGGCGTGCCCTTGCGGCGGACGAGCATGACGGCGCCAACGACGAGTGACGCCAGAGCGGCGGCGATATGAATTTGAATGGCGGGGGATGCGGCGAGAATTGCGTTCATTGCAGGTTCCTTCACGGGTATGAGCAAGTGGGGTTGGAAGTTGTTCAAACCAATACGAGACATTCGTTGTTAATCTTTACAGTGTCTATATTGAATCACATGAAACTAGACGTTGTCAAGATAAGCGGGCACAATAGCGAAATGGCAACCCGTAAACCCAAATCCGCCGTACCTCGTTCTCGTACCAAGCAGCGGCCAGCACCACCATCGGCCTATCATCATGGGGATCTGCGCAATGCGTTAATCGATGCCGCGCAAACACTCCTGGCTGAACGCGGCGTGGAAGGGTTTACGCTGCGTGAGTGTGCACGGCGCGCGAGGGTGTCACACGGTGCGCCAGCCCATCATTTTGGCGACGTGACGGGCTTACTTTCGGCCGTGGCCGCGCGTGGGTTCGAATGCCTGGGCAAGGCCATGGCCCGTTACGCCGACGAAGCAGGGAATGATGCCTCGGCGCGTTTGACAGCGAGTGGTCTCGCCTATATCGACTGCGCACTCGAGCATCCGGCAACATTTCAATTGATGTTTCGCTGCGCGCTCACAGACCCCAGTCGTGAATCGTTAGGCAAGGCAGGCAGTGCAGCGTATCAGGCGCTGGAAGCGGGTTTACGTGCGGCGCAGTCGCGTTTGCGTGATGCGTCAAAGGAGGATTTTCTGCCTGACCTGCTACTGCACTGGTCGGCAGTGCATGGCCTCGCCACTCTGATCTTGGAAGGGCAGTTGGATGCACACCTGGGTGGGCGTACGCGTGCGCAATTCGGGCAGGAGATCGGACGCCGGATGCTGCAGGCGATGGCGAAAAAGCCTGGGTAAATCGGCGAAGGTGGTGGCAGCCGCTGGCTGATGGCAGCAGACCTTAGTGACGCTGGTGACACGCGTCACTACGGGCGGCGTGACTTTAACGCTGTCTGGCTTGCTTTACTTAATCCGCAACAGTTTCGCCGCAGTATCACCCAGGATGGCAATGCGCTCGTCGTCGGACAGGCTGGGCGTGTTGAGGATGTGATCCACGGCTTTGTCTTCCCACGGGTAGGGGTAGTCGGTGCCGAGCATGATCTGGCTTGAGCCTACATTGGCTGCGAGATGGCGCAACGCTTCGGGCGTGAAAATGAGCGCATCGTAGTAGAGCTGCTTGAGATACTCCGTCGGGCGCTTTTTCAACACGCGATTGCAGCGGTTGGGGAAGGTAAGGCAGCCGTGGTCGGAGCGATCCATGTACGACGCGAGGTAGCCGCCGCCGTGCGCGGAGCAAATCTTCAGGCCGGGGAACATGTCGAGCGTGCCTTCGAAGATCAAATGCGACAGTGCAATCGTGGTGTCGAGCGGGTTGCCGATGATGTTGTCGAGCACGCCGTTGCCTTTCAGGCGGCGACCCAGATCGGGCGTGCCCTGCGGGTGCAGGAAAATGAGAATGTCGAGTTCTTCGCACTTGCGCCAAAACGGGTGAAACTTCGGATCGGAAAACTCGTCGTCGCCGACGCTCGCACCGACCGCCACGCCGCGCAAACCGAGCTTTTTCACCGCGTGTTCAAGCTGTTGCACGGCAAGGTCGGGGTATTGCAGGGCCACTGACGCGTAGGCCACGAAGCGGTCGGGGTTGCGTGCGCAAATGTCCACCAGCCCTTCGTTGTTAAGCCGCACGACTTCCGCAGCGGTATCGCGGTCGGCCCGGTACCAGAATGGATTGATGCTGAGCGCCTCGATGTCGATGCCCTGCACGTCCATGTCGCGCAGCCGCGTGCTGAGATGGGCATTTTCCATCACGATGGTGCCGACATGGTGGCTGTGGGCGTCCTCGCCCATCACCTTGCAGGCGGCGGAAATCTGGCAGTGCGCGTGCACGTCGATGGTTTTTACGCGGCGGCCCTTGACCACGACTTCGCGGCGCTTGACCGCGGGTTGCGCTGCGCTTGAGCCTGCTTGTGCCGCTGCAGCATGCAGCGGTGCCTGCGCTGCCAGGATTTCGCAGCTGGTGAAAACAACGGCGGGATCCACCGCGCGTGGATGGGATGAGTTAGTGGTGTGCTGCGTGTGCATGGGGTTCTCCTGAGTGGTGGGGTGGTTGCGCTACGTCGCTACCGACCGTAGTGTAATGCGGGTTTAATTGGCACGGACTGGCTGTGAGGTTAGTTGAGAGGTGCCGCGAACTACTATGCCGCCGTGGCCGTGGGAAAGCGATACACCGCAAACACAATGCCACCGACCGGATAACTGAACGGCCCGTGTTTGGTGTTGGGCGGCGCGTAGTGGAAGTCGCCTTTTTTCAGCACCTTGCCGGCAACATGCTGTTCGCCTTCGATCACTGTGACGCAATGCGAGGTGACATGTTCATGCTCCGGCTCGACATAACCCGGCGGAAATTTCACCAGTGCCGCGACCTGGCCTTGCTTGTCGTCGCGCATCAGCACTTTGATCTTGAGATTGGGATGAATCTTGTGCGCGCCAGTGGGCAACTGAAATAGGGTGACGTTATCGTCCCATTGCAGATTATCGGTGTTGATGGCGAGGAAAGGAACGTCGGTGATCACGGCGGGGTTCTCCAAGGGTGTTTATGTAAGTCTTTGATTTATTTGATTATTTGTAATTGTTCAGCGCAACGATAAGAACCTTAAAACCTCTTTTGCCACAGAGGACACAGAGGACACAGAGAACCACGAACCGCTTTTCCTCTGTGTTCTCTGCGTCCTCTGTGGCAGATGCCTTTGAATGTGTTGTTCGGACGGAATAGTTACAATTATTTTTTGAGCGCGCTGGTGGCGTATTCCCCCGGCGAGGTGATTTCCAGCAGCTCCAGATCGTCCGAGCAATCGAGTTCGTTGTGCACGATGCCGGGCGGTTGCAAACAGCAATCGCCGGGGCCGAAGGTGTGTTCGCCGTGGCCTGCGTAGGTGAATTTGATCCAGCCCTTGAGGATGTAAATCATCTGAAAACTTAGCAGGTGCTGATGCAGGCCGGTACTGTGCAGGCTGCCGTGATCCTCGCCTTTTTTCACGCGGATGACGTGCGCGCGGAATTGTCCGTGCGTGGCCTGCTTGATGCCCAGATCGCGGTATTCCAAGAACGGCCGCAGGCCGGATTCAAATTGCGCATCCTTGGCCATGCTGACGGAAAAATCCATCGAATCCTGTTGCGCGGTGCTCATGTTGGCATTCATGTCGGCTCTCCTTGAAAATCGCGGCGAGCGGTTATTATAGGCCGCATTTTCGGAGAGCATAAACACATGGAAGGCTACAAGCGCTGGGCAGGACGCATCGCACTGGTGACGGGTGCCTCGGGTGGCATCGGCGAGGGCATCGCACGCGCGCTGGCGGGCATCGGC
>CAMBGJ010000420.1 GCA_945865805.1 Bordetella parapertussis
CCGGAATCGAAGCAAATCGCAGTTGTTCTGGCGTAGAATCCATGGTGGGCAAAGACCTGTTCGTGTTGACGAATGTGTTTCTCAATAACTCACATTGTACCAATCACTTACAGTGTTCTTTGCCCTTTTTATGCAAAATTCAGGTTAGATAACCAAACCACCATTGTCCATCGATCCAATTCTCGTCAGCTTGAAGGAGAACAAAGTTTTTCTTTACTTGTGCTGTGTAAGCCGTAACCTCGGGCGAATTCCAGCTTCCTATTCGATCAACACTGAAGCGGTAGTACCTAGTGCTATCGATGATTTTCTCAGATCGGAAACAAAGCTCTGCCCATGCGCCAGTCTCTTTCTTGGTTTTGACAAAAACCGTCTCTTTGCCGTCATCGCCACATTCCGCCTCGCTTCGTGCTGGCGTTTGTGCTGCACTTAAAACCAGATACTTTATTGTGATGATGGGTGAAGGTTTATGGAATGCCGCCCCTGCTATCCATCCCAATAGCCACAGGACAGCGGCCAGCTTCGCGATTCGTCGTGCGCCTTCAAAGATATTGATTGTCATCGTTCTCTCTCGGGTGCGATGAGAAAATGCTGCCCACCATGTGAATAGCGCTAGTCGTCGAGGCTCCAATCAGGCCACCCGCCAGCCGATTGATATCCCCCCGGCCTCTTGTCTGTCTCGCTTCTAGCTCAAGCATCAAGCGGCTTCACCATGTAACGGTATCACGTCCGCCCCTGCCTTCAACTTGTCCAGATAATCCGCCCATTGCTGCATCATTTTGCGGCGTTCGGGTAAGTGTGCCGTGCGGTTATAGGCGCGTCCGTTCGGGTCGCGCACCGCGTGGGCTAACTGGTGTTCGATCAAGTCGGGGCGCACGCCCAACACTTCATCAAGGATCGTGCGCGCCATCGCGCGGAAACCGTGTCCGCTCATTTCATCCTTGGCTATGCCCATGCGCCGCAATGCCGCCAGTATCGCGTTATCGCTCATTGCACGCCGTGGGCTGCGCGCACTGGGGAACAGGTATTGTCCTTGTCCGGTAACGGCGTGTAGATCGCGCAACAGCGCCACCGCTTGCGTGGCCAGTGGCACGATATGCGGCGTGTCGGTCTTGGTGGCGGTGTAGCGCCACTCCGCTGCATCAAGGTCGATATCTGCCCATTGTGCAAATCGTAGTTGACCGGGGCGTACGAATACCAATGGCGCAATACGCAGCGTGCAGTTCACAGTGAAGGTGCCTTGATAACCTTCAATCTCGCGTAGCAATTGGCCTACGCGCTTTGGCTCTGTGATCGCCGCGAAGTGAATGCCCTTGAACGGGGGCAGCGCGCCGCGCAAATCGCCCGTGGGGTCGCGTTCAGCGCGCCCGGTGGCGACGGCATAGCGAAACACCTGCCCGCAGGTGCTCAACGCACGGTGCACCGTTTCCAGCGCGCCTCGCGCCTCTATCTTGCGTACGGTGGTCAGTATGTCCGGGGCAGTAATCTCCGCAATCGGTCGCCCGCCCAGCCAAGGGAACACGTCACGCTCAAAACGGCGGATGATGCGGTCAGCGTGTGCCGATGCCCAATCTGTCGAATACTTGGCAAACCATTCGCGGGCCACCACTTCAAAGCTGTTAGCGGCGCGCTCCATCCGCCCGGACTTCACCGCCTTTCGGTTTTCGCTAGGGTCAGTGCCCATGGCCAGCAGCTTGCGCGCTTCGTCTCGCTTATTACGCGCAGTCTTGAGGGGGATAGCAGGATAGACGCCAAGAGAAAGGCGTTTTTCCTTGCCATCTAATCGGTATTTCAGCCGCCACCATTTGCCCCCGCTTGGGGTGACCTCAAGGTATAGCCCGCCTGTATCACCGAGCTTGTAGGGCTTTGTGGTGGCCTTGCCGTGCGGGTTTACGCCCGGCTTGGCGTTGCGGATCGCAATGTCGTTTAGGGGCATGGGGGCAACTCCTATTCAAATCGCCCCAGTTGCCCCCGGAGTTGCCCCCAGTAGCGCCCGGATGCGGTTGGATGATGTTAAACCCACGCGGACGAATTTACCAATGAAAAACCGGCAGTTACGCCGGTTCTTGGATGCTGCTGGATAGTGCTGGATTGTTAAGTGGTGGTGATAGGTGGATTTGAACCACCGACCTCAGCGTTATGAGTGCTGCGCTCTAACCACCTGAGCTATATCACCAGAGAGGGCGGGATTGTCCGGATTTGGCGCGGGTTTGTCAATTGGCGGCAATGTAGTGTTGCTAAAAATGCCTTTGAAATTAGATGCTTATGAATCACAATCGCATGGCTTTCGGCGGCTGACAAGTGCGTATTGCGCCGCAAAACGCTTCCGGCAGGTGGATTGGTCGCATAGAATCAGTCCGTCCAGTTATTTACACCACGGCATCGGAAAGACTCCATGGCAAGAGGTAAGAAGCAGGTCTCCGGCAAGCCCAAGTCTAAAGCGGGTGACAAGCGAACCGCCGACGCTGCCGGCAACGAAGACGATTTTTCGCTCCAGCCGCAGACCGTTCCCGCCGATGCCTTAAAACCCAAGCTCAAACAATCCGCGTTGCGTTTGCAGAACATAACGCCCACGCAAGCGCGCGGCAGAGCCAGTGGCGAGCCGAATGTGTTGAGTTACCGGCACCAAAATACGCGTAAGAACAACCCGCAGATCGGGCTGGTGAATCCGGAGTCCGACCCCGATCAACCCAAAACCACCTAGGCCTACGACCCGCACCTTGATCCGGCGTTGCAGTTCGACGTGGGGCGCGCCGGGGTTGAAAAACTGATTGATGACGCGCTGGCCAGTGGTGACCAGGACACCATGCGCGCCGCCCTGCAGGAATTAAAACGCCTCGGCGAACCGTATCTCAACTGGACGGGCAAGGCCAAGCGCACCAGCTTCGACGTGGACACCGTGTCGCTGTATGTACACGAGCGCATCGACCCCGCGAGTATTCTCGCGGCGGTGCGAAAACGCATGAAAGACGCGCAGGGCAAAGACCGCGACAAATGGAAACAGCCTGACCTTTTCGCTGCGCCGTTTGAAAACCTGCCGCTGCGGGACGCCATCGATTTTTACAAGCACGAACGCGGCTGGGCCAACCGGCTGATCGCCGGCGATTCCCTACTGGTGATGAACTCACTGCTGCAAAAAGAGAGCATGGCCGGGCAGGTGCAGATGATCTACATCGATCCGCCCTACGGCATCCGCTACGGCTCCAATTTCCAGCCCTTCGTCAACAAGCGCGATGTGAAAGACCGCAAGGACGAAGACCTGACGCAGGAACCTTAAATGATTAAGGCCTTCCGTGATACTTGGGAGCTGGGGATACATTCCTACCTGACTTATTTGCGTGATCGGCTGTTGCTGGCGAAGGAATTGCTGAGTGAGTCGGGGAGTGTGTTTGTGCAGATTTCGGATGAGAATTTGCATCACGTGCGGGAGTTGATGGACGATGTTTTCGGTCAAAAGAATTTCGTTGGCCAAGTCGTTTTCCAAAAGACTGGAGGGTTAATTGTACTGTGTTATTAATGTTTAGATGTCCGTAGATATGACTTTGCGCAGCACGGACATAGGGGAAGACTTCGAGCGATAGCGCGCCCCAGACGATAGCGTGTCGTTGCGATGGACCACGGAACGTGCCGCTGCATCGGGGACAGACCCGCGCGGGAGGAAGCCTTCGGGTAGGGCAG
>CAMBGJ010000421.1 GCA_945865805.1 Bordetella parapertussis
AGAACGCTTCGGCAAGACTCACAGGCTTTTCTGTCTCCATCGCCACTCCAAAAAGACAGAAAACTACACAGCTTTGCGAAAAAGTACAAGCCTTTGACCTTTCTCATAACTATTTCATTCTTATAGGGTTTTGATGCAATTGCCCTGCACTTCTGCCTCGACCATTTAAGATTTAAATTCCGAGGCGACAACTAGTCTGACACCAGGGGGGGGCGAGGGTTTGCACGCGCTGGAAATTCCACGGCAGTTTGGTGAAGCTACCTTGGGTGCGCGGCCCGGCCTGATCGGCGGTGAGGTTGCCGGGGTTGCGTCCGAGGTCGAGTTCGCCACCCACCACGGCGACGCTGAAGGCGTTGCGTGCGGTGCCGTAGAAGTTGTCGGTGAAGTCGCCGCGAATTTCCAGGGTGAGCGTTTTTGAGGTTTTGTTGGATAGGTTGATGCCGCCCGCGCCGTCGTTGACGAAGTGTTTGTGTTCGGCGGCAAGACTGCCAAAGAGGTTGGAACTGCCAGTGCGCCGCAGCGGCATGGTGAGGGACGCGCCAAAGGTGGTGGCAGTGCCTTCAAAGCCGCCGAACAGGCCGGTGAGACGATAGTTCAGTTGTGCGGCGGTGAGGCCCGCTCGCAGGCCGCTGTAACCCAGCGGCAGGTTGTAACCGGCGCGCAGGTAGTTGCTGCGCTCGGTGACGAGGCCGAGTGCGTAAAGTTGGTCGCCGTAGCTGAAGGGGCTGTTCAGTTGCACCTGGCCTACGCCGCGCACTTGGCCGGTGGCTTTAAGCCCGTAGTTGTCTACGCTGGCGGTGGCGGTAAAGAGCGGGGTGCTTTCGACGCGTACGCCGAGTTTGACTTCGCCGCTGGCCTCGCCCGGTTGCAAAACGCCGGTGGCGGCAATGCCGGGCAGGTCGTTCAAGTTGCGCATACCCGTTTGCACGGCGTCGGGGCGCAGGGGTTCGCCCACGGCTTGCTGGCGGGTGATGGTTTGCCTTGCACGCGTTTCGGAGAGGCGGGTGCCGGGCAGGACATCGACGTCTACGGCGGCGAGTTTGCCTTCGATGACGGTGATTTCAACCACGCCACCAGCCACGGGTTGTTGCGGCACGAGGGCGCGCGCAAACAGGCCTTTGCGGCGGTAGGCGTCGCTCAGGCGCTGGGCGAGCCGGCGTAGTTCGGTGAGGGTAAGTTCGGCGCCAGTGCTGCCGCTGATTTCGGCCAGCAGTTCGTCCACGGGGATCAGGGTGGCGCCGCTGATGCGAAAGCAGTTGACTTTGACTTTGGCGCCGCTGTCGGCGGGTGCCGCGCGTTCTTCGGGGAAGCGGATGTCGGGCTTTTTAAGGGAAGGCTTCACACCCGGTTCGGTGCGTTGGGTTTCTTTTAATACACGACCGGCGTCGGGCGGGGTTTGGGCTAGTGCCAGTGGTGCCAAGCTAAACTGACACAACAGCAACAGCAAGCTGACTCTGGCCGACCTCGGTATTTTTATTATCAAGTGCTCCCCCTTCAAAAGATCAAAGACCCTACCAACAATTTGCGCTTGCGGGTTGTGAAGTATTTACATTTTTTGACTGGTACTTGGCGCGAGCGCTGTCCAAGCATCGAATCCAGTGCGCATAGATGCCATAAATATACGCCCATGTAATGGGGGGGCAAATTAATTTGCCGAGGATCACGGTGGCGCTGGATTGCTGTTTGCGCCATGCAGACACGCAGGATGCGGCAGCTTCGGCGATAATAAGTATTGTCCTACGAGTATTGCCCTACAGTGCCTACCAGACCCTACGTATAGGTAATACCAGATTATGGCGGCAGCCAGAATCTTGATGATCTATAAAACTCAATAAAATCAAATACTGATATATGAAATCCACCTGCCGACAGCTTATACAAACCACAGTGGCGGCGATCACTCTAACCACTGCACCGCTGGCAAGCGCCGCCAACTACCCGGTAAAACCCATACGCATGCTCACTGGCTTCATAGCGGGAGGCGGTTCGGATATCGCCGCGCGTAGCGTGTCGGTGAAACTGTCCGAGCACTTCGGCCACAGCGTGGTGGTGGATAACCGCCCTGGGGCCACCGGCGCGATCGCCGGGGAAATGATCGCCAAGGCTCAGCCCGACGGCTACACGGTGATGATGCTCGCGGTTGCGCAACTGGTGGCCAATGCCTTTGACGAAAAATTGAGCTACGACATTGAACGCGATTTCGCGGGCGTGAGTTACGTCGCGCGCAATCCGTATCTGATGACGGTATCGCTGGGGCTGCCGGCGCGCTCGGTGCGCGAGTTCATTGATCTGGCCAAGGCGCAGCCGGGCAAGCTCAATTACGGTTCCAGTGGCATTGGTGGCTCGAATCATGTGGTCACCGAGGTGTTCAACGCCGCCGCAGGCATCAAAGTCACGCACGTGCCGTACAAAGGCCCGCCGCAGGCGCTGGCTGATCTGGCGGGCGGCCAGTTGCAACTGGTCTTTGCCAGCATCACCTCCGGGTTGCCGCTCACGCGCGCCGGCAAGATACGCGTGTTGGGCATTACCTCGCTCGCGCGCTCACGCGTGGTGCCCGACGTGCCTACCGTCGCGGAAACGCTGCCCGGCCTGGAACTGATCGGCTGGTACGGCGTGGTCGCACCCAAGCGCACGCCTGCTGCTGTAGTCAATCGCCTGAACAGCGCCATCAACGATGTGCTGCGCGCGCCGGATGTGCGGGATCGGTTAATGGCCGACGGCTCGGAAACCGTCGGCGGTACGCCCGCCGCGTTCGAGCAGCATATGCGTAGCGAGCTCCAGCGCTTCAGGAAAGTGATTCGGGAAGCGGGGATACGGCTGGAGTAATCCGCCGTGTCACGCAAAGGCGCCAATCCTACAAAGAGCACGATGAGTACCATGACTCAAGTAATCTGCCTCACCGGTGGCATGGCATCCGGCAAATCCACCGCCGCGCGTTATTTAAAAGAACTCGGTGCGCACGTGATCGACGCCGATGTGCTCGGCCACCGTGCCTATGAAGTGGGGTCGCCCGCGCATGCCCAGATAGTCGCGGCCTTTGGCGCGGACGTACTGGCGACCGACGGCACGATTGATCGCAAGGCGTTGGGTGGCAAGGTTTTCGGCCAACCGGCGGCGCTGAAAAAGCTGACCGATATTGTGTGGCCCGCGATTCGTCAAATGGCCACGGATGAAATCGCCCGCGTGAAAACTGCCGGCGCTGTGCGCGTCATCGTGCTGGAAGCAGCGGTGCTCTTCGAAGCCGGCTGGCAGGATATCGGCGACGAAGTGTGGGTAAACATCATTGAACGCCCGCTCGCCATCGCGCGCGCCCTGCAGCGCGACAACCTGCCGCAAGCGGCGCTGGAACGTCGGCTTGATGCGCAACTGTCGAACGCCGAGCGCATCGCCCGCGCCGATGTCGTCATCGACAACAACGGCGCCCCCGAGGCGATGCTGGCGCAACTGCGGCAGCACTGGCAGCGCATCAACGCATAAGGCGGTTATTGCATAAGTATATGTTTTTATTGATGGCGGATTCAAGTCTGAAGTGCAACCGCGTTATGATGCGAGTGTAGCTTCTTCCAGAAGACTTCGTGGGGTGTTTTGAAGCCGAGGCATTTTCTGGGGCGATGGTTGAGGTAGTGCATGGCGGCAGAGATGTCTTTTTTGGTGATTG
>CAMBGJ010000422.1 GCA_945865805.1 Bordetella parapertussis
TTATCAATAAAAACAATTACTTACTAGCGCCTCGTTATGTGACCCGGCGCTTGTCGGCAGCGGCTGCGAACAGCGCTGGCGACGATCTGCCGGTTAGCGATACGGCATTTGAACATTACCGGCTTGATGGCCGCTTCGCGTTGGCGTGGCAGGCGCACGGGCTCTGGTACGGCATCGGCGTTGAGATCAACGCCTGGCTGCGCAGCGGGAAAACCGTGCTGGTGAACGGCTCGCGCGCCTATATCGAAACCGCGCTGACACACTACCCGGCCCTGTGGGTGGTGCACATTCAGGCACCTGCCCAGGTGACCCAAGCCCGGCTGACGGCGCGTGGGCGCGAAGACACTGCGGCTATCGAGGCGCGCGTGCAGCGTGACCCGGCCTTTCGTGTACCCAACGATCAACTCATCACCATCGATAACAGCGGGCCGCTGGAGAGCGCGGGGCAATCCGCGGATGATTTCCCATAGCACGACGCCGATGCCTCCCGCGCCCACCATGCCCACCACGGCGGCCGAACGCACATTGGATTCGAAGCGATACAGAATATACGAAATCCACAACGGCAACACCTGCGGAATCACGCCGTAGACGATTTCTTCCAGCGGATGCGCGCCGGTGGAACGTATGCCTTCGACAGGTTTGGGGTCGATGGCCTCGACCGCTTCCGAAAACAGCTTGGCGAGAATGCCGGTAGTGTGTACAAAAATCGCCAGCACACCGGCGAACGGCCCCAGCCCCACCGCCACCACGAACAGCATGGCGAACACCATTTCGTTGATGGCGCGCGCGGCATCCATCAGGCGCCGCATCGGTTGATAAATCCACCACGGCACGATGTTACGCGAACACAGCAGCCCACAGGGTATCGCGCACACGATCGCCAGCGCGGTACCCCAGATGGCGATATGCAGCGTGATCACCATTTCCTTGAGGTAACCGCGCCACTCGGTGAAATCCGGCGGGAAGAATCCCGCGGCATACGTACCCATGTTCGCCGCGTCGCGTACCAAGGCGAGCGGCCGCATGTCCGCCCCCTGCCACGCCCACGCCAGCATCGCCAGCGCGATGCCCCAAGCCAACACGGTGAACAACGACTGCTTTGGCGGCTGCGGAATGTCCAGCGGCGCTGGCACGCTGCGCGGGACCGCGATTGCGGCGGGAGCATTCATGGAGACAGCCTGCTTACTTGCTGGCGGCCAGTTGCGTATTCAGCTGCGCCAGCTTGCGGTTGATTTCCTCGAGTTTCGCCGTTTTGTCCGCGGCGCTCATTGCCGTGTCGTTCTCGAGGGTGGTCTTGGCGCGGAACAGTTCGAGCTGGCGTATCGGCAGCAGCTGGCGGTCATCCGATGCCTGAAATCCGGCCGTCGTGATTTTGAGCATGATGGCTTTCTCGCGTGCGGCTTCAGCGCCGGTGCCATAAGTCAAAATAAAGTCGCGCACTTTTTTCTTAGTCTCGGGTGACAAATCTTTGCGCCACACCAGCGGATCATTCGGAATCAGCGGCGACTTCCAGATCACGCGTACATCCGCGGCCTTGTCTGGAAACTTTGCGGTAAACCGCTCAAGATTTTCCGTATTGTTGGTGGCCACGTCCACCTGCTTATTCACCACTGCCAGCAGATTAGTTTCGTGGCTGGCGCCGCGCACCGTCTTGAAATGACTCCTCGGATCGATCTTGTTCAACGCGAACACGTAGTAGGACGGCACCAGAAAGCCTGAAGTCGAGTTCGGATCACCGTTACCGAAATTCAGATTCTTGCCGTTCTTCAGCACGTCACCCAGACTGCGCAGCGGGCTGTCCTTGTGCACGACCAGCAACGAGTAATAGCCCTGGCTGCCATCAGGCGCGACCATTTTGGCAAACACTTCGCCGTTGGAACGATCGACGGCTTCCATCGCCGCTTTGTTGCCGTACCACGCCACCTGCACCTTGTTAAAGCGCATTGCCTCGATAATACCCGCGTAGTCCGAGGCAAAGAACGCATTGATTTTCAGGCCCGTGCGTTTTTGCATATCGTCGATCAGCGGCTGCCAATTCTCTTTCAAGTGACTCGACGACTCGGTGGAAATAATGCCGAAGTTGAGTTCATTGGCGCTTTGGGCGTGAGCCTGAAACACGGCTGCCGCTACGCACAGCAGCAAGGACTTGAGCAAACGTATCATATGTAACTCCTTGTTTTATAATAATTTTTACTATGCCGCCGCCGTGTGTGGCAGCGGAAACGGCACGACCACGGATGGCTCCGGCGGTCGCGCAGCGGTGTCAGGCTGCGCGAACAGTTCATGCACCTCGGCGCCATATATGTCCGCGAGCAGCGTGTTGGTGAGCATCGCCGACGGCCCGTCGTACACCACCTTGCCCTGACGCAGGGCAACGATGCGCGGGCAGTACTGCCGCGCGAATTCCACCTGATGCAAAGACACCACCACGGTGCAGCGGTCCTCGCGATTGATCGCGGCAAGAATTTCCATCACGCGCCGCGACGACTCAGGATCGAGTGATGCGATCGGCTCATCAGCGAGTATCGTGCGCGCGCCCTGCACCAGCGTGCGCGCAATCGCGCCACGCTGCTGCTGTCCGCCCGACAGGGTGGAGGCGCGTTGCCACGCGTATTCGAGCATGCCCACGCGATTGAGCGATTCCATGCCGATGCGGATTTCTTCGCGGGTAAAGTGTCCGATCAGACCGCGCCACAATGGCACGCGATGCAGCAGCCCCCAACAGAAAGTAGGCGCATGATGAACACGCTTTGTGACATACGGATGAACGTTTGATTACAACCCGCCGCACGGCCGCGCACAGGCAGCACATCGGGTGCTCACGCAAGAATGCGGCCCGCACGGCACGCCACCTCGCTGACTGATAAAAACCCACCTCGGTATCGAACCCGCGCCGTGCGCGCCCGTAATCACGGTGCGCTGCAACACGATGCCGGTCGCAGTACCCGGGTTTGCCAAGGACTGCGGCGCACCCCGGATAACGGCAAGGCGTGGGCGCTTTGCGGGGCATGGGGTCGCCTACCGATTTAGTTGCAATCATTTTGCAAGAACCACTTGCTTTGGTTCCGAATCGAAGCGTTAATATCAATGGCATCAAAACAAAAGGAGTAACGCAATGACCACCAACGTACACACCTTTACGGTTGACGAGACCGGCTTCATCCAGATCGCAGCGATTAAGGTCCTCGCCGCAGTCGCACGCGGGGAGTTGGACCTCAACCGGTTGGCGAAAGAAGAACTCGCCGCACGCGGCCTCAACGATCAAGGCAACTGGATCGGCTTTGACGCCGCCAAGAAACATCACAAGGTATGAAGGTCACAACCATGGATAACCAAGCGCGAGATCAACAACTTCAAACAATCGCGACAGACCATTTGTTCATCGCAACGCTTGAGACACGCAACAGCGACCGGCTCGACTTTCACGACGTAAGCGTCTGGGCCGTCAAAGCTGCACTACAAGCCGCATTCGAAGCCGGACGGCAATCACACATCACCAACGACAATCAGGAGACCGTATGAAACTCTCAGACAGCCAGACCGTTCTACTCAAAGCCGCGTCGGTTCATCCGAAGCGCCTGCTCACCGATTTTCCGCCGAAGCTCAAGGGCGGCGCACTCATTAAAGTGCTCACCAGCCT
>CAMBGJ010000423.1 GCA_945865805.1 Bordetella parapertussis
GGCTTATCATCGGACTTGGGGCCGCTGCTATCCACCGGTGATCACGTGCGCGCGCGGGTGTTTTTTCTCTGTCATGGGATTGCCTTTCTTGCCGTTCGGCGACCGTTCTGGCTGAGTATAATGCAAGGGCTTTTTCGATTGCAGCAGAAGAAGCGCTGCGCAAACCGCTGCACCCGCCCAGAAGGAGGTGGCAACATACAGGACGCCCCGCGTAGTTGGCCTTGTTTGCTGTCGCTGCTCGCGGCCGCAACCCTCGCGGCCGTGCCGGGCTTCGCGCTGGCGCAACAGAAATTCCCCACCAAACCGATCCGTTTCCTGGTGCCGTTCTCCCCTGGCGGCGGCACCGACACCATGGCGCGCGTCATCGCGCAAAAAATGAGCGAGAACTGGGGGCAGCCGGTGGTGATCGAAAACCGCACCGGCGCGGGCGGCAGCATCGGCACCGCGCAGGCCGCCAAGGCCGCGCCCGACGGCTACACGATCCTGGTGAGTTCGCCCGGCTATGTGGTGAGCGCAGCACTGCATCCCAACAAACTGCCCTATGATCCACTCAAGGATTTTACCGGGGTAAGCAATATCGGCTATTCCACCAGCACACTGGTGGTGACGCCCACGCTCGGCGTCAAAACGCTGAAAGAGTTCATGGACTACGCTCAGGCGCGGCCCGGTAAAGTTTTGTTCAGCTCGGGCGGCGCCGGCAGTGCAACACATCTGAGCGGCGAGAGCTTTCGGCTGGCGGCGAACATTAAAGCCGTGCATGTCGGCTTCAAGGGTTCGTCGGACGCGCTGCTCGAAGTGGTGGCCGGCCGTGTGCATTACGTAATCACCGGCTTGCTGACCACGCTGCCGTTTATCAAAGATGGCCGCATCGTCGCCCTCGCGATCACCGCGCCCGCGCGCTCGCCGGTATTGCCGGACGTGCCCACCGTCGCCGAAACCATCCCCGGCTACAAGCGCGACGGCTCGCACATCATGCTGGCGCCCGCAGGCACGCCGCGCCCCATCTTGCTGCAGCTCAGCCGAGAAGTGCGGCGCATTTTCGAGTTGCCCGATGTAAAAGAGCGGCTGAAAAACTATGACTATATGCTCGCGCCCAGCACGCCCGAGGAAATGGACAAAATTCTGCGTACGGATATTGAAATGTTTTCTGAGCTGGTGGTGCGGGCCGGGCTGCGTGCGAAGTAATATGATAATGGTGAGTAGTTGCTGCCGTTCGTGATGAACCTTTCGACTGCGCTCAGGGCGGGCTGGTCCAACCACGAACAGCATCCGCTGGTTCGGCGTTTCTCTAAAATTTTTTTTCCAGGGTACTGTCATGAAAAGTAATACTTTGCGCAAGACCGGCACCGTTCTCGTGTGTAGCATCGCGGCTGGCACAGCGCTCGCGCAACGCGTGCCCGGCGACTTTCCGACCCGGCCGATCCGGGTGGTGGTGCCGGTGGTTGCTGGCGGGCCGCTCGAAGTCATTGGCCGCCTAGTCGGGCAAAAGTTGCAGGCGGCCTGGGGGCAGAATGTCTACATCGACAATCGTCCCGGCGCCGGCGGCATCGTCGGTACTGAGTTGGTGGTGAAATCACCGCCGGACGGCCACACCATGCTGCACTTTTCCAGCGCGCACGCCCTGCTACCGGCGTTCAACAAGCTGCCTTACGACCCAGTGCGCGATTTCAGCGCGATCACGCCCGCCGCCCGCACCGTGGGCTATGTGCTGGGCTTGCATCCGTCGGTGCCGGTCAACTCGGTGGCGGAGCTGGTGGCGCTGGCGAAGCAGAGGCCGGGACAACTCAACTACGGCAACTCAGGTCACGGCGGCGTGCTGCACGTGGCAATGGAACAGTTCAACACCGCCGCGAAAATCCGCATGACCACCGTACAGTACAAGGGTATCGGCCAGTTGGTCACGGATCTCGCCGGCGGCCATATCGAGCTGGCCTTTCTCACCTCGTCCAACGCCATCGGCATGGCGCAACAGGGCAAGATCAAGGCGCTTGGTGTGAGCGGCGCGAAGCGCTGGAAGCAGATGCCGGACGTGCCCACCATCGCCGAGGCCGGCATCAAGGGTTACGAGTTTTATTCGTGGTTCGCTTTCTGGTTTCCAGCGGCGACACCAGTGGAACTGGTGAATCGCACGCAAACCGAGATCGCAAAGGCAGTAGCAGCGCCCGACGTGCTGGCACGCTTTGACGAATTGGGCTTCGAACCTTATCCGCTGAAGCCGGACGAGTTCACCCGCCTGGTGCAAAATGAAATCAGCGCGACGCTGAAACTGGCCACCACGCTGGGCATCAAGCCGCAGTAGACAGGGCTGTCTACCAGCGTTTCAGCGCCGTCACTTCGATTTCGATTTCCATGCGCGGATCTCGGTCGAGTAGGCCGGAGGGATTGCACCTCCAGCCTCTCCTAGAACGGAGCGTGAACCTCTCGGCTCACTCCGCTCCCATCAGTTAAACACGCCGCGAAGCCCAAGTTTCCAGTGCGCAAAGATTCCGGCCTTTCGGTAGAAAGCCGCTGTAAAAAACGACTTGCTCGGATCTTATGGGACTTAAAGCGCTTGAACTTACGCATCGCCCAGGCTAGTAGAGTTAGATTGACGTATCGCACCATGGGCGCAAGCGCTGACGGCGCGTATCGCCCTTAGTAAGCAATCCAACCCCGAATAAGCGGATTGATCTGCTTGCCAATATCTGACAATTCCAACTGTGTCCGATTACGCAGTTTCAAGTCCCGTATCGCTGACCGCATATTCTTCAACGCCGAAACACTGACTGCGGGATTAAAACCGCAGAACAGCGACTTATTTCGACGATTCTGAACCAAACGGGGTCTGAAGCAGTATCCAAGAAAATCAAACTTAACGTTCGGATAACTGCCTTTACGGTCAACATCCTTGCAGTAGACGATCTTTGTTTTGGTCGGATGCAGTTCTAGGCCGCATTCTGCCAAGCGTACTTGAAGTGCAGCCATTACGGCAATCGCTTCTTGTTCGCTTCTGCAATGCACAAGCTCATCATCCGCATACCGACACCATCGCTGATCGGGATAAACTCGCTTCATCCATGTATCAAATGCATAGTGCAGAAAGGTGTTTGACAAGACCGGGCTGACCACGCCTCCTTGAGGCGTACCACGGCTTCGCTCGATCCTCTCTCCCGTCACATCCACCATCGGCGCCCTGAGCCATCGCTCAATGTACAGCAGCGCCCATGCACACGATATGTGTTTGCGCACAGCCCACATCAGTAGCGTGTCCATGATCATCAGCGTATATCGGCGCCATGAACGGCGGGAATAAACATGGAAGCAGCCCGTCGAAATTCCCTGGTTTGAAAGTCAGAATTTCTGCTGCCGCTGGCTAGTCTCAAAAACCTGAACGCGAACTTCCGACCCCGTATAGTCAAAAAAAGCATCGGCATTGATTTCCGGAAAAACAAAAGCGTTTCTATTGCTGCGGGCTTGATCGCAGTCCGGTATCACCCAAAAGATCTGCGCAATTTACGTCGCAGATTATATTCTGGCCACGCCGAACGACCGGACCCAATCGCGAGACTCATTGCCGCTTACAGTGACAACAATCCTGCCCCGCCCTGCCCTTCACCACCGCGCTCCGACCTAAAACTCAAGCCGCCTTGCGGTG
>CAMBGJ010000424.1 GCA_945865805.1 Bordetella parapertussis
ATCACACGCGAGTAACGGCGCGCGCCGCTGGTGTCCGCCGTGGCGTTGTCGAGCGTGGCGTGGGTGATGGAATCTTTGTACAAAGCGTGCTCCTTTGGTGGGCGAGAGGGTGATGAGAGTGCGAACAAGAGGGTCGTGGATGACCGGATACGGCTCAGGCACCAAAGTGCCATCATATTACTGAATAATCATAAGTATGTGATTTTATTGATTTATTTATAAACACAAAAGACATAATACGAAAGCGCCGAGCAGCATCGTAACGCCGCGGGCTCTACCCGGCAACAATGTGCGGTTCCGTTTTATGGTTCGTGAATGGCTTGGATTTTTCACCGCGCCATTGCTGTGATTCGCTCAGATGCGACAGACCCGACAGGCCTCGTTCGCACAACAACCTGCGTGCTACCATGATTGCCCCTGTGTACACGGAGAACCCCATGCGTGAAAAACTAACCACTCTCGAAGCCGCCGCGACGGCGGTCAAAACCGGTTCGCAACTGGTGATGTCGGCCAATCTGCAACGCGCGCCGATGGCGCTGTTGCGCCAACTGGTGCGTCAGGGCACGCAAAAACTGCGCGTGATCGGTGTGGTGGGCGGCGATCTGAATCTCGATTTTCTGGTGGGCGCGGGCATGGTGGATGTGCTGGATACCTGCAGCGTTACGTTCGGCGAATTCGCCCGCACCGGCCCCAACTTCGCGCGCTACACCATCGCCAACCGCCTGCGCGTACTCGACAATACTTGAGGGGTGCTCTATTCACAGGCCCAGGCTGGGTCTATGGGAGTACCCTACGTGCCCGTCGTTGGTTTGGTCGGCACGGATTTATTAAAGCGCCGCGACGACATGGTGATCGCGGTGGATCCGTTCGACGGCAAGACTAAAACCGTGGTGGCCCGCGCGTTGCGGCCCGACGTGGCGGTGTTTCATGTGCAGACGGCGGATCGGCATGGCAATGTGTCGTGCGGCTACGATGCCGAGGTGGTGATACTGGCCGAGGCCTCGCGGCACGTGATCGTGACCGCCGAGCGCATCGTTGATCGGCTGACGGAAAAAGATGCCAAGGGAGCGTTCATCCCCGGCATTCACGTCGATGCCGTGGTGCATGCGCCGTTTGGCGCGCACCCCGCCGGTAGCGTGGGCCTGTATGCGCCGGACAAGGTGCACATGCGCGAGTATGTGCTGGCCTCAAAGGATGACGAATCGTTCGCCGCCTATTTACAAAAATACGTGCATGGCGTCGTAAGTCATGAGCAATATGTCGAACAATTCGTGCCGCTGGAATGGCGCGAGCCCATACGCGCGGTCGGCACATGATGAATTATTCCGACGCTGAGTTGCTGGCCATATTGCTGTCGCGCGAAGTGCGTGACGGTGAAGTTTCCGCTTGCGGCGCGCTGTCGCACATCCCTGCTGCAGGCCTGCTGCTGGCGCAGGCGACACACGCGCCTAATGCCGAATTGATTATCCTCAATTCCGTTTTCAATCCGTTTCGCACCTCGAAGCAATTTCATTTTCTGGCGCAACGCGGCGATCTCGGTTTGTTTTTTGCCAGCGGCGTGCAAATCGACCGCCACGGCAATTACAACCTGCATCAACTGGGGTCGGACCTTGATCATCCGAAGGTGCGTTTTCCCGGCGGCTACGGCGGCGGCATGATTTATTACGGCGCGCGCCGCACGGTGGTGTTTCGCACCGAGCATACCGTGCGCTCGCTGGTGGAAAAGGTCGATTACATTTCGGCCTGCGGCAGCTCGCCGGCGGATGTGCTGCGTTACGGCAACCCCACCAAAGCGGTTACGCCCAAGGCGATCTTCCGTTTTGAAAAAGACGCCGGCGTGCTGCGGCTGGATACCGTGCATCCCGGTTATACGCTCGAGGACATCCGCGACAGCACGGGGTTTGATCTCGGCGACACAAATAGCGTAAAGCCGACACCCGCGCCCAGCGAAGAAGAACTGCAAACGCTACGGCAAGTGGTGCGCACGAAAATGATCGACACCGGCACTTATGCCGATTGGGCCAAAAAAACGCTGGGCGCGGATGCGGCGCGGCTCGCCTGATAGGCTGATCCGTCCCCATACGGTTCGGCCCGTTTACAGAGCATGGCGGGACGCGCCACAGCATAACGTGAAATTTTAAATTATTCGTAACTATTCAGGTCCGAGTGAAACCCCTTCCCTCATCCCAACCCTTCTCCCGAGGGGAGAAGGGCTTAAAAAACCAACGACGGTTTGCTTTTCTTCCCTCGCCCTCCGGGAGAGGGACCGAGGGTGAGGGAAGGTTTTTACATACACCGCAGAAACCTGAATAGTTACAATTATTCAATAAAAACAAATAGTTACGGTATATTCCAGATATCCATGCCGGACCCGACTGTCGCCCCGCGCGAAACATCAAATCCGATGGCGCATTAACATTCCACGTCAGATCAAGCAGAGGGGAGAACGCCTTGTATTCGACGCCGAGACGCACCGCAGGTGCAATGCTTGCGGCCTTTGTTGCCATCACGGTACTGTGCGCGCCGCTTGCCGCGCGAGCGCAAACCGCAAAAGCGGCGCCGTATCCCAACAAACCCGTGCGCCTAATCGTGCCGTTTTCACCGGGCGGCACCAATGACATTCTCGCGCGCATGATCGCCACGCATCTGTCGCAGACCTGGGGCGAAAGTTTTATTGTCGACAATCGTGCGGGCGGCGAGGGATTGATCGGCACCGAAATCGCCGTCAAAGCCAAGCCGGATGGCTACACGCTGTTGCTGGTGTCTTCGGCTTATGTGATGAACCCGGCGGTGCGCAAGCTGCCGTTTGACTCGCTCACCGCGCTGGATTTCATCGGCAAGCTCGGTGCGAGCTTCATCGTGCTGAGCGTAGGGCCATCGATGCCGGTGAACTCGGTCAAGGATTTGCTCGCGGTGGCAAAAAGTAAACCGGGCGAACTGGTGCTCACCACCTCCGGCGGCTTTCAATACTTTGCCTCGGCGCTGTTCACCAGCCTGTCAAAGCATGATTTTAATATCGTGCTCTACAAGGGCGCGGTGCCCGCGATGATCGATGTCATTGGCGGACAGGCGCATGTCACTTTCGGCGTGAGTGTGCCCGCGCTGCCGCATCTGCGTTCGGGCAAGTTGAAGGGCCTGGCCGTGGGCACGTTAAAGCGCGCGGAACTGTTGCCGGATATCCCCACGCTCGATGAATCCGGCCTCAAGGGCTATGAGGCCTCCAACACCTACGCCATCGCCACTGCGGCCGGCACGCCGCCGACCATCGTGATGAAACTACACAACGAAATCGCACGATACTTCAGACTGCCCGAGGTGCAAAAGCAGATCACCACCATGGGCGCGGTCATCGACATCAGAACGCCGGAAGAAATGCGCAAGATCATTCCCGCCGAAATCGCCAAATGGACCAAGGTTGCCATTGATACACGCATGCCGCGGGCGGTGGATTATTGAGGATTACGAAACTTCGTGACAAACATGAAGCACGGTGCTTCCTTCCCTCACCCCCGCCCCTCTCCCGGAGGGCTGATCATTACCCACAAATTTCCCTTTGAAAACGAGAGGTTATGAAAGGGAAGGGATTGTACTTTTGCACGAGCGATGCTACTGTAA
>CAMBGJ010000425.1 GCA_945865805.1 Bordetella parapertussis
AACGTCGCCCCATTAAATCCGTGAAAATAATTGTTAAAAAACAAGAGGTTACAGTGAGCCTACCTGAGAGTATCAAAAAACATTTACGCCTGCCGGTGCTGGCTTCGCCGATGTTCGTGGTGTCCGGCCCCGATTTGGTGATCGAGCAATGCAAGGCCGGCGTGATCGGCTCGTTCCCGGTGTTGAACGCACGTCCGCAGGAGGAACTCGACAAGTGGTTGACACGCATCGAAACCGAACTCGCGGCATATCAAAAGGAGCATCCGGAGAAAAAAGTCGCACCGTTTTCGGTGAACCTGATCGTCAACCGCGCCAACAAGCGGCTGGAGGCGGATACCGAAGTGGTGATCGCGCACAAGGTGCCGATTGTGATCACCTCGTTGTCGGCGCCGACTGAAATCGTACCGCGCGTGCATGCCTATGGCGGCCTGGTGTTTCACGATGTCATCAAAGTGCGGCACGCGGAAAAAGCGCTGGAAGCCGGCGTTGATGGCCTGATCGCGGTGTGCGCAGGCGCGGGCGGCCACGCGGGCACGCTCAATCCGCTGGCGCTGGTGAACGAGTTGCGGCGCATCCATCAAGGGCCGCTGGTGCTTTCAGGCGCGATATCCAATGGCTCGGCGATACTCGCAGCGCAGGCGATGGGCTGTGATCTGGCGTACATCGGTACGCGTTTTATCGCCACCCAGGAATCGCTGGCGGTGGATGGCTACAAGCAAATGATCGTGGATTCCAACTCGGGCGATGTTGTTTACACGCCGCTGTTTTCCGGCGTCCACGGCAGTTATCTCGCGGGCAGCATCCGCCGCGCGGGGCTCGATCCGAATAATCTGCCGACCAACGAAGCGCCGGGCCTGTATCGCAGCCGTGATGATCGGCCGAAAACCTGGAAAGAAATCTGGGGCGCGGGGCAGGGCGTCGGCAGTATCGACGACGTGCCCCGCGTGGCGGATCTCGTGAATCGGCTGGAAAAAGAATATCTGGAAGCGCGGCGGCAGTTGCTGGCGGCGTGAGAGCAACAGTTACTAATTCAGCCGCGTTGAAACCCTTCACCGCAGAGGCGCAAAGGCGCAGAGAACTGCCGCAGAGGAAAAGCACTTCGCTGCGTAACCTCAGCGTTTTTGCGCTTCTGCGTTGAAGAAGTTCTCGCCGTCGGGTGGCATGGTTACAAACAACAATCGATACATTTCGGAAAATCTCAATGAATGCAAATACTAAGCCCGTATGCTGGGGCATCGTCGGACTGGGCTGGGTGGCGGTCGATTTTGTCGGACCGGCCATGCAAAAAAGCCCCGGTTCGCAAATCGTTGCGTGTCTGGGCAGCACACCGGAAAAAACAAAGGCGTACGCCGAAAAATTTGGCGTCGCGCGTGCGCATACGGATTTGCAGGCGCTGATGAATGATCCCGGCGTTGATGCGGTGTATATCGCGCTGCCGAATGCCATGCACCACGAGGCCGTGCTGGCGGGTGCCAAATCAAAAAAACACATGCTGTGCGAAAAGCCATTTGCCATGCACGCCAGCCACGCGCGCGAAATGGCCGATGCGTGTAAGCAAGCCGGCGTGATTCTGCGTATCGCGCATCAAATTCGCATGGACGAGGCGGTGACGCGCGCGCGTGAGATCGTGCAGGCGGGCAAGCTTGGCAAAGTCGTAGAAGTACTGCTGGAGCGCACCTCCGCCATGCCGCCGCGCAAGACCTGGCGCATGGACAACGCGCAAAGCGGCGTGATGTACGACGTCGGCGTGCATCTGCTGGATCTGGTGCAATATGTCACCGGGCAAAAGTTTGTCGAAGTCAGCGCCTTCACGAATCCTGATCGGCGCGACGGCCATGCCGACGACACGTTCACGGTGCAGGGGCGTTTGTCGGGCGGCGGCCATGCACAGGTGCGCGCCACGCGCGAGGTGCCGCAGGGCTTGAACAGTCTGACGGTCGAGGGCAGTGAAGCCACGTTGCAGACCTCGCCGCTGCGCTGGGTGACCGAACACACGGTGACCGTGCGCGACAAAAACGGCGCAACAGAAGAAAAATTCCCCGCCAGCCCGGCTTATGAGTGGCAGGTGCAGTCGTTTGAGCGGGAATTACAGGGTATTCGAGGGAATCTACCGGATGGCGATGATGCGGCCTAAATGGTAGCGGTAACCAATGCCATCTTGACGTCGATTAACGAACGGCGCATCGTCACAGTGGTGGCGTAAGTTTTCCCGTTCGATTTCAAAGGAATAAGCGGATTTACAAATGCGTTTCATTTGCAAACATATTGTAAAGTTACCGAGGCAGGCCGAAATTACCGCTTGGCTACCCCATAATCCAGCTACCAATTAATCCAAAGCAAAGGTATCAGCAGTGACAGGTACGGGTTCAAACAATAACGTCAGTGATGATCTGGAATCCAGAATTCGCGCTGCGCGCATTCTGGTGGTGGACGACAACCCGGATCAGCTCGACCTGATGGAAGTCATGCTGCACAAGCAGGGGTTTGTTAACGTCGAATTGACCGATGTTCCCGCGTCGGTAACTGCGGCCTATGCCGCGCACCCGTATGATTTGATCCTGCTCGACATGGAAATGCCGGTGATGAACGGCATAGCCGTTATGCGTGAGCTCAAGGGCGTGTTGCACGGCGCGTTCATGCCGGTGATTGTGTTGACCGCGCATGAAGGCGCGCAGGTGCGCTTGCAGGCGCTGCAGGAAGGTGCGCGCGACTATCTTGCCAAGCCGTTTGTCGAAGCGGAGTTCGTGCACCGCATTCATAACTATCTGGAAGTGCGCATGCTCTGCAGTGAGCGCGAACGCCAAAATGAAATTCTGGAGTTGAAAGAGGCCGAGCGCACGCAGGAACTGAAAGAAACGCAGACCGATATTTTGCGGCGTCTGGCCAAGGCTGGCGAGTACCGCGATAGCGACACCGGCAATCACGTCACGCGCGTCGGCCATAGCCGCCGTCTGCTGGCCGAGGCGATCGGCCTCGACGCGCATCTGACCGAAATGATTTACATGGCGAGCCCGCTGCACGACATCGGCAAGATTGGCGTGCCAGATCATATTCTGCTCAAGAAGGGCCGCCATACCGACGAAGAGACGGTGATCATGCGCAAGCACGTCGATTTCGGCGTGGAAATGCTGAGCAATCACCCGGCGCCGCTGCTGCAGGTGGCGTGTTCCATCGCGCAAAATCACCATGAAAAGTGGGACGGCAGCGGCTACCCGCACGCCTTGTGCGGCGATGCGATTCCGGTGGAAGCGCGCATCGTCGCCATCTGCGATGTGTTTGACGCGCTGACGTCTATCCGCCCTTACAAAGTGGCGTGGACGGTGGAAAACGCCCTGAAATATCTACAGGAAAACGCCGGCAGTCACTTTGATCCGAATCTGGTCAATACCTTCGTCAACATCCTGCCCAAGATTGAAGAGATTCGGCAGCGCTACGCCGACCCGATGGATATACACCGCGATCCGCCTCGGCAGGCGGCATAGTTGGTAAGAATTCGTATCTGTTCCGGTTCTAATGAAAACTTGATGATGTGGGCGAACAACAAAATCAAAGTCATCTGCCACAGAGGACACAGAGGTCACAGAGAAATTCAAAGGCAGAGTTCTCTGTGACC
>CAMBGJ010000426.1 GCA_945865805.1 Bordetella parapertussis
CGCACCTGGCTGCTCGACAAAACGCTGAAAACGGTATTCACCAACCTGGTGGAAGGCGCGCTGCTGGTGACCTTTGTATTGTTGCTGTTCCTCGGCAACCTGCGCGCGGCGGCGATCGTCGCGGTGATTATTCCGCTGTCGCTGCTGGGTACGTTTTTGGGGCTGACGTTCCTCGGCATACCCGCCAACCTGCTATCGCTGGGCGCGATGGACTTCGGCATCATTGTCGACGGTGCGGTGATCGTGGTGGAGAACGTGTTCCGGCGATTATCGGAGCATCAAGGCAAGCAGATGACCACACGCGAGCGCCTCAACGAGATACTCGACGCCACCGTCGAAGTCGGGCGGCCCACGTTGTTTTCGATGTTGATCATCATCGCCGCGCATATTCCGATTTTCACCCTGCAACGCCACGAGGGCCGCATCTTCGCGCCGATGGCGTATTCGGTGACTGCTGCGTTGATCTGCTCGTTGATCTTCAGCCTGACACTGGTGCCGCTGCTGTGCCATCTGATGCTGCGCAAAAATCTGCCGGAGAAAGAAAACTTTCTGGTGCATTGGTGCAAAGGCCTCTACGAGCCGGTGTTGAAATGGGCCTTGAGCCATCGCAAGAAAGTGGTGCTGGTGGCCGCAGGCATATTGGCCGGCAGCCTCGCCGTCGTACCCAAGCTCGGCACGGAATTCTTGCCTGAACTGAACGAAGGCTCGATCTGGATCAACGTGCCGTTGCATCCGAGTTTGTCGGTGACCGAAGCGCGCAGCGAAATGAGCAAAATCCGCGCATCAATCGCGCATATTCCCGAGATCAACACCATCGTCTACAAGGCCGGACGGCCGGAAGACGGCACCGACCCCAAGCTGATCAGCATGGCCGAAATTCTGGTGGACATCAAACCGGAATCGGAATGGAAACGAAAGATCACCAAGAAGGGTTTGTTGCAGGAAATGGAAGACGCGCTGGATAAACTACCCGGCGTGCAGGCGAGTTTCTCGCAGCCCATCCGTGACAATATCCTGGAATCCATTTCGCAGATCGACGGGCAGATCGTAGTGAAGGTTTTCGGTGAAGACCTGGGCGTCCTGAAAACGCATGCCCAGGAGGTGCTGGCGGCCATTTCCGATGTGCCGGGCGTGGCGCGCGCCATGATCGACCGCCAGGGCGAGCTGCCGCAGGAGTTGATACAAATCGATCGCGGTCAGGCGGCACGTTATGGGCTGAACATAGTCGACATTCAGGACGTGATCGAAACCGTGCTTGGCGGACGCGAAGCCACGGTGATCTGGGAAGGCGAAAAGAAATTCAGCGTGGTGGTGCGCGTGCCGTCGAATCAGCGCTCGCTTACGCAATTGCGCGATATTCTGTTGACCGCGCCCAACGGCACGATTATTCCGCTGGCACAGGTGGCGTCGTTTAAAACCGTCGGCGGCGCCATGAATATCTCGCGCGAAAATGGCGGCCGCGTGATGGCCATCGGCGTGTTCATCGAAGGCCGCGACATGGGTTCGGTGGTGGCCGACATGCAGGAGCGCGTGGCGAAAAAGGTCAAGCTGCCCGAGGGCTACACCATGGCGTGGTCGGGTGAGTTCGAGAATCAGGAGCGCGCGATGAAGCGGTTGTCGGTGATCGTGCCGATCTCCATTTTACTGATTTTTATCCTGCTGTTTGACGCATTCAAGTCATTCAAAAGCGCCTCGCTGATTTTGCTGAACATACCGTTTGCGCTCATCGGCGGCATTCTGGCGCTGTTTTTCACCGGCATACCGCTGTCGGTATCGGCGGCCATCGGCTTTATTGCCCTCTTCGGTCAGGCGGTATTGAACGGTGTGGTGATGGTGTCGTATTACAACCAGTTGAAGAACGCCGGCGCCTCGCCCGAGGAAGCGGTGATCAAAGGCTCGCTGATACGGCTGCGTACCGTGCTGATGACGGGCCTGCTGGCGATGTTCGGCCTGCTGCCGATGGCACTGTCGCACGACATCGGCTCGGAAACCCAGAAGCCGCTCGCTGTCGTGGTGATCGGCGGATTGATTTCAGCGACGATATTGACGCTGATTGTGCTGCCGACCTTGTATGTTATTTTCGAGCGGCGCTATCACAAGAAACACACGGATCTTCAAGGGCCGGACCGGCGGCAGCGGCGCGATGATGGCGGCAGCCACAAGCGTCGCCGCGACGACAACCCCGCAGCGGCGCACTAGGGTGCAGCCAGTTTAGTAGCTGGACTAACGAGGCGCGCGGACAAACCGTGACGACAGCTGCGCAGGCGCCGCAGGTGCATGGGCTGACGCGGGAGGTGAATTTGGCGTAGCAGTGCTCCGGTGCACCCGCGGCATGCGCGGCGGGCCATCCGGTACACACACTTTTCAGGGTTCGGATTGTTGCGCTCGCTGCACTCACGCGGCAATTGGAATTCATTCTGCGCAAACGCAACGTTGGCCGCCAGCAGCCAAACGGCGGGAAGTGAAAGCATGCCTGGACGGGTTTTCATCTCGGCATTTTGACATGTAACCGCATCAACAAACCTGCGTTCAGACTATTTTCACGCGGTTGCCCCCACCTGGGTGCGGGTAACCGGTTAACACGTGTATGTGCTGCGGAGATAAAAATTTTGGCGTAGTGCCTTTATCGCACCCAAGTCACCTAAGTCGCGGACGACTGCTTACGCCGGCGCGCCGCGGCAAACCCCATTAAGCCCAGACCTGCGAGCATCATGGCGTAGGTTTCGGGTTCGGGCACAGCCGAGAGATGAGGCCTGAACGAATCAACATTGCTGATGCCGTTACTGAGGCCGCTGATCCAGAAGTCACTTTGTGCTTCATAGTTCCAGTCGAAGAACAAATTACCGCCACCGATGTGAATATGCAGCAAGTCAAAACCCGGCTGCAGTATCGAGAAATGCGCTTCCTGATTTTTACCGTTGCCGGTTAATGTCACACCGGTGGAACTGGAAATATAGGGGCCGCTACCAGAGGGATGCCGCGGCCCGTCAAACGGAGCAGAAGAGTCTTCGCAACCACCGCCGTTGCCAGTCACGCAGGAGCCTGTCCAGTCCGCGATGGTGGTAACGTTCCATACGGCAGTCGGATCGTTAGCGGCTGTTTGCACTTTTATTGCACTCAGCACATCATCAATATTCTGCGGCGTAAGGTTCGGCGTATAGCCCCACACCCTGGCTTGACTGCCTGCCTGCGTTAATGGCCCAGTCTGTTCACTACGATACGTGAACGTGGAGCCATTGAATGAACAACTGTAACCACCCGTCACGGAGGCGCATCCCATATCCGTGGCGGAATTCCAGGTGGGCACTGCAGGAGCCGCACTGGCATGTTCGGCACCCAGCATCAACAGCGACGTTACCGCTGCACCAACTGCCAACAAAACGCGTTCGTTTTTCATAAACCACCTCTCAATACGGTTAGTAGAGCGTTGACCAACTTGCTGCTCAGCCTTCGACTACTACATCATTACATCACCATCACGCAACCACGTAAAGATGCTATACCTTCGCCGCAGAAACACAATAGACCAAACGGACTGTTTTCAAGCCTATTTTTTGCGCGCCAAAATACTACCTATAAATAACCCCAATTTTTTAGCTACAATCCTGT
>CAMBGJ010000427.1 GCA_945865805.1 Bordetella parapertussis
CATCCTTCCCAATCACCGCTCAACCCCGCTGCCGCCTTCCGACTTAATGGGTAGGGGAGACTGCGCTTGTCGTTCTGAAATGCTGTGATTTCAATTCCACATTCCGTCAAATGCTTGAGATCCGATTGTTTGTGCAACATTCGGGTTAATAACGTCAGTCGGAATAGCTTGGAGTCTACCCGAAAGACTTTTCATAACCTATTCATTTATAACACCAATATTTCCCGATATCGCGGCGCCCTAGGCACGTTTCACTATTTTGCGCACAAACAAAAGGGCCGCTCACGCGGCCCTGAATTTTCCCGGCTGGTGCCACAACAACTCTACCCCACCGCCTTAACCATATCCTCCACCACTTTCTTGGCATCGCCAAACACCATCATGGTTTTATCCATATAAAACAAGTCGTTATCCAGGCCGGCGTAACCCGCCGCCATGGAGCGCTTGACCACCATCACGGTGCGTGATTTATCCACTTCGAGGATGGGCATACCGTAGATCGCACTGCCGGGCGTGTGGGCTGCCGGGTTCACCACGTCGTTGGCGCCCAGCACCAGTACCACGTCAGTGGTGGGGAAATCGCTGTTGATTTCATCCATTTCCAGCACTTGATCGTAGGGAATTTCCGCTTCCGCCAGCAGCACGTTCATGTGGCCGGGCATGCGGCCTGCCACCGGGTGTATGGCAAAGCGCACGGTGACGCCTTTTTCGCGCAGCTTGTGGGCAAGCTCCTTCACAGCGTGTTGCGCGCGCGCAACGGCCAACCCATAACCCGGTACGATGATTACCGAGTCAGCGTTACTCATGAGAAATGCCGCGTCTTCCGCGCTACCGCTGCGATGCGTTTTTTGCGCGCCGCCGGTGGCTGCCGCCGCGCCGGAATCGGTACCGAAGCCGCCGAGAATCACCGACAGGAAAGGCCGGTTCATCGCCTTGCACATGATGTAACTCAATATCGCGCCAGAGCTGCCCACCAGCGAGCCGGCGATAATCAGCATCGGGTTATTCAGCGAAAAACCGATGCCTGCCGCCGCCCAGCCCGAGTAGGAATTCAGCATCGAGATCACCACCGGCATGTCGGCGCCGCCGATCGGCACGATAATCAAAAAGCCCAGCACGAAGGCGATCACCGTCATGGCGATGAAGGCTGTCCAGTTGGTGCCGGGTGTGGCGAAGAACCACAGGCCGCAGCCGACCATGGCGAGAGCCAACGCCAGATTCACCATATGCTGGCCGCCGAACACGATCGGCGCGCCGCTCATGCGTCCAGAGAGTTTCAGGAACGCGATCACCGAGCCGGAGAACGTCATTGCGCCGACGAAGGTGCCGATGAAAAGCTCGAGCTTGTTACCCGCCGGGATCGATTCGCCCACCGCCTTGACGATGCCAAACGCGAACGGGTTGTTCACTGCGGCAATCGCGATCAACACCGCCGCCAGGCCCACCAGCGAGTGCATGAACGCCACGAGTTCGGGCATCGCCGTCATCTGCACCTTGCGCGCGACCACCGCGCCAATGGTGCCACCCAGCACGATGCCGCCAACAATAATGACCCAATTCTTCGTCAGCGTCAGCGTCACCAGCACGGCAATCGCCATACCGATCATGCCGAAAAGATTACCGCGACGCGAGGTCAGCGGTGAGGACAAACCCTTTAACGCAAGAATGAAAAATACCGACGCAACAAGATACGCCAGCGCAACCTGATTGCCTGAGAGCATTTACTGCGCTCCCTTTTTTTCTTTTTTCTTGAACATGTCGAGCATGCGCTGCGTCACCAGAAAGCCGCCGAACACATTCACCGCCGCCAGCACCACCGCCGTAGCGCCCACCCACACACCCCAGTCGGCTTCCGCCGGCCCGGCGGCCAGCATCGCACCGACCAGAATAATGCTTGAAATCGCGTTGGTCACCGACATCAGCGGCGTATGCAGCGCAGGGGTGACATTCCATACCACGTGGTAACCGACGAATATCGCCAGCACGAAAACCATCAGGTTGGTTATTAGGGGGTCTACCGACATTTCACGTCCTTGATTGGCGTGAACCAGTGAACGAGTAAACGAGTAAACGGGTAACACCTACCCCAGTGGTTCGGGGGTTACCCGTTCAATCGTTCACCCGTTCACCCGTTCACGGTTTCAACACCTCACCACCCGCACAAACCAGCGTGCCGGCAATGATTTCATCTTCGCGGTTAATGTTGAATTCACCAGTCTTGGCATCCAGCATTAAATTCAATAAATTCAATAAGTTACGTGCATACAGTGCACTGGAATCCGCCGCCACCAGCGCCGGAATATTCGCTACGCCGATCAAATGCACGCCGTGTTTCATCACGGTTTTGTCGAGTTCCGACAGCGGGCAGTTGCCGCCCTGCTCCACCGCCATATCGACGATCACCGAGCCGGGTTTCATGCTCTTGACCATATCCTCGGTCACCAGCACGGGTGCCGCGCGCCCTGGTATCAGCGCGGTGGTGATCACAATATCGGCCTGCTTGATACGCTCGGCCACCAGCGCGGCCTGACGCTGCTTGTAATCGTCGCCCATGTCGCGCGCGTAGCCGCCCTGGCCTTTGGCCAATTCTTTTTCGGCATCGGTCAGCGGCACGTCGATAAATTTCGCGCCCAGCGATTCGACCTGTTCCTTGGTTTCGGGCCGCACATCGGTGGCTTCCACCACCGCGCCCAGGCGCTTGGCGGTGGCAATCGCCTGCAAGCCTGCCACGCCCACGCCCATGATCACCACGCGCGCTGCCTTCACAGTGCCCGCCGCCGTCATCAGCATCGGCATCATTTTGCCGTAGGCGTTGGCGGCCATCAGCACCGCCTTGTAGCCCGCGACGTTGGCCTGCGACGACAGCACGTCCATCGACTGCGCGCGCGAAATGCGCGGCAGCGCCTCCATGGCGAAGGCGTTGACACCGCTTTTCGCCAGCGCGGCGATGCCGTCTTTGTTGTGCGGATTGAGCAGGCCGATCAGCGTTTGCCCGCTTTTTAGTTGCGCCAATTCGCCGGTATCGGGGCCACGCACCTTGAGCACGATGTCCGCTTGCGCATACACATTAGCCGCACTGGCGACGATGGTGGCACCGGCCGCCGTGAATAGCTCATCAGGAATGCTGGCGGCAACACCTGCGCCGCTTTGAACCAGAACCGTGTGATGCCCTGCCGCGGTGAGTTTCTTGATGGTTTCAGGTGACGCCGCAACGCGTTTTTCTTGTGGCCGCGTTTCCGCGGGTATACCGAACTTCATTGAATGACATCCCTGACTTTGGAAAACGAATTATACATGATTGCGCAATGCAAAAAAGAAAAAATCAATTAAAACAAACAGTTATACTCATTTCGGCTGATGACGCCCGCTGTCAGGCCACGCCCGTCGCGAAACCACAAACCGCACCACTCAATACACCGGACAAAGTGCAGGGCTACCCACGCGTCGCCCCAGCGCCGACACAAAAAGCCGCAATTCTAAATGTTTTGTCCGCTCATGGCAGGGCAATTGCATCAAATAGCCACCATCCCAAGTAATTGCTCACGATAAGAATCGCTGGTTGATGCGACCAAGCGTCGCGTCTTGATTCCGCCCTTGCGGGACTT
>CAMBGJ010000428.1 GCA_945865805.1 Bordetella parapertussis
TATAGCGCTTACAAACGAGAATAGTTAACACAGTACAATTAGAGACGGCACAACAAATGGACATATAGAATGGGTTTATGAACTTACTTCAAATAATTTAGATGTAACAGCGACCGGCAGCTACTGGCCGATTCCTGCCTGTCACAAAATCGAATAGTACCGCGCCATACGTGGAGCACTTATCGCGCGGCTAGTCGCGCGCCGCTCCCAGCAGCCCTCAACAGGCTTTAAATCGCCGCCTCGTCCGTCTCGCCCGTCCGTATACGCAACACCTGCCCCACGTCGGTAACGAATATCTTGCCATCGCCGATTTTGCCGGTGCGCGCGGCCTTGACGATGGCGTCGATGGCCTGATCGAGCAGCTTGTCGCCGACCACGACTTCCACCTTCACCTTGGGCAGAAAATCCACCACGTATTCCGCGCCGCGATAGAGTTCGGTGTGGCCTTTTTGCCGACCGAAGCCCTTGACCTCGGTCACGGTCAGGCCGCTGACGCCGATTTCCGATAGCGCTTCGCGCACTTCGTCGAGCTTGAAGGGTTTGAATATGGCTTCGATCTTTTTCATGGCAACTCCCGCTGACTCAGGTTCACTGTGGATTCTAGAATAGCATACGCCTATTCAAAGGGCGGACGAAACTTGTTGGTGATCGGATAGCGCCAATCCTTGCCAAACCCGCGCGCGGTGATGCGTATGCCCACCGGCGACTGGCGGCGCTTGTATTCGGAGATATGAATCAACTTCACCACCCGCTCGACGTCCGCGCGGGCGTAGCCCTGGGCGATAATGTCGCGCGGGCTTTGGTCCTGTTCAACATAAGCCGCCATGATGGCGTCGAGCACGTCGTACGGCGGCAGGCTGTCCTGATCTTTTTGATCCGGGCGAAGCTCCGCCGATGGCGGCCGGTCGATCACGCGCTGTGGAATCACCGGTGAAATACTGTTACGGTAATTCGACAATCGATACACCATCAACTTGTTGATATCTTTCAGAACGCCGAAACCACCCGCCATGTCGCCGTAGAGCGTGGCGTAGCCCGTGCCCATTTCACTCTTGTTGCCGGTGGTCAGCACGATGGCGCCGGTCTTGTTGGACATCGCCATCAGCAGCACGCCGCGTATGCGCGATTGCAAATTTTCCTCGGTGGTGTCTTCTTTCAAGCCGTTGAATTCGTCGGCGAGCGTGTGCACGAACATGTCATAGAGAGGCTTGATCGCGATTTCTGTGTAACGCACCTTGAGCGCCTCGGCTTCGGCGCAAGCGTCTTCACGGCTCATGCTCGCGGTGTACTGCGAAGGCATCATCACGGCCTTCACGCGCTCGGGGCCGAGGGCATCCGCCGCCACCACGAGCGTCAGCGCCGAATCGATGCCGCCCGACAAGCCCAGCAGCACGCCGGGGAAACCGTTTTTGGTCACGTAGTCGCGCACGCCCAGCACCAGCGCCTGATACACCTCGGCCTCGAGTGGCTGTGTCGGGGCGATCTTGCCCGGCTGTGGCACACCATGAAAAATATCAATAAAATCAATGACTTCCGAGAATGACGCCGACAGATGTACGAGTTTTCCCGAGGCATCCATGGCAAACGACGCACCATCAAACACCAGCTCGTCCTGGCCGCCCACCTGATTGGCAAAAATCAGCGGCAAGCCAGTTTCGGCCGCACGCTCGCGCACCACTTCGTAGCGCGTTTGCTGTTTGTTCATGTGATACGGCGAACCGTTCAACACCAGCAGCAATTGTGCGCCCGCCTGCTTGGCCGCGATGGCGGCGGGCTCCTCCCACACGTCCTCGCAGATATTCACGCCCACGCGCAGACCTTCGTGCTCGAACACGCACGGCGCGCCGCCCGAATTAAAATAGCGTTTTTCGTCGAACTCTTTGTAATTCGGCAACTCGCGCTTGAGATACGTGGTAATGATTTTTCCGCCACGCAACACCGACGCCGCGTTGTAGCGCTTGCCGGTATCGAGATCGCGGTGCGGATGGCCGACTACCAGCGTCACGCCGCTCGTTTTAACCGCTAACGCCGCCAGCGCCGCCGTGCACGCGTCGCAAAAATCGTTACGCAGCAACAGGTCTTCCGGCGAATAACCGCAGATCGCCAGCTCCGTAGTCAGCAATAATGAGGCGCCGCCTTCGCACGCACGCACGGCGGCATCGGCGATTTTCGCCACATTGCCCGCGATATCGCCCACGGTGTAATTGAGTTGTGCAATCGCTATTTTCATGGTGGCAATATATCATCGACCCGTAGTTTTTTCGCCTACCACCGTGGTTTCACAGGACAGCTTGCGCTACATGCCGAACACAATTGACATGCACGGATTCCTGACCGTCTGCTCGGCAATGTTGTTGTGCGCAACGGGCGCGGCGAGCGCACAAATGCCGCCCGTCAATTACCCGGTCAAACCGATACGCCTGGTTGTGCCCTTCGCGCCTGGCGGCGGCACGGATGTCATCGCGCGCCATCTCGCTGCACGCATGACTGAATCGCTCAAGCGGCAAATCGTGGTCGATAACCGCGCAGGCGCCAACGGTATCGTCGGCACTGAAAACGTCGCCAACGCGCCAGCGGATGGTTACACGCTGCTGTTTGTCTCCAGCCCGCACTCGGTGAACCCCAGTCTGTACGCCAGGCTGCCTTACGACACCGTGCGCGATTTCGCAGCGGTATCGTTGGCCGCCACCTCGCCCTATGTGCTGGTGGCGCACGGCTCGCTGCCCGTGCGCAACGTCAAGGAACTCATCGCGCTGGCGAAAGCCAGGCCAGGACAAATCGACTACGCCTCCGGCGGCTCCGGCAGTTCAGCCCATCTGGCCGCCGAGTTGTTCAATCAGATGGCGGGCATCAAGCTGCGCGAAATTCCCTACAAGGGCGCGGGGCCAGGATTGTCCGCCGTGCTGGCCGGGCATGTGGCGCTGGTGTTCGGCAATACGTTGACGGTAAAGCCGCACATCCAGAGTAGGCGATTACGCGCGCTTGGCCTTGCCAGCCCGAAGCGTTCCGCATCGGCACCCGATATGCCCACCATCGCGGAACAAGGCGTACCAGGCTACAGCGCCGACGCCGTGCTCGGTCTGTTGGCCCCGGCGCGCACGCCGCGCCCGATCATCGAGCAACTCAACGCTGAAGTACACAAAGCCATGCGCACGCCGGACATGCAGGACGCCATGAAAAACGCCGGCGCGGAAGTGGCCTTGAGTGCGCCAGAAGAATTCGCGCGCCTGATCGAAGCCGAAATCCAGCGCTGGGGTAAGCTGGTGCGGGCGCTGAATTTGAAGGCGGAATAGCTGTTTGGGTGCCGGTGCCTCGCGCAGCAACCCGCTCGCTCGTTCGCGTGAAGATCGCCCAGTGTCTAGTTCCGACCGGGTGGCCCTATGGCTGTTCTACAAGCGAAATGCGACAACGAATCGCGCCTACGAGAAATTCATGGCCGCCGCGACGCCTACATCGATGTCTGCACAGCTTTTGGTGCAGGACCGTAAGGCAGTCGAGCAAAGCAAACAACATAGGAACCTATGGAATTATGTCAACAATCCTATTGGAAACCGGGGGCGGATTCAAGTCTGAAGTGCAACCGCGTTATGATGCGAGTGTAGC
>CAMBGJ010000429.1 GCA_945865805.1 Bordetella parapertussis
TCGTCGGCGCCGGCGGCAATACGCGCCTGCACCATATACCCAAACTGAAAAAAATCGAAGGCGTCGAGATCGTGGCGCTGGTGAACCGCTCGCGCGCCTCGTCGGAGCGCGTGGCGCAGGAGTTCGGCATTGCACGCGTGCATGACCACTGGCAGCAGCTCGTCAACGACCCCGGCATCGATGCCGTGGTAATCGGCACCTGGCCCTACCTGCATTGCCCGGTAACGCTGGCCGCCCTCGCGGCGGGCAAACATGTGCTCACCGAAGCGCGTATCGCCATGAACGCAGCCGAAGCGCGGCAGATGCTCGCCGCCTCGCGGCAACGGCCCGATCTCATCACGCAAGTGGTTCCCGGCCCCACCACCTTTGCGGCCGACCCGATGGTGATGCACCTGCTGGCTGATGGGTATATCGGCGAGTTGCAGTCGATCGATCTGAAAGTTTCAACCGGCTTGCTCAACCGTGATGGGCCACTTTCCTGGCGCATGAACCGTGATTACTCGGGCGTGAATATCCTCTCGATGGGCATCTGGTACGAATGCCTCTCGCGCTGGGTGGGCCCGGCAAAAGCGGTGATGGCACGCACACGCATTGCCACGCCGTATCGCACCGACCCGGAACGCGGCGAGCGGCGTGCAGTCGACGTGCCCGACCACGTAGAGGTGCTGGCCGATCTGGCCAACGGCGCGATCGCGCGGCTGCACTGGAGTTCGGTCGCCGGTTTCATGCCGGGGCCGGAGGTGTGGCTCTACGGCAGCGAAGGTACACTGCATCTGGAACAACGCGGTCGCGACAACCTGGTGTTAAGCGGCGCACGTCGTGGCGACAAGGCCATGGCACCCATCGCCATCCCGGCGGACAAAACGTACGGCTGGCGCGTCGAAGAAGAATTCATCAGCGCCATACTCGGCAACGAACCGATACGCCGTACGTCCTTCGCCGACGCCGTGCACTACATGGATTTCAGCGAAGCGGTGCATATCTCCAGCCGCGAAGGGCGGCGGGTTTGTCTGCCGTTGGACTATTGAGGATTACGAAACTTCGTGACAAACATGAAGCACGGTGCGTCCTTCCCTCACCCCCGCCCCTCTCCCGGAGGGCGAGGGGTGAAAAGCCCTTCGCCCTCCGGGATCAGGGAACACTGAAAGCGGAGCAGAAGGGTTGGGATGAGGGAAGCGGGTTTAGGTGTCACGCGGATATGTAATCCCCAATAAGCTCGCTGCGCGTAGCGTTACCGCTTCACCAGCTTCTGCACGCGCCAGTTCAATGTATCAGCCACATAAATAGCTTCATTGCTGTCGAGCGCGATGTAGTGCGCTTCGCCGTATTGATTGATGCCCTTGCCCTGGCTGCCGGTGATGCCGAGCACCCGGCCGTTTTCGTCGAGCTTCATTATGGTGCCGGCGTGGCCATGCGCCATCATCATGTGGCTTTGGTCGTTGCATAGCGCCAAGCCACAGGGCGTGCCGGGGTGGCTGGTTTCGCGCACGTAGTTGCCGTCGCCGTCGAACACTTGTATGCGCTGATTGGAGCGGTCGGCGATATACAGCAGGCCCTTGTGGTTGATCACGATCGAGTGCGGCTGATCGAACTTACCCGATTCTTTGCCGGTGCCGCCCCAGGTTTTGATGTAATCGCCGTTGGCGGTGAATTTGTGTACCAGCGATTCGCCCTTGCCGTTGCCCTGCGTGATGTAGACATCACCATTGGCACCGAACGCCAGATCGTTGGGTTCGTCGAAACATTTCAAGTGCCCGGCGTGATGCCACTCGCCCGCGCGGCCCGCCACCCCCAACACCATGAGGATACGTCCGTCGGCGTTCATTTTCACCACGATATGCGCGCCGGTGTCGGTGGCCCAGAGGTTGCCTTCGCGGTCAATGCGCAGCCCGTGCGGATTGGTGAATATGCCGCGCGCCATGGTGCGGATGTAGTTGCCGCCGGAATCAAACTCCATCAGCGCGTTGCCGCCGCGGTTAAATACCAGTACGTTATTTTTGGCGTTGACCGCCACGCCCGAGCACGGACCGAAATTCACGCCGGCGGGCAGTTTAAAAATATCCGCGACGGGCGTGTACCCGAGATCGGGAATGCTGTTGGACATGGGTGCGCTCGCTGTGAAGTGAGGGTGATTATGGGTAACTATTCCCGGGGAGAGAAGGGCTTTTCACCCCTCGCCCTCCGGGAGAGGGGGCGGGGGTGAGGGAAGGTTTTTGCTCTTGCCGCAGGAACCTGGAAATTTACGAGTATGGTTTTAAAGTATTTGCCGAGCGTATCAGGTCTTTCCGGGCGATGCGACTGCACGGCATAGCTACCCATCAATTTAACCCGTAAAAACAATAAGATATCGCTAGTCGGCAAGGCTTTCATGCGGCGGCATCTGCTAGAATTCGCGCGCACTAATCCGGCACCCACACCTTATCCAAAATCGCCGCACGCTGCGCTGACCATGCCTTTGAAAACACGACATCGCTTTATCTGTGTGGCTGCCATCGTCGGTGCCATGCCTGCGGCACAGGCCCAACGCGCGGATGACGCGGCGCGCGGCTTTCCCTCGCGTCCGATACGCGTGGTTATCGGCTTCACCCCCGGCGGCCAGCCCGATATCATCACGCGCCTGATCGCACCGAAACTTGGCGAGGCCTTGGGCCAGCCGTTGGTGGTGGACAATCGTCCTGGCGCGGGCGGTACGGTGGGCACCAAGATCGTCGTCGATGCACAGCCCGATGGCTACACCCTGCTTACCGCTTCGTCGTCGCACGCGGTGGCGCCCGCGATCTACGCGAAGCTACCTTACGATTCGCTGCGCGATATTACGGGCGTTTCCATGGCTTCGGTCGCTTCGTATGTGCTGGTGGCCGCACCCGTGCTCGGTGTCAAAAGCGTGCAGGAGCTGGTGGCGATGGCCAAGGCCAAACCGGGGCAGCTTAATTTTTCCTCGGCGGGCGCTGGCAGCGGTATGCACTTCGCGGGCGAAGTGTTCAAGCAGGCCACGCAAATCGACGCCACCCACGTGCCCTACAAGGGCGTGCCGGAAGCGCTGAACGACGTGGTGGGCGGGCGCGTGCAGTTCACCATGGCGCCGCTGGGCGCTTCCATAGGCCTGGTGCGTGACGGTCGCTTGCGTGTGCTCGGCATTTCGTCGCTGAAGCGATCCAACGTGCATTCTGACGTGCCTACCATCGCCGAATCGGGTTATGCGGGTTTTCGCTGGGATTCGTGGAGTGCTTTTTTCGCGCCCGCGAAAACACCGCGCGTCATCGTCAACAAACTCAACCGCGAAATCGTGCGGGTGCTGAGCGAACCGGAAATGCAGCAACGCCTTGCCGTGATCGGCATGGAGGCCTCGCCCGGCACGCCAGAGCAACTGGATAAATTCGTGGCGGATCAATTAGCCACGGTAATGCAGTTGGCGAAGAAGGCGGGGATACAGGCGCGGTGACGCAAGACCATACGAGACGCCGGATCAGATCGTCTTCTATTATCGTAAGTATTTGTTTTTATTGTTAATTTTCTATTTCTCGGCACGTATGCCCGCGTCGCGTATCAGCAGGGCAATTGCATCAAATAGCCACCATCCCAAGTAATTGCTCAC
>CAMBGJ010000430.1 GCA_945865805.1 Bordetella parapertussis
AAACGCGCATCCGGCGAAGACAGCTATGTGCTGTGCGAGATCAACGTTAGCAGCGTGTCGCCGTTCCCGGATTCCGCAGTGGCGCCGATCGCGCAGGCCACGCTGGCGCGGTTGCGTCGCTCAATCGATACGTAATCAGTCGATACGCAGGTTCGCCTGCTTGATGACTTTCGCCCACTTGTCGAATTCCGCACGCACGAAGGCCTGAAACTCCGCCGGTGAAGTGCCCACCGGTTCGTTACCGGCTCGCACCAGTTTGTCCTTGATGTCGGGGCTGGCGAGCGCGCGGCGTGATTCTTCGTGCAGACGGCGCACGGTGTCCTGCGGCGTGCCGGCGGGCGCGTAGAAGCCGTACCAGCCAGTGACGCTGTAGCCGGGCAAGCCCGCTTCGGCCACCGTCATCACCTGTGGCGTCTCGGGGAAGCGCTGCGTGCCGGTCACGGCAACCCCACGCAACTTGCCGGATTTCACATGCGCCACCAGGCCGATGGTGCTGGCGACGGCGAATTCCGTTTCGCCGCCGATGGCCGCGATGATGGCCGGACCCGCGCCCTTGAACGGTATGTGCAGCCACTTGATGCCCGTCATCGATTGCAGCAACTCCCCTGCCAAATGGTTAATGCCCCCCGCGCCGGAGGTACCATAGGTCAACTGGCCGGGCCGCGCTTTCGCCAGGGCCACCAGCTCTTTGGCGTTTTTCACTGGCACGTTGGGATGACAGGCGATCATGAACTGGCCGCTCGCGAGTTGCGAGATGAAGGCGAAATCCTTGAAGGTGTCGTAAGGCATCTTCGAGCGCATGCTCGGGTTGATGGCGAACTCCGGCGAAGTGACGAGCAGCGTGTAACCATCGGGTGCCGCCTTGGAGACCAGATCAGCACCGAGCAATCCACCGGCGCTGGAGCGGTTTTCAACCACCCACGTACCGCCCATTTGCTCAGGGAATTTCGCCGCCAGAAAACGCCCCACGGTGTCGGTGCCGCCGCCGGGTGCGAACGGCACGATGATGCGCACCGTGCGTGTAGGCCAGGCTTGTGCCGAGCTGGTGGTAGCGGATTGCGCGGCGGCGGACAGCGGCAGCGCCGTTAAGGAAATCGCAAGTAACCAGGTAGATGTTTTCATGGCGGGTATTTTATTCGATGCGCGCGCCAGACATTTTGACCACCTTGGCCCATTTGTCACGCTCGGCCACCAGCACTTTGTCGAAATCCGTGGCAGAGCCGCCCGCCAGATCCATGCCGAGTGCGCCGTAGCGATCGCGCAGTTCGGGCAGCGCGCGGTTGATGGTGGTGTTGAGCCGTTCGACCACGGGGCGCGGCGTTTTCGCGGGCGCCGCCATGCCGTACCAGCCCACCACTTCGTAACCCGCAAGACCCGCCTCGTGGATGGTGGGGATATCGGGCGCCAGCGGCGTGCGTTTGGTGCCGGTGACCGCGATGGTTTTCAGCCGCCCGGCCTTGGCGTGCGGCAGAATCACACCGCTGGTCAGCGAGACGTGAACCTCGCCCGCAATCAGCGCCGACAGCGCGGGCGCGCCGCCCTTGTACGGGATGTGCGTCATTTCGATGCCCGCCATGGTTTTGAACAACTCACCGGCCAGATGATTGGCACTGCCCAAGCCCGACGAAGCATAGGTCAGACGTGGGTTACGTGTTTTCGCGACGGCGACCAGTTCCTTCACCGAAGCCGCCGGAATGATGTTCGCCACCGACAAATAATATTGCGCATGCACGATCTGGCTGACACCGGCGAAATCCTTGATCGCGTCGTAGAGCACGTTGCGATACAGGCTCGGATTAATCACGTGCGTGGGCGTGACAATAATCAGGGTGTAGCCGTCGGGTGTCGCGCGCGCCGCCATTTCGCCGGCGATGTTGCCGCCCGCGCCGGGGCGGTTATCCACCACGAACGTTTGCCCTAGCGCATCCGCAAGTTTCTGCGTGATGAGCCGCGCCACCGAGTCGGTGCCGCCACCCGCCGATTGCGCCACCAGCACACGCACCGGCCGGTCGGGGTAGGATTGCGCATGGCTGGCGGGGGCGTGCATGAGGGCCACTGCGGGTATCGTGCACAGCAGGGAAAGAATATTTCGCGTGTTACGCATGCCAGGGTGCTCCAGACTTTTATGCAAGGGGTTTTCCGCTGGGGAGCATGCTACACCGCCTTGTGTGCGATATGGCGTGCGCGTGGGCCGCGTCAAGAAAAGTTATGTAAATATTTGTTTTAATGGATTATTTTTAATTCTCTGCAAAGCACGCTGGGCAGGACTGACGCCGATACCGGGCACACGATAACGAAGGAGGCATACATGAAATTCATACGGCACTGTCTATTGGCATGTATGGGCACGGCGCTACTACCCGCCGCGCACGCACAATCCACCGCACAGACTTGGCCCGCGCGCCCCGTGCGCCTGCTGGTGCCGTATACGCCGGGCGGCGGCGTGGATTTTGTCGCGCGTGCGTTGTCGTTGAAACTCGGCGAGCTGCACGGCGTGTCGCTGCTGGTGGAAAATCGCCCCGGCGGCACCGGCGTGGTGGCCTCCGAACTGCTGGCCCGCGCCGCGCCCGACGGCTATACGCTGATGGCATCTGCGCTGGAATTTGCCATCAACCCGGCGATGCGCCCGAAGCTGCCGTACGACGCGTTGCGTGATTTCACGCACCTGTCGCAGCTCGCCAGCGTGCAGATGATGCTGGCGAGTCATCCGTCAGTGCCGTTTAAAACCGCGCGCCAGATCATCGACGCCGGCAAAGCGCAACCAGGCAAATTCACCTACGGCTCGTCGGGCACCGGCGGCGGGCCGCATCTGGCGGGCGAACTGTTTCAACTAATGTCAGGTGCGCGCTGGACGCACGTGCCGTTCAAGGGCGCCGCACCCGCAGCCATCGGCGTGATGAGCGGCGAAGTGGATTTCTCATTCGGCAGCACCAATGCCCTGCTTGAACCGGTGCGCGCCGGCAAGCTGCGCGGCGTCGGCGTCACCGGCGGTCGGCGCTTCGCGCCCTTGCCCCAGGTGCCCACCATCGCCGAATCGGGCATCCCCGGTTATCTTGCCGTCGGCTGGTATGGTTTTTACGCGCCAGCGAATCTGCCCAGCGATCTCGTGCGCCGCATCCACGGCGAGACCGCGCGTGCGCTGACCAGCGCGGATACCCGCGAGCGGCTCGAACGCGCCGGCAACGAAGTGGTGATGAGCACGCCGGAAGAATTCGGCGTGTTTTTACGTGCGGAAATCGTCAAGTGGGCGAAGGTGGTCAAGGCATCGGGGCAAAAGTTTGATTGAACGGCGTCAACCGCGATTATTTAGCCGGTGTTACTTGCTCTTACCTGCAATTTTCTCCGCCGCCTGTTTCGGAAATTTGGCCAGCAACCACTTCAATGCCTCTAGCCCGAATGTTGCACAAACAATAGTATCTCAAGCATTTGACGGAATGTGGAATTGAAATCACAGCATTTCAGAACGCCAGGCGCAGTCTACCCTGCCCATTATGCTGGAAGGCGGCAGCGGGGTTGAACGGTGATTGGGAAGGATGGGCG
>CAMBGJ010000431.1 GCA_945865805.1 Bordetella parapertussis
CAACCCCGCTGCCGCCTTCCGACTTAATGGGCAGGGTAGACTGCGCTTGTCGTTCTGAAATGCTGTGAAATCAATTCCACATAATGCCAAACACTTGAGATCGGATTGTTTGTGCAACATTCGGGTTAGTGCTGCGGGCTTCGCGCACGCCTTTGGTGGTGCGTGTGAAGACGGTTTCGGCGTGGTAGATCATCGAGTCTTAGTCGTGAGGGTAGGAACCACAATACACGGATGACAAACGCTCCGTGTCCTTCATGCACAATAAATTTTAACCAGCGTGAAGCGTCATTAATGCCGACGGTAGCTAAATGTCACAATTTGCAACCATTATAGTTATATTTCAAAAACTTTCCAGTGGCGGTGCCGTCGCGATACAGCGCTGCAACTTCGCTACCGTAACGCCGCTCATGCAGCTCACGCCGCTCCCACGGCGAGCAAAATCTTACCAGTATGACCGGCCGATTCCATCATCGCATGGGCTTCGCCAGCGCCTGCCAGCGCAAAGGTGCGTCCGGTTACCACGCGGATTTTTCCGGCCTCGATCAACGGCCATACTTGTGTTTCAAGTTCACGCGCCACGCGTGTTTTGTAGGCCGCGGGACGCGTGCGCAAGGTCGATCCGGTGTACACCAGCCGCTTTAACATGATGGGCATCAGGTTGATCTCCACCTTGGAACCGGCGGCGAACGCCAATTGAATGATGCGGGCATCGGGCGACGCGGCCTTGATGTTTTTTTCAATGTTGGAGCCGCCGACGATGTCGAGGATTACGTTGGCGCCGCCCTCGGTGCGCACGGCTTCAACAAAATCCTCGCTCTTGTAATCGATCACGCGATCGGCGCCAAGGTCGCGGCACAACTGGCAACGCGCATCCGGGCTGTCGGTGGCGATGACCTTTGCACCGAAGGCCTTGCCCAACTGTATGCAGGTGCTGCCGATGCCGCCGGCGCCACCGTGCACCAGGAAGGTTTCGCCCGCTCTTAATTGCGCACCGATAAAGACATTGCTCCACACGGTGAAAAAGGTTTCGGGCAGGCCCGCGGCATCAACCAGCGATACGCCCTTGGGGATGGGCAGGCAGTGATTGGCATCGATCACGCAATACTCGGCATAGCCGCCGCCATTGGTCAGACCGCAGAGTTTGTCGCCGATTTTCCAGCGCGTGACACCTTCACCGCAGGCGGCCACCTCGCCGGAAATCTCCAGCCCCAATAGATCGGACGCCCCAGCGGGCGCGGGATACAAGCCCTTGCGCTGCATCATGTCCGGCCCATTGACGCCGGTGGCGGCGACTTTTACCAGCACTTCGCCCGCCTTGGGCACGGGCACAGGGCGTTCAGCAGAGGTCAGCACGTCCGGTCCGCCGGGTTTGCTGATTTCAATGACTTTCATGGGTTCCTCGTTGGTGGGTTGGACCGCTGCCGTTCGCCGGCGTACGAGAAAACGCGCACAGGATTAAGGGCAGAGCGCCGGGACGCTGATGTTAGCACGCGCCACTCGGCGTTCTATCCACGCCGCGATGGCATTTACGTTACGATCAGCCAGCGTTCGAGCATGGCATCGATGTCCTTGCCGGTGAAGGGCTTGGTGAGATAGTCATCCATGCCGGCCGCCAGACATTGTTCGCGATAACCGGCGAAGGCGTGGGCGGTGAGCGCGACGATGGGCGTGTGGCGCTCGTTGCGTTCGCGTTCCATGGCACGGATATGGCGCGTGGCTTCGAAGCCGTCCATCACCGGCATCTGGCAATCCATGAAGATCAGGTCAAAGCGTGATTCGCTGCGTGCCGTCACCGCGCGCGCGCCGTCGCTGGCGAGCGTGACGTTTGCGCCGCGTTTGGCGAGCATCAGTTGCGCGATCTTGGTGTTCACTACATCGTCTTCCACCAGCAGGATGTTCTTGCCGCTGTAGGGCGCCGCGCCGCCGGCGTTCGGTGCCATGCCCCCGAGCAGCGGCGTCACTGGCGTCAACGCGGCGGTTACCCAAAAAACGGATCCTGTGCCGCGATCGCTGGCATCGCCGTCGATGCCGACGTCACCGCCCATCAGGCGCGCCAGGCGGCGCGCGATGGTGAGGCCCAGGCCCGTGCCGCCGTGGGAGCGCGTTGAGGAATTGTCCGCCTGCGCAAAGGCGTCGAATATCAATTCGCGTTTGTCCAATGGCACGCCGCTGCCGGTATCGTGCACCTCGAAACGCAGTTGTCGCTGGCCATCGAGCGCGACGCGCAGTTCGATGGTGCCCTGTTGCGTGAATTTCACCGCGTTACTCAGCAGCGCGCCAAGGATTTGCCGCAGCCGCGCCGGATCGCCCATCACTTGCGGTGGCAGGCCGGGTGCGAGTGTGCATCGCGACTGCAGGCCCTTGGCACGCGCCGCCGTGACGTGTTGATCGTGCACCTCGCGCGCGAGTTTCGCCGGATCGAAGGTGATTTTTTCCAGCACCAGGGTGCCGGCTTCGATGTAGGAAAATCGAGGATGCCGTTGACCACCTCGACCAGGGTATTGCCCGAACGCTGTATGGTGCCGAGGTACTGGCGCGCCTGATCGTTTAAGGGTTCCAGTGAGAGCAAATCGGCAGTGCCGATAATGCCGTTCATGGGTGTGCGTATTTCGTGGCTCATGTTCGCCAGGAAGCGGGACTTTGCGCGGTTCGAGGCGTCGGCGGCGATTTTCGCGGTGACTAGTGCACTTTCGGTTTGCTTGCGCACGGTGATGTCGTGGATAAACAGCAGCAGCGCACGCTGGCCGTCGACGGTCATTTCGGTGGCGGACACTTCGGCCGGAAACACCTGGCCGCCGGGACGCATGAACTGCATTTCGGTTTCGCGCCAGGCGGCCTTGCCGCCGTCCGCGTTGAAGTATTGCGCGAGTTCAAAATTACCCGCCGCCGAAGTGCTGCCTGCCAGCAATGCCGTGAAGGATGTGCCGGTCAATGCCTGCGGTTCGCGGCCGAAGATTTCCACTACCGCAGGGTTGGCATACTGAATGCGGCCGCGGCTATCGGTGATGCAGACGGCGTCGGGGGCGGTTTCCCACATCGTGCGATAAAAGGCTTCGCCGCGGCGCATGCGCGAGCGCAACGCACTGACATAGCCACCCATCAGCGTGAACCACGCCAGCACGCCGCCGAGTGCGAGCCACAGGAAGACCTCGAGATTGAGGTCAAATGCCGGCGCGCGGCGTTGATAATTCAGATAGATGATTGCGCCGTAGGCAACCTAGGTCAGTCCGGCCAGGCGCCACAGTTGGACGGTGTTGAGGCGGAATATACCGAACATGAAGATCAGTTGCGCCCACAACAACACCGCGCCGCGCGCCGCCCCGGCGTGGTACGCGAGGAACAGCAGGGCCCCGATGGCGGTGACGATCTGAATTTCGGTGAGGCTGGGGTCGCCGAGCTTCTGGTTTAATCCGAAGCGGAAGATGCTGTAGTAGACGACATTGATGGCCGCCGCGATCACCATATGGGCACCTCTAAAAATAGCTTAATTTCGAGGCACATTGTAAACGTT
>CAMBGJ010000432.1 GCA_945865805.1 Bordetella parapertussis
TCTCGGCCCAGACCATCGCCCGCTCATCGCGCGTTCCCGCCTCCCTACCTTCCCTTGTATGCTTCGCCATCGTTCGCTCCTTTCGTCAAAGAGCACACTTTGGGCAAATTCAGAGACAAACGCTAGACGAGGATTCGCGGACGCTTACGATCATTGACAGCCACTGCGAATGCTCCAGCTTGTCGTCGTAATGCTCGAATGCGCTTTGTGTGTTGTACGGCGGATCAATGTAAATACACTTCACCCGCCCGGCATAAAAGGGTATCAGCGCCTTCAACGCTTGCAGGTTGTCGCCCTGAATCAGCAGATTGTCCCCCGCGCCCGCGTCACCATACTGCGCCTGAAAGTCGAGCAAGCGGTACGGCACTTCGCCTGCCACCTGCTTGGCCTGATTCTTGTTCACCCAATCCAGAAAAGGCATGCCGTGTTCCGTTTCGTTCTTGTTATTGGCGGTACATCAAGTGCGTCGGCGACGACTCTATAAAAGTATCCTCCCATGCCGTGCGCAAGCGTTGATTGTAGTCCGTGATTTCGGCTACGCGGCCTTCTTCACCCGCATTTCAATCCGCAATCCGGCGCGCACCGCGATATTCACCAGCGCATCAAGGCTGAACAGATTGATTTTTCCCTTGAGCAAGGCGTTGAATCGCGGCGTGGTCAGTCCCAGCGCCTTGGCCGCCGCCGCCTGTGTCGCGCCGCTTTTTTTGTAGTAATCCTCGATACGCATCATCAGGCTGGAGCGCAGCTTGAGGTTTTCTGCTTCCTCCGGCGCAAAGCCGATGTCTTGAAAAACGTTGCCGCTGCCGCGCGTGATTTTCAGTCGTTCGCTCATGATTGTCGTCGCTCCTGTAACAGTTCCCTGAATCGCCTGCGGGCAAGTTCAATGTCGGGCTTGGGCGTCTTGTTCGCCTTTTTCTGGAAAGCGTGCAACACGTACACCGCCTCTGCAAACCGGGCAACGTAGATCACGCGAAACGCCCCGCCCTCATGCACGCGGATTTCCTTCACCCCAAGGCCCACCGACGGCATGGGTTTCCAGTCGTCGGGGTCTTTGCCGGCCTGCACCCGCTCAAGCTGATAGCCCGCTTCACGCCGGGGATCATGCGGAAATTCCCGTATGCTTTCGCGGCTGTTGCCCAGCCACTTCACTTGCTTGGGCGTCATGTTATCAAAACTGGTAATAACTGCAAGTTGGAATGTTCAAGGGTTTTCGCTTATGCGGCATTGCCATGCAGCGGCACAATTTCCGCGCCCGCTTTCAACTTGTCCAGATAATCCGCCCATTGCTGCATCATCTTGCGGCGTTCCGGCAAAAACTTGGTGCGATTGTAGGCGGTTCCCAATGCATCAGGCACGCGGTGCGCCAGTTGATGCTCGATGATTTCCGGCGCAAAGCCCAGTTCTTGATGCAGGATCGTGCGCGCCATCGCGCGAAAGCCGTGCCCGGTAAACCGCGTATGAATTGCTAATGCGGGCGAATGTGGGGCGGTGCGGGCTTGCGTGGTAGCGCCGGGTTTTCATAGGAGGAGGGCGGTTTTTACAGCGTCGCAGGCCCACAGTACAGATTCCCACCAGAATCAGACAGGTTCAAGCCTGCACTTTCAGATTAAGCATCATGCCTTGATCTTCGTGCTCAAGGTTATGGCAATGAATCATGTAGACCTGATCGCCGTTGAACGGATGCGTAAAGTCGATGGCGATGCATACCGTTTCGCCCGGCCATACCAGCACGGTGTCTTTCCAGCCGAGATCGCTGGCGGCGAGACTTTTGTCCCCCGCGTTACTCACAGCGAGTTTTTTCTGCTGCTCCGGGCTACCCATGCGCTCAAGTACCTGATGCTACAGCCGATTCAAATTTGACCAGCTTCCGCAGGTTATATCGATCTGCTATTGACCACCTCTGCCACTCGACAGACTTTGGTCAATGCGCAATCGGCACGGATGGTCAATTTGGGGGCGGCGGGGACATGACACTGTCTGTCAGGTCAGATTACGATTTCCACAAGTACATTTCCACACGTAGAGTTGTTAACACCGAGCGATTTTGTCGCATTTCCAATATTAACGCCCCCCCCCTAATTGTTCACCCTGGCCTCTTTAGCTCCAAGGTATAAAACGGCATCAGCGTGTCGATGTCGGCGACAGGCTGATTACGATTGTCCCATTTGAAGAATCGTACGTTGATGCGACTCGGTGTGAAGTCGGCAAGGATGAAACCGTTTTGCTCAATCGCAGGGATGGTTTCGTCGAATTTGATGCCCCCCGGAACCTGCGGCACCATGCCACGGCGGGCCGATGGCCATCCGACTCCGGTGCCCAGCGGCCCGCTCAGGATGGAGGTCACCGGGTTGGCAGAGAGATCGATGTCGCCTGTGGCGTTCATGCGGCCGCAGCCGATGGCGTGAAGGTCACCACTAACGAACAGGGGGATGCGCCCGCGCATCCCGGATGCCGCTTGCACCAGGCGATCATGCTGTGCGCGCCAGCCGCTTTGCCAATAGGGCTTAGGGACGTCTAGCGTTGGCTTGTGGTCGCGCGCCATGTCGGCGTACCACTCGCCCCATTTCCCTGCAGTCCAGCCGATCGGCGTGGAAGGCACGTTTAGCACATGAGCGACGCCGGGATCGCTCATGCGGCGTATGAGCCAGCGTTCAACATCGGGCGGCACAAAGCCAGCGCTGGGCCCCGTCAGCGTGAGATGGCGGCGGCAATCGTAGAGCAGCATTTCCACCAGCTTGCCATACCGCAGCGTGCCAAAGCTCTCCGACAGGTGTGGGGGAAAACGATCCGTAGTAGAACTGCTGGCCAAGCCGACCGGACGCGTGGCATCGGGCAAATACTCCGGGTAGTAGAGCAGTTGCGATGCGCGGGCTGCATTCAGGTTAAACCAGTCCGGCGGAAACGTGATGAGTTCGTCATCCGCTTCATCGTTGTCAAAGTGATCGTGGTCGTCCTGCATAAAGAACACGGGCACGGAACGGCAATAGGCGTGGTAAAGGTCGGCAATTTGCGGCCCTACGGCGCGCTTGAGTACGGCTTCGTTCGCGCTGCCAAGTACTGGCAACGTGCGGTCAAAGCTGCCGGCAAACTTGACGCGTGCCGCGCCATCGGTGCCGCGGCTACTCGACGAGCGCTGATCCCAGTACACATGGTCGCCGATGGCCACCAGTGCATCCGGCTCGAACGACAACGCGCGTTGCAATAGCTTGATGCGCAACGCCATCGGCAGAAATCGCTTGGTGGTTTCGTGCCCGCCCGCACAGGTAAACATCAGCGCACGAAACGTCGCGGGTGTGTCTTCCGGACGGGGGAAAGTTTTCAGCGGCCAAGGGTCGCACAAGGCGGCCCCCGTTGCGTCGGCCAGCGAACACGTGTAACGGCGCGCGGGTGCGAGTGCACTTGAATGAAACGACCAGAACATGCCCTCGGTATCGGTACGCTGCCCAAGGTAACGCTTGCCGTCGACCACGAGCAATGGTGCATCGCGTAGCGCACGAGCAAACGAGACCT
>CAMBGJ010000433.1 GCA_945865805.1 Bordetella parapertussis
AAGGCACTGAAATGGTGATGCCGGGAGACAACATCTCCATCACCGTGACGCTGATCCAGCCGATTGCGATGGAAGAAGGGCTGCGCTTCGCAATACGTGAAGGTGGCAGAACCGTCGGCGCGGGTGTCGTCGCTAAAGTTATCGAGTAATTATCAATGGCCGCTCTGAAAAGCTCAAAAATTCGTATCCGTCTGAAAGCGTTCGACTATCGTCTGATCGATCAATCGGCGTTGGAGATTGTTGATACTGCCAAGCGTACCGGTGCCGTGGTTAAAGGCCCCGTGCCTTTGCCGACACGCAAGGAGCGTTTCGACCTGCTGCGTTCACCGCACGTGAATAAAACGTCGCGTGACCAGATGGAAATACGCACGCATTTGCGTTTGATGGACATTATCGACCCGACCGACAAAACGGTAGATGCGCTGATGAAGCTTGATTTACCTGCAGGCGTGGATGTAGAGATTAAGTTGTAAGTAATTCCGCAATGGCACGTATCAGTGCGGATGTTGTAAAACGCTATTTGGCGTTGTAAGTGTTGCAAGGCGCGTTACGGGGAACACCCCGAACGTGTTTGATTGATAAGAGTGGCTCGTCAATTGTAACGGGCGCCTTTAAAAAAGGTAAATAAATCATGAACTTAGGACTTGTTGGCCGTAAGGTCGGCATGACCCGCGTTTTCACCGAAGACGGCGATACCGTTCCGGTGACCGTAGTGGATGTGTCGAATAATCGCGTCACCCAATTAAAGACGCCAGAAACCGACGGTTACGCCGGCGTACAGGTGACATTCGGAAAACGCCGTGCCAGCCGTGTTGTGAAGGCCGCTGCGGGCCATTTTTCCAAAGCCGGTGTCGAAGCCGGGCATACGCTGCGCGAATTTCGCGTAGCGCCCGATAAGCTGGCCGATCTCAAACTCGGTGGCGTGATCGGTGCCAGTGTTTTCCAAGTAGGGCAGATGGTAGATGTGACCGGCATCTCGATGGGCAAGGGGTTTCAGGGCGTGATCAAACGCCATAACTTTTCGTCCAACCGAGCCAGTCACGGTAACTCGCGTTCGCACAACTCGCCGGGCTCCATCGGTATGGCGCAGGATCCTGGTCGCGTATTTCCCGGCAAGAAAATGGCGGGTCATATGGGCGCGGTCAAATGCACCACCCAAAGCCTCCAGATCGTACGTATCGACGAAGCGCGTCAACTGTTGCTGATCCGCGGTGCCGTCCCCGGTACACGCGGCGGCGATGTCGTGGTGACGCCTGCCAAGCGCGTGAAAAAGATCGTAGCGAAAAAACCCGCTGCGGCTCCCGCTGCCAACGCCAAGAAGTAAGGGGCCGATAAAACATGGAACTGAATCTGATAGACGACCAGGGCAAAGCAACGGCGAAAGTTGCCGCGTCGGATGCTACCTTTGGCCGTGAGTTTAATGAAGCGCTGGTGCATCAACTGGTTACCGCGTATCAAGCTAATGGGCGCAGTGGCACGCGTGCGCAAAAAGATCGCGGCGAAGTGCGCCACTCTACTAAAAAGCCATTCCGTCAAAAAGGAACTGGCCGTGCCCGTGCGGGTATGACTTCCAGCCCGTTGTGGCGCGGCGGCGGACGGATATTCCCAAACCGCCCTGATGAAAATTTCAGTCAAAAACTAAATCGCAAAATGTACCGCGCGGGTGTGTGTGCGATTTTGTCGCAGCTTGCACGGGAAGACCGTTTGATGGTGATAGACAGTTTCACCTTAAGCGCACCCAAAACCAAATTGCTGGTGGAAAAACTCAAAGGCATGGGTTTTGATGACGTGCTGATCATCACCGATGTGATCGATGACAACTTGCGTTTGTCGTCGCGCAATCTGCATTACGTCAGCGTTGCTTCAGTGCATGACGCTGACCCGGTGACGTTGATCCGTCACGAAAAAGTCGTGGTGACCAAAAGCGCGGTCGCTAAGATCGAGGAGATGCTGGCATGACTCAAGCGAAAACCTATAGCCAGGAAAGACTGACGCAAGTGCTGCTTGCGCCAGTCGTTTCGGAGAAAAGCACTTTCGTCGGTGAAAAGAATAATCAGTTCGTGTTCCGCGTATCGCCGGATGCGACCAAGCCCGAAGTCAAGGCCGCTGTTGAACTGTTGTTCAGTCCGAAAGACAAGAAACTCGAAGTCGAGGCCGTGCACATAGTGAATGTCAAGGGCAAGGAAAAGCGCATGGGCAAGTTTGTTGGACGTCGCAGTGGCTGGAAAAAGGCGTACGTGTGCCTTAAGGCCGGGCAGGACATCAACTTTGCCGAAGGGGAGAACAAGTAATGCTAGTCAAAGTTAAACCCACTTCGCCGGGCCGCCGTGGCTTGGTCAAGGTCGTTACGCCGGGGCTGCACAAGGGTGCGCCGGTGGCATCGCTCCTCGACAGCCAGTCCAAAAAAGCGGGACGCAATCAACATGGCCGCGTCACCATGCGCCATCAAGGTGGCGGTCACAAGCAACACTATCGCATCGTCGATTTCAAGCGCAACAACAAAGATGGCATCGTAGCCAAGGTTGAGCGCATTGAATATGACCCGAACCGTAGCGCGCATTTGGCGTTGTTGTGCTACGCGGATGGCGAGCGTCGTTACATCATTGCCACCAAGGGACTGGCTGCTGGTGCGCAATTGTTGGCGGGGGCCGAGGCGCCGATTAAGGCCGGTAACGCCTTGCCGCTGCGCAATATTCCGGTCGGTAGCACCATTTGCTGTGTGGAAATGATGCCCGGTAAGGGCGCGCAGCTCGCGCGTTCTGCTGGCACTTCCGTACAGCTACTGGCGCGCGAAGGCGATTACGCGCAACTTCGTCTGCGTTCCGGCGAAATCCGTAAAGTGCACGTGAACTGCCGCGCGACCATCGGCGAAGTCGGTAACGAGGAGCACTCGCTGGAATCCATAGGCAAGGCCGGGCGCGTACGCTGGCGCGGCGTGCGTCCGACGGTGCGTGGCGTGGCGATGAACCCGATCGACCATCCGCACGGCGGTGGCGAGGGTAGAACCGCAGCAGCACAAGCGCCAGTAAGCCCCTGGGGTGTGATGTGCAAGGGCTACAAAACCCGCAAGGTCAAGCGCACCAACAGCATGATTGTGCGTCGGCGTAATTCTAAAGCCTCGGCCTAGTACAGAAACGGATTAAGGAATACAGGGTAACCATATGGCACGTTCCATTAAAAAAGGTCCGTTCGTCGATCACCATTTGATGCACAAAGTGGAGACGGCGCGCGCGGCATCGGATAAGCGTCCGATTAAAACCTGGTCACGCCGCTCCACCGTGTTGCCGGATTTTGTCGGCCTGACGATTGCGGTGCATAACGGCAAACAGCATATCCCGGTGTATATCACCGAGAACATGGTTGGACACAAGTTGGGCGAGTTTTCGCATACGCGCACGTTCAAAGGCCACTCCAAAGCGGGCGGTGCGCCTGCGGATAAAAAATCTGCGCCGACCCCGGCCGCGAAGTAAGGAGAGAACATCATGCAAACAACAGCAAAACTGC
>CAMBGJ010000434.1 GCA_945865805.1 Bordetella parapertussis
GTTTAAAAAGCGGGGGATGCCGGGTGGGTGGGGGTCGGACTGGCAGGGATGCCAGTTACATTGGCATCGCGAATGTCTGATCGCGCTACGGCAGGTTTTCTTTTACCTGAAATGCCGCGCCATTCTTGCGAGATACGCCGCTGTAGCGACGGCGAGATGGTGGCAATGACTTGCTGACGGATTTCAGTGCGGGATTGAGTAACGCGACCTACTGCCCAGACAACACTTCAACGAAGTGTATCCCCTACCCTGCCACGATGAACTGGCAGGCAGAGTCCGCATCTCTTTCTAAACACCATCTAGACACGGAGTGCTTTTTTTCTGCCGCGCAGCAATACTTGGGGAAGAAACAACGATCTCATCAAGACCGAGTTGAAAGAGTACTTATGCTCGAACTATCGCAAGAGTTTCAAGAATCCGAAGGTGATCGTGCGACCTCATACGCACTTAAATTTGCAACACGAAACACCAGGCGATGACGTTGCAATCCTCAAAACTCCGTAACAGGAGTTTGGCACCAGTTTGGCACGGCATAAAAAAAGGGCTACGAATTTACGTAACCCTGTGATTTTATTGGCGTCCCTAACCGGATTCGAACCGGTGTTACCGCCGTGAAAGGGCGATGTCCTAGGCCTCTAGACGATAGGGACAACGAGGCAACTACACACTACAATCAAACACAAACATATAAAACTATTGGTGGAGGTAAGCGGGATCGAACCGCTGACCTCTTGCATGCCATGCAAGCGCTCTCCCAGCTGAGCTATACCCCCCACGAAAGGTTGCGGATTATACCGGTGGCCCCTGCCTGTGTAAAGGAAGATGATGCCGAAAAAAACTCGACGATCCTTAAAGCGGAAAGGTTTGCAGTTGTCGGCCCATGCGCGACAGCACTTCTTCGCGCCCGATTAATTCCAGCGTCGCGTCTATCGAGGGCGTTTGCGCGCGGCCTGCGACCATCACACGTAGCGGCATGGCGAGCTTGGGCATTTTGAGTTTGTGTTCGCCGACGACCGATTTCACTGCTTCGTTGATACCGGCGCGGTTCCACTCAATGCGGGACAGCCGCGTTTGCAAATCCACCAACGCGGGCTTGATGTCCGCCGTGTAGTGCTGCTGCTTTAATTCGCCGGGGGCGTCCATCGGACAATAGAAATACACCGCTGCCTGGGCCAATTCCACGATGGTGGAAACGCGTTCCTTCAGCAAGGCCACCACGCTGGCCAGCGGTGCGCCTGCCCCGGTTGAGCAGCCCTCACGCTGCAGAAACGGCTGCACCAGCGTCGCCAGGCGCTCGTTATCGGCCTCTTTGATGTATTGCTGGTTCAGCCAGCGCAATTTATCGGGGTCAAAGCGCGCCGGCGAGCGGCTGATATGCTCGAAGTCGAACCACTCGATCAGTTTTTCACGCGAAAACTTTTCATTGTCGCCATGCGACCACCCCAACCGCGCGAGGTAATTCACCAGCGCCTCGGGCAGAAAGCCTTCGTCAAAATACTCCATCACGCCCTGCGCGCCGTGCCGCTTGGATAAGCGCTCGCCGTCCTGTCCCAGGATCATCGGCACGTGCCCGAATAGCGGCACGGGCTTGCCGAGCGCCTTGTAGATATTGATTTGCCGTGGCGTGTTGTTGACGTGATCGTCACCGCGAATCACGTGTGTCATCGCCATGTCGATGTCGTCCACCACCACGCCGAAGTTATAGGTGGGTATGCCGTCTGCGCGCATGATCACCAGATCATCGAGTTCGCTGTTTGCGATGGAGATCGAACCTTTGATGACATCGTTCCAACTGACTTCGCCCGCGTCGGGGTTGCGAAACCGTATCACCGGCTGCGCACCTGGCGGCGGCACAAGGTCGGCGCGCTGCGCGTTCTCAGGGCGCCAGCGTCCGTCGTAACGCGGCTTTTCGTTGCGGGCGCGCTGACCTTCGCGCAGGGCATCGAGCTCTTCTCGCGTGGCGTAGCACGGATAGGCGTGGCCGCTGCGCAGCAATTCGTCCACCACGGCGCGATACCGATCCAGCCGCTGCATCTGAAAATACGGGCCTTCGTAATCCAGCCCCAACCATTGCATGCCATCCAGAATGGCCTGCACGGAGGCGTCGGTCGACCGTTCGCGGTCGGTATCCTCCACGCGCAGCACGAAGGCACCGCCCACTTTCCTGGCGTAGGCCCAGCAAAAAAGCGCGGTACGCGCGCCGCCGATATGCAAATAGCCGGTGGGGCTGGGCGCGAATCGCGTACGAATCGGAGTGCTGGTCATGGTAGGAATGCCGCTCGTGAAAAACCGCGCATTTTACGCGATGCCCAACGTCCTGTCGCCCAACCTGTTATAAATAGTCAATAAAATCACATACTTATCAAAAAACCCCTATTTATTCAACCCCAGGCGTTCCACCGCGCGCTTTTCTTCATCGTAAGCGCGTCGTACCCACTTCGCGTAATCGTCGCCCGCCATGTAATACGAATCCATCGCAAAGCGCTCCAGCACTTTCAGAAACGACGGCTCTTCCGCCGCGCGCTTGAAGGCATCGTGCAGCACTTTTACGATTTTCGGATCCATGCCCTTCGGCCCGCCGATGCCCCACGGCGAATTGGCGACGATGCCATACAACTCCTTCAGCGTCGGCACGTTGGGCGCGCGTGAGGTTCGCGTGGGGCTCCACATCACCAGCGGGCGTATCTGCCCTGCTTGGACGAGTTCCCACGGCGGCGTACCGGCGTGCACCTGCACGTGCGAGCCGCGCATCGCCACGATCGATTCAGCCGCTCCCTTGAACGGCACATGCACCCAGTTAAGCCCCAGCCGCTGCGACAAATCCTCCATCACCAGATGCAAACTCGTGCCCGCGCCAGGGCTGGCATAACTGATCTTACCGGGATTGGCTTTCACGTAAACCAGCAACTCGTCCCAGGTTTTCCACGGCGAATCGGCGCGCACGCTGGTGCCGAATTGATAACCGGCGATATTAAGGATCCAGGTCAGATCAGTAAGTGGATCGAACGACGTTTTCACCATGTGCGGCAAGCGAAACACGCCCAGTGGCAATTGCGCCACGGTGTAGCCATCGGGCTTGGCGGTCGCCGCCATGTGTTGCGCCGCGAGCGCGCCGCCGACGCCGGGCTTGTTCTCGACCACCACACGCTGCCCAAGTTGTTTGCCGACGCTTTCGGCCAGGGCGCGCAACGCAATATCCGAGCCGCCGCCAGCCACCCAGGGCCCCCCGGTGTCAGACTAGTTGTCGCCTCGGAATTTAAATCTTAAATGGTCGAGGCAGAAGTGAAATCAACGTATCCTGAAGGCTTTATCGAGCAAGCGCTGGTCAAGGTATTTTCTCGTGGAGATCGGTCAGTACGGTCGGTCGCTGAAGATTTGAACGTCAAGTACCACACTGTAAAGTATTGGATGAAAAGAAAAGCGC
>CAMBGJ010000435.1 GCA_945865805.1 Bordetella parapertussis
CTCGAAATTAAGCTATTTTTAGAGGTGCACATTTAATAAATCGTGCGGGCGTCACTGTTTATGCGGGCGTCACTGTTTATGCGGCCCCCACAGTAAAAGCCGCTAAATCAAAAGATGTTTCCCATCGTGCTTGTTCATCTTGCGCAGGCCTTCGACAAAGCGCGTAAAGCCCAGCCCGTAGTGCGACTCCAGCGCTGCCGCGCGCTGCCATAACGCCAGCCATTCCGCCTTGGCGGGTTGGCTACGAAAGCCGAACACGATCACGTTGCCTGGTTTTTCCGCCGGCAAACACAGGGTTCCTTCAGGAAAGGCGGTTTCGATGCGTTTTAGCGTATCGTGAAATTGCCGGTCGCCGCCCCACAGGTTCACCACCAGCATGCCGCCTTTGTTCAAGCGGTCGTGGCAATCGCGGTAGAACTGCACGCTGGCGAGGGCCTCGACCAGTGATTCGCCGTCGTAGCCGTCCACCATCATCAGGTCGGCACACACCTTGGGCCGCGCGACGAATTCGGCGCCGTCGCCGAGGATGACTTCAAAACGCGCGTCGTCGTCGGGCACGGAAAAATAGCGCCGTGCCACTGTCAGCACGCGTTCGTTCAACTCGATCACGCGCGTGGTGGTCCACGGCATGCGGTGATAGATGAACTTGGCCACCGACCCGCCGCCGAGGCCGATCATCAGCACCGACTGCGGCTTCTCGTTAAATAGCAAGAAACCCATCATGCTACGTGTGTACGACAGCTCCAGATCGTTGGGTGCCGAGATGCGCATGGCGCTTTGCACGGTGTCGCTGCCGATGTGCAGCGAGCGCACGCCGAATTTTTCGCTGATATAGACCGTTTCCGCGTCGTCCGCTGCTTTGCGGATGCGCCAACTGCCCGACAGGTTCATGATTTCCGCTGGATCGTTTTGCATGTCCGGTAGAATACGTTTTTTTTCGATCTTCTGAAACTGGGCAGCCATGCGCGCATCAAAATTCTTTATTTCCACGCTGAAAGAAGCGCCCTCCGAGGCCGAAGTCATCAGCCACAAGCTCATGCTGCGCGCGGGGCTGATCAAGCGCCTGACCAGCGGCGTTTACACCTGGATGCCGCTGGGCCTGCGCGTGCTGCGCAAGGTCGAAACCATCATCCGCGAGGAAATGAACCGCAGCGGCGCGATCGAGCTCTCGATGCCCGCCGTGCAGCCAGCGGAATTGTGGATCGAATCCAAGCGCTGGGAGCAATACGGCCCGGAACTGCTGCGCATGAAGGATCGGCACGACCGCGATTTTTGCTTCGGCCCCACGCACGAAGAAGTGATTTCCGACGTGGTGCGGCGCGAAGTGAAAAGTTACCGCCAGTTGCCGCTGAATTTTTACCAGATACAAACCAAGTTTCGCGACGAAATCCGTCCGCGCTTTGGTGTGATGCGCGGACGCGAGTTCCTGATGAAGGACGCGTACTCGTTTCATGCCAGCTATGAGGATTTGCAATCGACTTATCGCGAAATGTACGATTGCTACTCGCGCATCTTCACCCGGCTGGGGCTGAAATTCCGCGCGGTGGCAGCCGACACCGGCTCCATCGGCGGCACCGGCTCGCATGAGTTTCACGTGCTGGCCGATTCGGGCGAAGACGCTATCGCGTATTGCCCTGATTCGGATTACGCCGCGAACGTGGAGTTGGCTGAAGCGGTTGCGCCTGCCACGCCGCGCCCGGCCGCCAGCCAGCCGCTGACCAAGGTGCACACGCCCAGCGTGAAAACCATCGCCGAGTTGTGCACGTTTTTGAAAATACCCGCCGAAAATACCGTGAAAGCGGTGGTGGTGGATGGTGCTGATGCCGCGGGGGGCACGCCGGTGTTGCTGATGGTGCGCGGCGATCACGAGCTGAATCTCATCAAAGCCGGAAAAATATCCCAATTAAAACAACCAGTTACGTTTGCATCACCCGCCAGCATCAAGGCGGCGTTTGGCGCAGACCCAGGTTCGCTGGGGCCGGTGGGCTTCAAGGGCCTGGTGATCGCTGATCGCACGGTGGCGGCAATGGCGGATTTTGTCATCGGTGCCAATGAGAACGATCAACACTACACTGGCGCCAACATCGCGCGCGACTTTGCCGAACCGATCGTCGCCGACATCCGCAATGCCGTCACGGGTGACGCCAGCGCCGACGGCAAGGGCAAACTCGAACTCTGCCGAGGCATCGAAGTGGGGCACATTTTTCAGTTGCGCACCAAGTATTCCAAGGCGCTCAACCTCGCGTTTCTCGACGAAGGCGGCAAATCGCAGATCATGGAAATGGGCTGCTACGGCATCGGCGTCACGCGCGTGGTGGCCGCTGCGATTGAGCAGAATCACGACGAGCGCGGCATCCTGTTCCCCGCGAGTATCGCGCCGTTTGATGTGGCCATTGTGCCCATCGGCATGAAAAAAAGCGCGCAGGTGAAAGAGACTGTCGAAAAACTTTACGCCGATTTGCAGGCCGCCGGGTTTGATGTGCTGCTGGACGACCGCGACGACCGTCTGGGTTCCATGCTGGCGGATATCGAACTGATCGGCGTGCCGCAGCGCATCGTGGTGGGCGAGCGCGGTCTCAAAACCGGGCAGGTGGAATACCAGCGCCGCACCGACAGCGCTGCCGCCATGACTGCCTTGAACGATGTAATAAGTCGTTTAAAATCAAATACATGCGAGACCTGATCCGCCGACTCCTGGTTGCCGTTTTACTGATTACCACCAGCGCGCACGCCGGCAATCAGCTGGAAGAAAAAATGGCGGAAAGCGTGCGCGCCGCGCTGCACAAAGCCATTACCGATCAATCCGCGCCGTTTCTGGCGTTTGCCACGGCGGGCGAGGCGCGCACGTGGCTCGATGCCATGTCGAGCAAACTCGAACGCCGCATGCCCGACAAGGCGCTGCGCGAAGATTTTCTCGTCACCGTGCATTACGAAGCCAAGCGCGCGGGGCTCGATCCACAACTGGTGCTGGGGCTGATTCAGGTTGAAAGCGCGTTTCGCAAATACGCCATCTCCAGCGCAGGCGCGCGCGGCCTGATGCAAGTGATGCCGTTCTGGGTGGGCGTCATCGGTACCGTCGACAGCAATCTGTTTCATCTGCGCACCAACCTGCGCTTTGGCTGCGTGATTTTGCGCCACTATATCGATATCGAAAAAGGCGATCTGTATCGCGCGTTGGGGCGTTATAACGGCAGCCTTGGCCGGCCTGAATATCCGAACATGGTGCTGGCGGCGTGGAAGCAGTGGGATTTCAACCCGGCTGCCGCGGGTGTGGTGAAGACAGGTAGCGAGCGCTGACGTTCTAGCCTGAATTTTGCATAAAGAGGGCAAAGAACACCGTAAGTGATTGGTACAATGTGAGTTATCAAGAAACACATTCGTCAACACCAACAGGTCTTTGCCCTCATG
>CAMBGJ010000436.1 GCA_945865805.1 Bordetella parapertussis
TGTCGTTGCGATGGACCACGGAACGTGCCGCTGCATCGGGGACAGACCCGCGCGGGAGGAAGCCTTCGGGTAGGGCAGGTGTTTTAAGTCGAGTGGTGTTTTTTTTAACGCCGGACAGCCGTTCCAGCATGAGAAAGCCATAGGCAGCGATGCACAAGCTCGCATGATGATGAAAGCCACGCCAATTGCGCCCTTCGTATTGACTCAGCCCGACTTCCTGCTTCAGTTCACGGTAATCACGCTCGATGCGCCAGCGCATTTTGACGGTAGCCACCAGCGCCTTGAACGACGTGTCCGCAGGCAAGGTAGACAGGAAATAACGGGTGGGCTCGGCCTCGCCTCTGGGCCACTCGATGAGCAGCCATTCCTCCTGGCGGGGGTGGTTGGCGTGCGCTGCACGCACCCGCACCCGCGCGAAGCGCGAGCGCAGAGATGTTTTGGTGCCTTCGCGCCAGGTGAGTGTGCGATAGCAGCTTCGCGGCAGCGCTTCGGCCAGCGCCTTGACGCAGATCGGGGTGTGGGTTTCGTCCCGCACCAGCCGGGTGCGGGGCCGACCACGGCCCGTCTTGACCGGCGCGGGGGCGGGTTGATGGTCGTCCCACCACACGGCCGTTGCCGGACGTATCCCCACCGCGTACACCAATTCCTGCGCACTCAGCCAATCCCTCAGGGCGGCTTCATCGCCGTAACCGGCATCCATAAGCACCGGGCCGCGCGGGATGTCGGCGGAAAGCGCAGCTTCGATCTGCGTTCGCGCGATCTCGCCCTTGGTCGCAAAGGTGATGCCCTTGGGCACGCCCGCACCCTTGCAGCGTGCCTTGTCTTCAGTCCACTCTTGCGGCAGATACAGTCGGTAGGAAAGCGGCAAGCTGCCTTCTGCCGTGGCCAGCGACAAGCTCACCGCCACTTGGCAGTTGTCGACCTTGCCCAACTGGCCGCAGTATTGCCGCGCCACCCCCACCGAGTGACAGCCATATTTGCGATGGCCCGTATCATCGATAATCCAGTAACAGGGTTCTTGTCCTGCGGCGGTGAGCACCGGTGCCACTTCGCGAGTCACCGCCCCGAGCAACGCGTCATCGTTCCAGTCGGAGTCGGCCACCAGGTGGTGCATCGACTGGTGCGCCGAGCGCACGTCCTGCGGATGCACGCGCGCGGCCATGGGTTCCACGCTCTTGCGGCTTCCCGGCAGCATCAGGCCGCGCAGATACCAGCGCGCTGGCGTTGCCCGATCCGCGTGCCCCAGCGCCTGAATCATCGTCTCGGCGTAGCGTTCAAAGCGTGTTTCCAATCCTTTTGCCATGACAAATCTCCCAGAATGTACGATGATGTCGGAAGAATGCCATATTTAATAACACAGTACAATTAAGAGGATACGGCGTTATCCCGGCACACCGTGTAGCTCTGCCATTTCATTGGATGTGCCATAGCGCCCGCCCTCACGCGTGATCGACGCCATCGCGCACACCGGGTCGTGGGTGAAAAACAGCCGCCCACTGCGCGTGAATTTGTCGTCGAGGAAACGGGTTTTTTCATCGATCAGCATTTCGGGATAACGATCGTAGCCCATGGTGATCGGCACGTGCACCCACGGCCGTCCGGGAATCATATCGCTGCAAAACGACACGCCACCGCTATCGGTCAGGATGGTGGCGACCAGGAGGCCCGGCGTGTGGCCGTGGCTGTATTCAAAGCGCACTCGCGCGCCTAGCGTGGATGACTGATCGCCCTCGATAATTTCCAGCCGGCCTGTCGCTTTAAGCAGGCCCGGTAATTCGGGGATGAATGAGGCGCGGTCGCGCGGGTGCGGTTTCAACGCACGCTCCCAGCATTCGCGACCGACGATTATTTTTGCGTTGGGAAACAACAGCGTGGGCGCCGCGTCCGCCTGCCAGGGTGCCAGCAGTCCGCCGGCGTGATCGAAATGCAGATGCGACAGCACTACCGCGTCGATGTCGCCATGCTTGAAGCCTGCCTTGGCGAGCGAATCGAGCAGCACGTGTTCGCTTTCCACCACGCCGTAGCGTTCTTTCAGCTTGGGTTCAAAAAAAGCGCCGATGCCGGTTTCAAACAGCACGGTCTTGTCGCCGTGGTCACCAAGGCCCGTCGCCAGCAGCGCACGACAGGCGAGTGGCACGCGGTTTTGCTCGTCGGGTTTGATCCAGCGCGACCACAGCGCGCGCGGCGCATTGCCGAACATCGCGCCGCCGTCGAGCTTTTGCGAGTTGCCGAGTATCGACCAGAGCTGGATTTTATCGCGCATGGAGTCCTCCTTGATTGACGTAAGTGTTTGTTTTTATTGATTTTATTTTTTTCGAGGGTAAGGCATAATAGACGCGATATTTTAACGGAGGCGATGATGCAACGCAGACAATTCTTGGGCGCCGCAGGTACCGTGGGAGCTTTAGGTGGGCTGGGGCTGGCCGGCTCGGCTTTTGATGTTCTGGCGCAACGCACGCCGGATGTCATTTTTGTGCCGACGGATTTTCAGGTGGTGACGCAGATGCTGAAACTCGCCGAGGTGACGAGCAAGGACATTGTGTATGACCTGGGCTGCGGAGACGGACGTTTCGTGGTGACGGCGGCGCAGCAGTTCGGCGCGCGCGGCGTGGGCATCGACATCGATCCGCAGCGCATACAGGAAGCGCGCGCACTGGCCAAACGCACCGGCGCGGATAAGCGGGTGCGGTTTATCGAAGGCGATTTATTCGAAGCTGACATCAGCGAAGCCACGGTGGTCACGCTGTTTCTGCTGACGCGCTTGAATCTCAAACTGCGGCCCAAGCTGACCAAGGAATTGAAACCCGGCACGCGCATCGTGTCGCACGCCTTCGACATGGGTGACTGGCAGCCGGAGAAAACGGAATCGGTGGTATCGACTACGATTTATCTGTGGCGTATTCCACCGGCTTGATGGCGGGCAACGTATGCGTGTCTGGATGACGTTTCTGCCGGCAGCGGCGCTGCTTGCCGGGTGCCTGACCGCAGGCGGCAACGCGAGCTACACGCTGGTCAACGGTGAGATATCGTTGCCACTGAGTGCCGCCGCCACCGACACCGAACGCGGTCGCAAAGTACTGGTGAGCCGCGAGGCCAACTGTATTTTGTGTCACGCCGTGCCGGAAAGCGGCGAGCGTTTCTTCGGTAATCTTGCGCCGCCGCTGTCGGGCATCGGCAAGCGCCTCACAGCGGCACAAATGCGCGCCCGCATCGTCGATCCGCTGGCGTTTAACCGCGAATCGATCATGCCGGCCTATTACCGGGTGGAAGGCTTGAATCGCGTGGCGGAAAACCTGCGTGGCAAGCCGGTATTGAGCGCGGCGCAGATCGAAGATGTGATAGCCTATTTGCAGACACTGCAATGAAAAAATCCGATCAA
>CAMBGJ010000437.1 GCA_945865805.1 Bordetella parapertussis
CACGAAATTTCAGCAGGCGTTTTCCGATGCGCAAAGCGCGGCGGTGCGTCATGACAACCCTTATATTGAGCCGCAGCATTTGCTGTTGGCGCTGCTGCAGCAGGCCGATGGCGGCACGGCGTCGCTGCTCGGGCGTGCGGGGGCGAACGTGCCGACGCTGCGTGGCGCGCTGGCGCAGGCGATCGAGCGGCTGCCCAAGGTGGAGGGCAGCAGCGGCGAGGTGAATGTGTCGCGTGATCTGGCCAGTCTGCTGAACGTCACCGATAAGGAAGCGCAAAAACACGGCGATCAGTTTGTTGCGTCCGAAATGTTTTTGCTGGCGCTGACGCAGGACAAGGGCGAGACCGGTCGCGTATTAAAGCAAAGCGGCGTCACGCGTCCGCCGTTGGAGCAGGCGATCAACGCGGTTCGCGGCGGCGAGGGCGTGCAAAGTCCCGGTGACGAAGGCGCGCGCGAATCGCTGAAGAAATACACGACAGATCTCACCGAGCGCGCCAGTTTGGGCAAGCTCGATCCGGTGATCGGGCGCGACGACGAAATCCGCCGCGTGATTCAGATTCTGCAACGGCGCACCAAGAATAATCCGGTGCTGATTGGCGAGCCGGGCGTGGGCAAAACTGCCATCGTTGAGGGCCTCGCACAGCGCATTATCAATGGCGAAGTGCCGGAAACACTCATGAACAAACGCGTGCTGTCGCTCGACATGGCGGCGCTGCTGGCGGGTGCCAAATATCGCGGCGAGTTTGAGGAACGGCTTAAATCGGTGCTCAAAGAGATCGCTCAGGACGAAGGCCAAACCATTGTTTTTATTGATGAATTGCACACCATGGTGGGTGCCGGTAAAGCCGAGGGCGCGATTGACGCCGGCAATATGTTGAAGCCCGCTCTGGCGCGCGGCGAACTGCATTGCGTGGGCGCGACCACGCTGGATGAGTACCGCAAGTACGTCGAAAAAGATGCCGCGCTGGAACGGCGGTTTCAGAAAGTGCTGGTGGACGAACCGAGTGTCGAGAGCACCATCGCCATCCTGCGCGGGCTGCAGGAAAAGTACGAACTGCATCACGGCGTGGATATCACCGATCCGGCCATCGTCGCGGCGGCTGAGTTGTCGCACCGCTATATCACCGATCGGTTTTTACCCGACAAGGCCATCGATCTCATCGACGAGGCCGCGTCGCGCGTCAAAATGGAAATCGATTCCAAGCCGGAGTCGATGGACAAGCTCGACCGGCGTTTGATTCAGTTGAAAATTGAGCGCGAGGCGATCAAACGCGAAAAAGACGAGGCGTCGAAAAAGCGGCTGGAACTGATCGAGATGGAAATCAGCACGTTGTCGCGCGAATATTCCGATCTTGAGGTGATCTGGAAAGCCGAAAAAGCGCAGGTGCAGGGCAGCACGCATGTGAAGGAAGAAATCGAGCGCGTGCGGGCCGATATCGTCAAGCTGCAACGCGAAGGCAAGCTGGACAAGGTGGCCGAGCTGCAATACGGCAAGCTGCCGCAGCTTGAGGCACAATTAAGGCAAGCCGAGACCGACAGTGCCGGCGCGGCCAAGCACAAGCTCTTACGCACGCAGGTGGGCGCGGAGGAAATTGCCGAGGTGGTGTCGCGTGCGACGGGCATACCGGTGTCGCGCATGATGCAGGGCGAGCGCGAAAAATTGCTCAAGATGGAAGATCGTCTGCATGGCCGCGTGGTGGGGCAGGATGAAGCCGTGCGCCTGGTGGCCGATGCGATTCGCCGTTCGCGTGCGGGGCTGGGTGACCCGAAGCGGCCTTATGGCTCGTTCCTGTTTCTGGGGCCCACCGGCGTGGGCAAGACGGAGCTGTGCAAGACGCTGGCGGAATTTTTATTCGACGCGGAAGATCACCTCATCCGCATCGACATGTCGGAATTCATGGAAAAACATTCGGTCGCGCGGCTGATCGGCGCGCCGCCGGGCTACGTCGGCTACGAAGAAGGCGGTTACCTCACGGAAGCCGTGCGCCGTAAGCCGTATTCGGTGATTCTGCTTGATGAAATTGAAAAAGCGCATCCGGATGTGTTCAACGTGTTGTTGCAGGTGCTCGACGATGGTCGCATGACCGACGGCCAGGGGCGCACAGTGGATTTCAAAAACACCGTGATCGTGATGACCTCGAACATGGGCTCGCAAATGATCCAGCAGATGCAAGGCGATGACTACCAGGTGATCAAGCTCGCGGTGCTGGGCGAGGTGAAGGCGAATTTCCGCCCCGAGTTCATCAACCGCATCGACCAGATCGTGGTGTTCCACGGCCTTGGTGAGAAACACATCGCCTCGATTGCGAAGATACAGCTCGCGCATCTGGAAAAACGGCTGGCCGCGATGGACATGCTAATCGACGTCAGCGACAGCGCATTGCGCGAACTGGCGGCGGCAGGGTTTGATCCGGTGTACGGCGCGCGGCCCTTGAAGCGCGCGATCCAGGCGCAGCTTGAGAACCCGCTGGCGAAGGCGATACTCGAAGGCAAGTTCGCGGCCAAGGACACCATCCGTGTGGATGTGAACAAGGCCGGTGGGTTCACTTTCGACAAGGCCATGCTGCATTGAGCGGGTTTGACCGAGGCACGGGCCGGGCGGTAAGCTCGCGCCCGTGAATATTCATCAGATACAAATGGCGTTTAACGCGCAGGAGGACCGCATCCTGCTGCGCATTTTATCCAGCGAGCGCGCCGAGTTTCGCTTCTGGCTGACGCGCCGCTACGTCAAGCTGCTGTGGCAGGTGCTGCTGAAACTGATTGAGCGCGATCCGGTGGCCGCGGTGCATGCCGATGAAAAAATCCGCCGTACTGTGGTGGGCTTTCAGCACGAGAACGTGGTGCGCGGCGGTGAATTCGCCAAGCCCTTTGAGGAAGGCACCAACAGCCTGCCGCTGGGTGCCGCGCCGATTTTGCTGTCGCGCATCACCGGCAAGCAGCCGGATGCGCAACAGCCCCGACAGCAGCAACTGAGTCTGCATCCCGAACAGGGGCAGGGCATAGACTTGGGTGTGAACACGGAACTGCTGCACATGATGTCCAAATTACTGCTGGATGCGGTCAAACAATCGGATTGGGACATGACGCTGGCGGTGGATCCTGATGTGCTGCAAGCCGCGCAAACGCAGGCCGTGCCACCCCATAAGCTGAATTAAAAATTTCAATAAAAACAAATACTTACCTATTTTCGCTGGGATTGATCGCTGTGGGCGCTCTGCCGCTGGCAACGGCGCAGACCTACCCTTCGCGCGCGGTGCGCGTGATCATTCCGTTTTCGGCGGGCGGTGCGGCGGACGTGCCGCTGCGCATCCTCGGGCAGCGGTTGTCAGATGTCATCAAGCAGCAAGTGGTGATCGAAAATCGTCCCGGCGCGGGC
>CAMBGJ010000438.1 GCA_945865805.1 Bordetella parapertussis
CGACTTTCTCAATCACGTCGGTCATCTTGGCATTGACCGGGCCTTTGCCGTCGATCGGCTGACCCAGCGAATTCACCACGCGGCCGATCAGCTCAGGGCCGACCGGCACTTCGAGAATGCGGCCCGTGGTTTTGACGGTGTCGCCTTCGGAGATGTGTTCGTATTCACCCAGAATAACCGCGCCAACGGAATCACGCTCGAGGTTCAGCGCGAGGCCGAAGGTGTTCTTCGGGAACTCCAACATCTCGCCCTGCATCACATCGGCCAGGCCATGAATGCGGCAGATACCGTCGGTCACCGAGATCACGGTGCCCTGGGTGCGCGCTTCGGTGGTGCCCGCGAGGTTCTGGATGCGGCTCTTGATGAGTTCGCTGATTTCGGAAGGGTTGAGTTGCATGTGTGGCTCCTGGTACTACTATATAACTGAGGCTATGCTTAGTGTGTCAGCGCGGCGGCCATGGCGTCCAGCTTGCCGCGCACGGTTCCATCAATTACTTTATCGCCGACGACGATTTTCACGCCGCCGATCAACGCGGCGTCGGTTTCGACGGTGGCGGTAACTTTGCGCTGGTATTTGGTTTCGAGTTGCGCAACGAGCTGTCTGACCTGTGCGTCGTCCATTTTCAGCGCGGAAATAATTTTAGCTTCGAGCACGCCTTCTTTTTCGCGTTTGAGCGCCTCGAACTGCGAGCGAATCAGCGGCATCAGATCCAACCGTCCGTTTGCCACCAGCACCTGCACGAAGTTGCGCGCTTCGCTGGTTAATTTGTCGCCAACGACGCCGAGCACCAAGCCTTCGAGTTGCTGCGCGCTGACGTTAGGGTCGGTAATACAGGCCTGCACGCGCGCATCGGCCACTACACCGTCGACGTTGGCGAGGGCGTCCGCCCATGTGGACAACGCGTTGCTTTCATTCGCCAGCTTGAAAACGGCTTCGGCGTAGGGACGGGCGACGGTGACGGGTTCGGCCATGGTCTCGATCTACTATTAAAGCTGCTTCTGCACGTCAGCCAAAATGTCGGCGTGCGCTTTGGCGTCGACTTCGCGCTTCAAGATTTTTTCCGCGCCAGCGACTGCCAGTGTGGCGACCTGGGTACGCAGGGATTCCTTGGCACGCGATACTTCCTGCTCGATTTCCGATTTGGCGGCAGCTTTTTCGCGTTCGCCTTCGGACTTGGCAGCGGTCTTGGCTTCCTCGATCATCTGGCTTGCGCGCTTATCGGCCTGCGCGACGATCTCCGTCGCACGAGCGCGCGCCTGCGCGATTGCCTCATCGGCTTGCCTGGATGCACTTTCCAGCGACTTTTTGCCTTCTTCGGCAGCGGTCAGGCCGTCGGCGATTTGCTTTTGGCGGGCTTCGATGGCTTTAACCATCGGCGGCCACACGAACTTCGCACAGAAAAAAATGAAGACGAAGAACGTGACCGCCTGAGCGACCATCGTGACGTTTAGGTTCATGAGCTTCCCCTGCGGGAACGGTTAAAAAACAACTACTTGAGGGCGGCGAGCAGCGGGTTGCCGGTGGCGAACCACAGCGCGAGACCCACACCGATAATGAACGACGCGTCAATCAGGCCCAGCAGCAGGAACACTTTCGCTTGCAATTGCGGCATCAGTTCGGGCTGACGCGCCGCACCTTCGAGAAAGCGGCTACACATAATACCCACGCCGATACATGCACCGGCAGCACCCAGACCGATCATCAGGCCAATGCCGATTCCGGTAAACGCCTGAACTTGCGCGATCAATTGCATCTTGTCCATCACTTGCTCCTTTTAAAAATGCCAATTAAAACAAATAGTTATAGAAATTAATGGGATTCGTGCGCCATCGCCATATAGACAATGGTGAGCATCATGAATATGTACGCTTGCAACGCCACGATCAGGATGTGGAAGATCGCCCAGCCGAGCGCCAGCGCGCCGCCGAATACGGAACCGACCAGGCCAGTGGCGGCCCACATCCACAACAGCATGAAAATGATTTCGCCTGCGTAGATATTGCCGTATAGCCGCAGCGAATGGGACAACGGTTTGGAAACGTACTCGACCAGATTGAACAGGAAGTTCAGCGGCATCACCAGAATGTTACTGCCGAAGGGCGTGCAGAACAGTTCGTGGATCCAGCCGCCTACGCCTTTGATTTTGAGATTGTAGAAAATCATCAAGGCAAATACCGACAGTGCCAGCGCGAAGGTGGTGTTCACGTCGGAGGTCGGCACCGGCTTCCAATAGGCCTGCCCCAAGCCATGTTCGGTAAATTTGGCGGCCAAATCAACGGGGATAAAATCCATCGCGTTCATCAGGAACACCCACACAAACACCGTCAGCGCCAACGGCGCGACAAACGCGCGATTGCCGTGAAAGATGCCTTTGACTTGATCGTCGACGAAATCAAACAACATTTCGACGAAAGCCTGCCGTTTGGTCGGCACGCCAGCGGTTGCGCCGCGCGCAATCCACCACAAGAAACCGAAGCCCACGACGCCGAGCATGACCGCTGTCAGCCAGGTATCCAGATGCAACGTCCAGAACGCGCCGTCGCCCAGCGACACGGTGCGATTGGTGAGGTGGTGACCGATATAACTGGTCGGGGTAAGTTCCTGTCCTGCGGCGGCCATCGTGCGGTCTCGTTGACGGTTCTTTAATTATTCTTTTACGACTCTTTTACAATGATCGCCGCGCGGAATACGATTACCGACACGACGAACGACAAAAATAATGCCGGGTGAACCACGTCCGGGTACGACGTGAGCACCGCGCCCAACAAAAACACGATCAGAAGGACTCGCACCCCTTCTGCGCGGAACAACGTGCGCAGAGTATTCCCTGCTGTTCTTATGCCGCCACCCGAAATCAGCAGGGCGTAAGCCAAATCCGCGACCTGATTAACAGCCCCCCCCAACACTGCGGATATCGCGCCGTGCGGCCCAACCCAAAGGCCAGCCCCTAACGCGATGACGACCGTGGCAATTACCTGCCAACCCAAAACGGTACGTATGGGTTTGCTGCTGATGCGCCCAAATAAAGTACGATATAGCGAATCCAGAAAACTCATTGATTGTACTTGGTTTTATGCTGCCGGGTCAACTTGGTGCGCCGCAATAACTTAGCCCGAATGTTGCATAAACAATCCTCTCTCAAGCGTTTGACATCATGTGGAATTGAAATCGCTGCATTTGAGAACGACAAGCGCAGTCTACCCCACCCATTAAGTCGGAAGGCGGCGGCGGGTTGGGCAGTGATTGGGAAGGATGGGGGGTCTATTCTCGACTGACCAGACGTGTCGCAGTTAAGGCGAGAACAACAATTTCGCCGGTTTCGGTAAAAACAAACGCTCGGTCACCGTCTGCAA
>CAMBGJ010000439.1 GCA_945865805.1 Bordetella parapertussis
CCAGTGAATCGCCTATCAGCAGCGTTTCCACGCCCGCCGTTTCGAGCAGCGTCGCAAAACTCGCGTCGTAGCAGGTCAGCATGGTGATCTTGTCACCGTCCTGCGTCATTTTGTGCAGCGTGGAGAGCGTGATTCGCATGTAAAATTTACCAATAAAAACAAATAGTTACGGATACCCACCTGGAACAATCCCTGATCACCGCCCGGAATTGAAAAATTCGCGCGGGCCGCGCATCGCGGCGATGCGCTGCAACAATAAATCAAAATCACCGGTCGAATCAACAAAGTTTAAATTGTCCGAATTCACAATCAGCAGTGGAGCGGCGGCGTACTGATGAAAATAACGCGTGTAAGTGTCCGACAGGCGCACCAGATAATCGTCGCTGATGCTGCGTTCGTAACTGGCGGCGCGCTTTTGCACGCGGTCAATCAGCGTTTGCGGCGTGGCTTGCAGATAGATCACCAGGTCCGGCACCGGCAATTGCAGACTCAGATGGTCGTAAATTTGCCGGTAGAGTTTCAACTCGTCATCGCGCAACGTCAGGCCCGCGAACAGTGGGTCTTTTTCAAACATGAAATCCGCGAAGGTGACTTTGCGAAACAGGTCTGTCTGCGCCAAGTCGCGCACCTGCTCCGCACGCTGAAACAAAAAGAACAACTGCGCGGGCAGGGCATTGCGCTTCGGATCGCGGTAAAAACCATCGAGAAACGGATTGGCGGCCGGGTCTTCGAGCAACGTCGTGCCACCGCAGCGCTCCGCCAGCAAACGCGTGAGACTGGTCTTGCCCGAACCAATGGGGCCTTCCACCACCACATAACGCAACCGCTCCGGCAGCTTCATGCGGCGACGGCTTTCAAAACGCTGACGCCGCTGACATCCAGCCGCGCGAGCAACGCCTGTGCGCTGCCGTGGCCCGGCACCTGCACCTGCGGCGCGATTTCCACCAGTGGCACCATCACAAACGCGCGCTCGGTCATCCGCGGATGCGGAATCGACAAGCCCGGCTCGGCGATCACGCGCTCGCCATACAGCGCGATATCGAGGTCCAGCGTGCGCGGCCCATTGAATACATTGGGCACGTCGCGCACCCGGCCGTGTTCACGTTCGATGGCGAGCAAGGCGTCGAGCAATGCGCGCGGCGAAAGTTCGGTGCGTATCGCCGCGACGGCATTCACAAAATCCGGCTGATCGGCGTAACCCACCGGCGCGCTACGGTATAGCGACGACTGCGCCACCAACTGCGTTTGCGGCAGGCGCGCCAGCGCGGCAAAGCCTGCCTGCAACTGGCGCTGCGGTTCCTGAAGGTTGCTGCCGAGCGCGATGTACGCCGCTTCCATCACCGTGCTCACGCGCCGTCGTCGGATGGCGCGGACGTGGTATCGCCCGGCACCCTGGGTTTTCTGCGGCGGCGGCGCTTTTTCGGGGCACTCTCGGGCATCAGCATTTGCTCGCGGTCGGCGCCGCCGGCATCCTGAAACGCCGTCCACCATTCGCCGATTTCCGCGTCGAGTTCGCCGCTCTCGCAGCGCAGCAACAGAAAATCATAGCCCGCGCGAAAGCGCGGCAGCTCCAGCAGGCGGTGCGGCCGCCGCCCCGCGCGCTGTTCAAAGCGCGGCTGCATCGCCCAGATGTCTTTCATATCGCCGCCGTAGCGCCGCGGTATGGCGAGCTTTTCGGCTTGCAATTGCAACACCTGATCCATCGCCTTGAACAGCGCGGGTATTGGCGGCATGCCGCCCGCCTCGATGGATTTCCACGCCGCCAGCACCTCGTGCCACAGTAATGTCGCAAACAAAAACGCGGGCGACACGCCTTTTTCGCCGCGGATGCGCAGATCGGTATTCTTCAGCGCCAGCATCACAAAACGCTCGCCCAGCGGCTGCTCCAGAATGACATCGAGCAACGGCAACAAGCCGTGATGCAGACCATCCTTGCGCAGCCGTTTCACCGTTTCCACGGCGTGTCCGGACAACAAGAGCTTCAACATTTCGTCGAACAGACGCGCGGGCGGCACGTTCTGCAAAAGATCGGCAAGCTCCGAGATGGGCTTGCGCGTGGCCGTGTCGATCTCGAAATCCAGCGCCGCCGCAAAACGCACCGCGCGCAACATGCGCACCGGGTCTTCGCGGTAACGCTGCGTTGCATCGCCGATCATGCGCAAGCGGCGCTCGCGTAAATCTTTCACACCACCGTGGTAATCGTGCACCTGCTGCGTGGTGGGGTCGTAGAACAGCGCGTTGATCGACAGATCGCGCCGCGTGGCATCCTGCTGCTGATTGCCGAACACGTTATCGCGCAGGATGCGACCGTGTTCGTCGGTTTTTCCTTTCTCAGCGCCACTGTTATCGTCAATGGTGTCGTGCCCGGCGCGAAAGGTGGAGACCTCCACCGTCTCGCGCCCGCACATCACGTGCACGATCTGAAAGCGCCGCCCGATAATGCGCGAGCGGCGAAACAGGCCGCGCACTTCTTCGGGCGTGGCGCTGGTGGCCACGTCAAAATCCTTGGGCGCGCGCTTTAACAGCAGGTCGCGCACAGCACCGCCCACCACAAACGCAGCGTAGCCCTTGGCCTGCAGGGTATCGGTGACGCTCAGGGCGCAAGCGCTGATCGATTCACGCGCGACGCCGTGGTCTTTGAAAGCCATCACCTGCGCACCACTCTTGGCGCGCGATTTAAACAACTTTCCGGAAAATACCCGGCCTATCAGTTTTTTAATCATGTGGCGTGAATTATAGCGCGGGCACAAAGCCCGCCCCGGATTTATCACCCGCCGACTGCAAAGCGCAGCCGAACAGGGCTTCAAGATTGGGTTGCGTGAGTATCTCGCTCGCCACGCCCGCGCGTGCGGCACCCGTGCCATCGAGCAACAGGGCATGCGTGCAATACCGCGCGGGCCACAACACATCGTGCAGCACCATCACCACGGCGCGTGGCCGATCAGCGTTGCGCACCAGCGATGCCAGCAGATCGAGCAGCTGAATCTGGTATCGCAAATCAAGGTGCTGCAAGGGTTCATCCAGCAGCAGATAGCGTGGCGCCTGTGCCAGCAACTGCGCGAACCGCACGCGCTGGCGCTCGCCGCCCGACAAGGTGGCATAGCCGCGCGTGGCCAATGCCGCTACGCCCGCCTGCTGCATGGCGGCCAGGGCGGCCGCTTCGTCGCCGCTATACCAACCCAGCCAAGCTGGCGCACTGGGGAAACAACCCAGGTTCACGTAATCGAGCGCCGTGCCCCAGAATTCGGCTTCTTCGTGTTGCGGCAGAATACCAACGCTGCGCGCACGAGCGATGCCATGCATGTGCATCAGCGGCTGCGCATCCAG
>CAMBGJ010000440.1 GCA_945865805.1 Bordetella parapertussis
CCGCCGTGCGTCGCATGGTGCTCAATATTCTGCGTCTGGATAAGTCCCGCAAGGGCGGAATCAAGACGCGACGCTTGGTCGCATCAACCAGCGATTCTTATCGTGAGCAATTACTTGGGATGGTGGCTATTTGATGCAATTGCCCTGGACGAAGGCACGGATCGGGCGACCGATGCATCATGTCAAACGCGACGTATCCCTTTCGACGTGAACGAACCGTCAGCGCCTGCTACTGCGTGCTTTCCGATTCCAAATAATGCGCCTCCAACGCCTGCCGGATGTAATCCAGCACGTGCGCGTCGACATTTTCGGCCAGGCAATCGAACTCCACCACGCTGCCGGGTTCCATGCCGCGCAGCCAGGTGAGTTGGCGCTTGGCTAGCTGGCGGGTGGCGGCTATGCCTTGTTCGCGCAGTTCGTTCAGGCCGAACGCGCCATTCAGATGCTGCCACGCTTGCCGGTAGCCGACGCAGCGCATCGATGGCATGGTGGCTTCGAGCACGTAGTCTTCGCGCAGTTGGGCGACTTCTTCCACCAGGCCGGCTTTGAGCATGTCGTCGAAGCGGTTGGCGATGCGCAGGTGCAAGATGGTGCGGTCGCTGGGCACCAGTGACAGGGTGATCGGGGTGTAGGGAAAATACACGTATTTGGGTTTTGCCAGCCATTCCGACATCGGCTTGCCGGTGAGGTGGTAAATCTCCATCGCACGCTGAATGCGCTGCGAGTCGTTGGGGTCGATGCGCGCAGCGGTTTCGGGATCGACTTTCATCAGATGCCCGTGCACGCCGGGCCAGCCCTTTTCATCGGCCAGGGTGTCGATCATCAGGCGCACCATGTTGTCGGCTTCGGGCAGATCGTTCATGCCTTCGATCAGCGCCTTGAAGTACATCATGGTGCCGCCGACCAGCAGCGGAATCTTGCCGCGCTCGGTGATTTCACGCATAGAGGTCAACGCATCGTCGCGGAATTTCATCGCGGAATAGGTTTCGTGCGGCTCGATGATGTCGATACCGTGATGCGGCGTGTGCTTTAAGAATTCGGCGTCGGGCTTGGCGGTGCCGATGTTCATGTCCTTATAAATCTGCGCGGAATCGACGCTGATGACTTCGCACTGCAGCGATTGCGCGAGTTGCGCGGATATCGCCGTTTTGCCGCTGGCGGTGGGGCCCATCAGGATGATGGCGGGAGGGTGGTGGATTTTGGCCATAAAATTCGCGGTGAAATTCGTGCGGGGCGCTCAGCGTCCGCGCATGAAAAATTTATCGAGTTCGGCCACGGAAATTTGCCGCCACGTCGGGCGGCCGTGATTGCATTGGCCAGAGCGCTCAGTGGCTTCCATGTCACGCAACAGGGCGTTCATTTCCATAGTCGTCAGCCGCCGGTTGGCACGCACGGCGGCGTGACAGGCCATGGTGCCGAGCAGTTCGTTGCGGCGTTCGGTGAGTACGCGGCTGGCGCCGTACTCGCGCACTTCACGTAGCACATCGGTGGCGAGGCTGCGCGCGTCGGCATCGGCGAGCATTGCGGGCACCGCACGGATGGTGAGCGACGTTGGCGAGCCGGGCGTCATGTCGAAACCGATCTGGCGCAACGTGGTTTCGTTTTCTTCGGCGGTGGCGACATCGAGTGCTGCCGCGTTCATGGTGACCGGCACCAGCAGCGGTTGCATGGGGATTTCGGCGGCGTCGAGTGCGCTTTTCAGCTTTTCATACATGATGCGTTCGTGCGCGGCGTGCATGTCCACGATCACCAGCCCGTGTTCGTTTTCCGCGAGGATGTAGATGCCGGCAAGCTGCGCCAGCGCGAAACCCAGTGGCGGCGGCGTGGTGTCGTTGGGCACGGCATCACCTGTCGGCGTCGTTGGTACCGTGGCGCGTTGGCCAAACAGCGTGTCGTAAAACGCGGCGGATTCGCGCGCGGCCAGTGGCATGGCGCTTTGCGAGCGATAAACTGGTGTATTGTAAGTATTTGTTTTTATTGAATAATTTTCATTGTCACCTGATGACGTGCCGACTGCAAATTCAGTCGCTGCGGTATGCGCGAACGCAAAAGTCGGCGCGGGCTGCGCCCCAGCGCCACCTGCCAGCGCGCGTGACAACGCGTGAAACACATACTGATGCACGGCGCGGCTGTCGCGAAAACGCACTTCGGTTTTCGCCGGATGCACGTTGACATCTACCAAGGCCGGATCGAGTTGCAGAAACAATACGAACGTCGGATGACGTTCGTGATGCAGCACATCCTGATACGCCTGCCGCACCGCGTGTGCCAGCAGTTTGTCGCGCACGAAGCGGCCGTTGACGTAAAAATACTGCGCATCGCGGCTGGCGCGCGCATACGTGGGCAGGCCCGCACGGCCATGCAGCCGCAGACCCGTGGTGTCTTCATCGACGACGACCGAGCTTCCCGCGAATTCGTCGCCCTGCAGTGCGAGGATGCGTTCGTCGAGACTTTGCGCTTTGAGGTGCCACTGCACGCGCGTGTTGTGTTGCAGCGTGAAGCCCGTGGCAGGACTGGACAGCGCAATGCGCCGGAACGCTTCTTCGCAGTGCGCGTATTCGGTGGCGTCCGACTTCAGAAACTTGCGCCGCGCGGGGGTGTTGAAATACAGATCGCGCACTTCGATGCTGGTGCCAGCGGCAAGTGCTGCGGGTTCGGGTGCTGCGAGGTGCGGGCCTTCGGCGTTGATCGCCCAGGCGTGTTTGTCTGCGTCACGTTTGCTGGTCAGCGTCAAACGTGAAACCGCAGCAATGCTGGCCAGCGCTTCACCGCGAAAGCCCAGACTGCCGACGCGCTCCAGTTCTTCCAGTGAAACAATTTTGCTGGTGGCGTGACGCGCCAATGCCAGCGGCAGTTCCTCGCGCTTAATGCCGCCGCCGTCGTCGCTGACTTTGAGCAACTGCGTGCCGCCCGCGGCAAGCTGCACGGTGATGTTGGCGGCACCGGCATCGAGACTGTTTTCGAGCAACTCTTTGAGCGCCGAGGCCGGCCGCTCGACCACTTCGCCGGCAGCGATCTGATTGATCAGCAGATCGGGTAAAACCTGTATCGCGCGCGTGGCAGGCATGGGATGCTGGTTGCTGTGAACGCGGACCACACCAGGTGGTCTCGCGCAAATCATGAATTGAAAGAATGACAGACGATCATAGCATCGTGCACACGATGCTCCATGAGCGGCAGGGCAATTGCATCAAAACCCTATAAGAATGAAATAGTTATGAGAAAGGTCAAAGGCTTGTACTTTTTCGCAAAGCTGTGTAGTTTTCTGTCTTTTTGGAGTGGCGATGGAGACAGAAAAGCCTGTGAGTCTTGCCGAAGCGTTC
>CAMBGJ010000441.1 GCA_945865805.1 Bordetella parapertussis
GTTCTCCCCTTAGCCCGGACACGTCTGGTCAGTCGAGAATAGACCACCCATCCTTCCCAATCACCGCTCAACCCCGCTGCCGCCTTCCGACTTAATGGGTAGGGGAGACTGCGCTTGTCGTTCTGAAATACTGTGATTTCAATTCCACATTCCGTCAAATGCTTGAGATCCGATTGTTTGTGCAACATTCGGGTTAGTAAGTGGCTTTCACACGGAAATAATTATTTCGGTCCGCGCTCTTGATGCTCAGGTTTTCGACTTTATTGCCACGCAGCACATCCAGCATGACTTCAACACCCGCGCCGCCGATTTTCCACAGGCGCGTATAAAAATCGGCCTGGCCCTTGATGCCTTCGCCCGAGATGCCGACGATGATGTCACCGGCTTTCAGGCCCGCTTCGTCAGCGGGACTTTCGGGCGACACGCGCACCACCAGCAGATTGCCGCTGACTTCCTGCGAGCTCACCCCCAGCCACGGGCGCGTCTTCGCGGTGGAACGACCATTGGCGATGAAATCACCGATCACGGGTTTTAATACGTCGATCGGCACGAACATATTGCCGGGCACGTTGCCGGACGGCCCCATCGCATTGCCCACAGCCAGCGAGCCGATGCCGAGCAGCTTGCCTTCCTTGCTTACCAGCGCTGCACCTTGCCAGTTCACCGTGGCGGGCGCGGTGTAGATCGCTTCATCGAGCAGATATTCCCAGTAGCCGACGAACTGGCGTTTCGACACCACATACGCGGGGGCCACGCCATCGAAGCCGACGATCAACACCATGTCGCGTTCCTTGGCCTCGGACGACAAACCCATGTCGATCGGCCTGATCGGCACCGGCACCAGCGATTTCAGCAGGCCGAGACCGGTGGCGTTGTCGAAACCCACCACCGTGGCGGGATACACCTTGCCATCCGCCGTGTTGACTTCGACTTTCTCCGCTTCAGTGATGAGATAGCCGATGGTGAGTATCAACCCGCTGGAATCGATCACCACGCCGGTGCCCTCACGATCGCGCCCGAGCGTGCGGCCGCTGCGCGCATTCGCCGAAGCCTGCGCGCGCACCCGCACCACGGACAGGGCATCGACGGTCATTTCCGGTTTGGCTCTTGGCGAGCCGGGTATGGCAGGCGCGGGCGCGACCGACGTGTCGGCATCCTGCGCCCGTGACGGCGCAGTGCCCATCAACAACGCCGCAACGGCAAATCCGGCGGCGGTAGACCTTACGATGCGGCGGAAGAGGTTGTTCACTGGTTTTCTCCGGTGGTTGAGTCGGTGTGCCGCGTTACTTTGAGTATGCTACGACGAATCCCGGCGTTTGGTAAGTGCGCTACAAATCACGTTAAAATTGACGCCAGTCACCGCCGCAATGTCGCAGCAATGTCATTGGCGTGTGAATGGAACTATGGAATTGAAGTCATATTACTAAGTAATGCAAATGTGCCCTGATAACGCGAAGAATCAGGGAAAAAAGTCGCCTTTCACACAGGACATATTTGGGTTTCTCCTTAATAAAACTGAAATAAACCCAAGCATCATTCAACAGCTCACAGGAGGCTCAAATGGATTTAGGATTAAAAGGTAAGGTTGCGGTGATCACTGGCGGCAGCGACGGCATCGGCCGCGCCACGGCGGAAGTTCTCGCGCGCGAAGGCGCCAAGGTCGTGATTTGCGCGCGCGGTCAGGAAAAACTCGATCAGACCGCAGCGCACATCCGCAAGGCGGGCGGCGAAGTCATGGCGATCAAAGCCGATGTCACCAGCGATGCCGACATCAATCGTTTGTTCGATGAAACCATCAAGAAATACGGCGGCGTTGATCTGCTGCTCAACAACGCGGGGCTGTCGCAGCGCGGCAAGTTTCTCGAAATCGATGACAAGATGTGGGAAATCGACATCGACATCAAAGTCTACGGCGCGATCCGCTGCCTGCGCCGCGCGATTCCGGAAATGCGTAAACGCGGCGGCGGGCGCATAGTCAACATCACGATTTCCAGCGCCAAGCAACCGGGTGCCGGCTCCATGCCAACCTCGCTTTCGCGCGCGGCGGGCCTGGTGATCACCAAGGCATTGTCGAAGGAATACGCGGCGGAAAACATTCTGGTGAACACCGTGTGCATCGGCAAAATCAAATCCGGTCAGCACGACCGGCGCATGGTCAACAACAGCATCAGCCCGGAGAAGTATTACAACGATAACGCCAAGGATATTCCCATGGCACGCTTCGGCGAAGCCGAAGAAGCCGCCAACGCCATCGTGTTCTTCATGTCGTCGATGGGCAGCTACGTCACCGGCAGCTCGCTCAATCTGGATGGCGGCACCTCCGGCGTGTTGTAATACCGAGTAATCATAAGTATATGTTTTTATTGATATTTTCCGCTGGCAGCGCTACACCGGCCAGCGGAAATTGTCACTGCTCCGCGAGTGTTTCCAGGCAATGCGCGATCAATTGCCGCGCATGATCATCCAGTTGGGTGAATTGGCAACCGACACACGTGACTTCACGCCCGTCGGGCAAACGCAGCGGCGTCAGATGGCGCACGGTTAAATCCACCGCGATCTGCCCGACACCCGGCAGCGCGATGGCGCAGCCGCTGAGCACCTCGCCGGTTTGCAATTGCAGGGCGCTGTCACAATGCAGCGCGCCGATGCCGCCCATGCCCAGATCGGCCACTTCCGCGTCGGCACCCGTAAAGCCCAGATTGAGCGTGATTTTCAGCGCCGGCATTTTGACGCGCGAATCGCGGCGGCGCTGAAAACGCCACATGAATTCCGGGATCGTCAGGCTCAGCACACGCGAGTCGTCCACCTCGATAACTTCGCCGGTGCCACACTGAAACTGGATTTTTGCGCCATCCAGCTCGCCAGTGAGCATGATGCTGTCGCCGCTGGCGTGATGGCCGAGCATGCCACGCCAGCCCGGCGGACACTCCAGCAACAACCGATTGCCCGGCTCATCCACATCGATCAGCGTGCTTTCGGTGAGGTCTTCGCTATTCATGAAGCTGATCGACAGCGCCACGTCGGCATCCCGCATGGCGTTGAGCAAGCGCATCATCTCGTGGCGCGAACGCACCAGAAAATCCGGCGTGTCCAGCACGGCCTTAAGTTCGTTGGCGTCAAGCGGACTATTCATCACGGCGGCCTCCAGTTACAGGTGTAACCCATTTTAGGCCCATGACGATAGAAAACGCCGCCGCCCGTCGGCGAACGAAGGCCTAGTTCCGGATATCTTTCTTCGCCCCCTAAAAAAAGAGGGTCTTCACGGAATCGAGTGGGTGAATTGAGGGCGTAAATTTAACATTTCCAGAGTGAAGAATGATA
>CAMBGJ010000442.1 GCA_945865805.1 Bordetella parapertussis
GGCGTACTTGGAGTTCCGATAGAACTTCTCTGGTAAATTCAGCCGCTTCCATTCCGCGATTTATACCGGGAAAAGTCGGCGGTGTCCAGCATTAAGTAATAACTCTTTGGTTACGCTTGGTATTATTCGGAGAACGATTTAGCCGTGCATCGGGTTACAGTAGCGCTGTGCGTCCCTCCATCCACAACACAACAGGAGATTTCCGTGGCAAGACTACCTCTAGCAAGCCGGGACAGCGTTCCCGAAAATCAGCGCGCGGCGTTCGATGAACTGATCAAGGGCTATGGCGCCGTGCCGCGCTTTGGCCCCAGCTCGATCATGATTCATGTGCCCAAGGCGGCGCAGATCATGAATGCGCTGAATAGGTATTTGCGTAACGACTCCACCTTGCCGAAAAAAATCCAGGAGCTGGCGATGCTGGTCACCGCACGCGAAAACGATTGCCAGTACGTGTGGAATGCGCACGCAGCCAGCGCGCGCGCGGCGGGCGTGCCCAACGCACTGGTGGATGCGCTGCGCGATCGCAAGGAACTGCCCAAGATGGCAGACGACGAAAGCGCGGTGGTGCGGTTTGCGCAGGAATTCTTCCGCAACCGTCGTGTGAGTCGCGGCGGCTTTCAGTTGGCGCTGGAGCAACTGGGCCAGCAGGGCGTGATCGAATTGGGGTTGATTTTCGGCAACTATGCCAGTATCGCGTTGTTGGTGAACTCGTTCGACTGCGATCTGCCGCCGGATCGCAAAGAAGCGATACTGCCGGTTTGAAGGGGGGTGGGGGAAGGCTTAGCGGCGGCAAATTTCTGCCGCTTTGCCGTGCTTTCAATTGCCCGAAAAATGTGGAAGAATCAACCTCAACTGAACACAATGTGGGGTCGTGATCGTGATAGACCGCGATGGGTACCGCCCCAATGTAGGCATTATTCTTTGCAACGCAAAGAACGAGGTATTTTGGGGTAAACGGGTGCGCGAGCACTCCTGGCAGTTTCCGCAGGGCGGTATTAATCCGGGCGAGTCGCCGGAGGCGGCGATGTACCGCGAACTGCACGAAGAAGTCGGGCTGCGCGAGCAGCACGTGAAGATACTCGGGCGCACGCGCGAGTGGCTGCGCTATGAAGTGCCCGACCGCTGGATACGCCGCGAATGGCGTGGTAATTATCGCGGTCAAAAGCAGATCTGGTTTCTGCTGCGGCTGGTCGGGCGCGATTGCGACGTCTGCCTGCGCGCCACCGAAAAACCCGAGTTCGACGCCTGGCGCTGGAACGAATACTGGGTGCCGACCGAATCAGTGGTGGAATTCAAGCGCGATGTCTACCAAAAAGCACTGGCCGAGCTGGTGCGTTTTCTCGAGGCCCACAGCGACCTGCGTGCGCGTGCGGCGCGACCACGCCGCTTGCATGGTCGGCCGGCGGCCATGCAGCGTGATTCGTAGCGTAGCGCCGCAATAGTTATATACTATCGGCGCCATTGAATTATTCTATTTGCGCGCGTAGCATCGAAAGCGCAAAATCGTGGCCTTCAATTCAAGTTCTGCGTCCCATTTTGGTTCGATGTAAGTGTATGTTTAAAAAGGAGATTGTTATGCAACTCAAAGATTCAAAAACCCACGGAAATCTGAAAGCCGCCTTTGCCGGCGAATCACAAGCCAATCGCCGTTATCTCTACTTCGCAGCGAAAGCCGACGTGGAAGGCCAGAACGACGTCGCAGCACTGTTCCGTTCCACCGCTGAAGGCGAAACCGGCCACGCGCACGGTCACCTGGAGCACATGGAAACCATCGGCGATCCGGCCACCGGTCTGCCGATTGGCAGCTCGCGTAACAACCTGAAAGCCGCCGTCGCGGGCGAAACGCACGAGTACACCGATATGTACCCGGGCATGGCAAAAACCGCGCGTGACGAAGGCTTCGGCGAAATCGCCGATTGGTTCGAGACGCTGGCGAAAGCCGAGCGCTCGCACGCCAACCGTTTCCAGAAAGCCCTGGACGCGCTGGCCGATTAAGCGCAGGTGTATTAGCGAAAGCGGAGTGCGTAATCTCGCCTCCGCTTTTTCTCTTTTGGCAATCGATTTTTCAAGTGGGTAGACATCATGGCGATTACCGTCAAAGAAGGCAGTCTCGGCAAGCCCACGCGCCATCCGCACGACTGGAAGTCCGAGGCGTTTTACGACGAAGCCTCACTCCACAAGGAAATGGAGCGCGTGTTCGACATTTGCCACGGCTGCCGCCGCTGCGTGAGTCTGTGCACGGCGTTTCCCACGCTGTTCGATCTGGTCGACGAAAGCTCGACGATGGAAGTCGATGGCGTGGCCAAGGCGGATTTCGGCAAGGTGGTCGATCAATGTTATCTGTGCGACATGTGCTACATGTCGAAGTGCCCGTATGTGCCACCGCACGACTGGAACGTGGATTTTCCGCACCTGATGCTGCGCGCCAAGGCCATCAAATACAAAAAGGGCGAGGTCGGTTTTCGCGACAAATTGCTGTCGAGCACGGATGCCCTGGGCAAGCTCGCGTCGATTCCGGTGGTGGTGCAGGTGGTCAACGCCGCCAACAAAAATAGCCTTGCGCGCGGCATGATGGACAGCGTGCTCGGCGTGCACAAGGATCGCGTGCTGCCCGAATACGACAGCGCCAGGTTTCGCGCCACGGCACATATCAACGAAACCTTCCCGGTGCGGAACGGCAAACAGACCCCCGGAAAAATCGCCCTATATTCAACCTGTTACATTAACTACAACGAGCCGGGCATCGGCCACGACCTGCTCAAAATCCTCGCGCACAACGAAATTCCAGCCAAGCTGGTGGAAAAAGAAGTGTGCTGCGGCATGCCCAAGCTGGAACTGGGCGATCTGGAAGCTGTCGCACGTAACAAGGCAATCAACATCCCGGTGCTGGCGAAGCTCGCGCGCAAGGGTTACGCCATACTCGCGGCAGTGCCGTCGTGCGCGCTGATGTTCAAACAGGAGCTGCCGCTGATGTTCCCGCACGATGCAGAAGTGAAAGCGGTGGCTGAAGCGATGTACGACCCCTTCGAATATTTTGTGCAGCGGCAAAAAGACGGCTTGCTGAAAACAGATTTCAAACAGGCGCTGGGCAAGGTGTCGTATCACATACCCTGTCATTTACGTGTGCAGAATATCGGGCAAAAAACACGCGAGCTGCTGGAGAAAATTCCGGGTACCACGGTCACCACGGTGGAACGTTGCGCCGGGCACGACGGCACCTGGGGTGTGAACAGCGAGTACTACGATAACTCCATGACAATCGGCCGTCCGGTGGTCAGAATGATGGGCGAAGCGAAGCCGGATTACATCAGCTC
>CAMBGJ010000443.1 GCA_945865805.1 Bordetella parapertussis
CACGGAAATCTTCTTGATCGCGTTGGCCATGTTATCCACGGCAATGCGCAGGTAACCTTCGGCGATTTGTTCGTCCGATTGTAAGTATTTGTTTTTATTGATATTTTTTGACAGCGCTAAAAACTTCTCACGCGCCGCGTCACGGTCCAGCGGCGCCTTACCCGATGCGCCAAACACCGCCGGAAAATACGCCGGCTGAATGCGCCCGAGCAGCACATTGCAGTCCGTCACCGTCAACGGCCCGCCGCGCGCGTAACACGCGGGGCCGGGCTGCGCGCCTGCGCTGTCAGGCCCCACCCGCATGCGCGCCCCATCAAAATGCAGAATCGAACCGCCGCCCGCCGCCACCGTGTGGATGCTCATCATCGGCGCGCGCATGCGCACCCCCGCCACCAAGGTGTCGAACGCGCGCTCGTATTCGCCAGCGAAGTGCGACACATCGGTAGACGTGCCGCCCATGTCAAAACCGATGATGCGATCAAAGCCAGCGCCCTGCGCCGTGCGCACCATGCCCACCACGCCACCAGCGGGGCCGGATAGCACGCTATCCTTGCCGTGAAAACGCCGCGCATCCGTTAACCCGCCGCTGGATTGCATGAACATCACATTCACACCGCCAAGCTCGCGCGTGATGCGCTCCACATAACGCCGCAACACCGGCGACAAATACGCATCCGCCACCGTGGTGTCACCACGCGACACCAGCTTCATCAGCGGGCTGACCTGATGCGAAACTGAAATCTGCGTAAAGCCAATTTCCTGAGCTAAATCAAATACTTGCAGTTCATGCTGCGGATAACGATAAGCGTGCATCAACACAATCGCACAAGCGCGCAGCCCGCCAACGTAGGCGGTCTGCAACTCGCGTCGGGCCTGTTGTAAATCAAGCGGCGTCAACACCTCGCCGTGCGCACCCAGGCGTTCATCGATCTCATGCACGGCGGTGTAGAGCATCTCCGGCAGCACGATATGCCGGTCAAAAATGCGTGGCCGGTTCTGATACCCGATACGCAACGCATCACGAAACCCGCGCGTGATAAACAACGCCGTAGGTTCACCCTTGCGCTCCAGCAAAGCATTGGTGGCAATGGTGGTGCCCATCTTCACTGCGGCAATTTGATCGGCGGGGATGGGCGCATCGCGCGCCACACCCAGCAAATCGCGGATACCGGCGAGAGCCGCATCAGCATACTGCCCGGCGTTCTCTGAAAGCAGCTTGTGGGTCTTAAGCGAACCGTCCGGACGGCGCGCGACGATATCGGTAAAGGTGCCGCCGCGGTCGATCCAGAATTGCCAGCGGGCGGGTTGTGATTGGGTATTCATGACGGTGAATGCTATCACTGTGTGCGGCACCTGTTGTCAGTGTAGAGCGTGCAGGAAACTTGGCGCAGTTGTCCAGTGACATAGCCGGGTGGCGCATTTTCGACACGTCAATGCGAGCCTGGCCCCTATAGCTGCTTATAGCTGCTTCGGCCGAGGTAGCTGTGGATGGCGCGGTGGAAGAGGCGCGGCACCGGGGTGAGGAGTTCGGGGTGGATGGCAAAGAGGCTGCGTAGCGGGATGGGAAACGATAGCACCCATTGGCGTACCGGCAGCCCACATTGACTATTTATTTGACCATGGTCACAATATTGGTCATATTGAGAGGGTCGAGCCCATGGAAACGATACAAGCCTCTGAATTTAAAGCAAAATGTCTGGCGCTGCTGGATGAGGTCGCCAGAACCGGCGAAACCATCGTTATCACCAAGCATGGTGAACCGGTGGCGAAACTGGTACCGCACCGGCCGCCGCGAGCCAAGTCGCTGATCGGGCTCCACAAAGGGCAAATCAAAATTCACGGCGATATTATTTCGCCGATCGGGCAGGACCTGTGGGAGGCGCTAAAGTGATCCTGCTCGATACCCATGCCTTGGTGTGGGTCACGGGTGAAGACCGCAAGCTAGGCCGCAAAGCACGGGCGCTCATAGACCGCATCTGGGACGATGGGCAAGTCGGCGTTTCCGCTTTGTCTTTTTGGGAGGCCGGGTTGCTGGCCGCGCGTGGGCGCATTAGCCTGCCTGGCACACCCCAACAATGGCGGCTCGATTTGCTGGCCGCCGGCATCTTAGAGTTTCCATTGACCGGCGACATCGCTTTACGCACACTGGATTTGTCGGGCTTGCCTGATGATCCCGCAGATCGCTTTATCACCGCGACGGCGTTGGTGCATAACGCGATATTGCTTACTGCCGATGAACGCCTCCTCGGCTGGCGGCATTCATTGGAACGAGTGAATGCTGCGGAGTGATTCGCTTTTGGTGGATTACATGGGTGGCATGCCGATTTTGCTATATTGCAAGACCTGTCCCCTGCGCCCGCTACATCACGCGTCCGGCGATCTCCAACGAACGCCTGGCCGTCAACCGCGACGGCAACGTCATCCTCAAACTGAAAACCGCGTGGCGCAACGGCACCACCCACATCGTGCTGACACCGATGGAGTTCATGCAGCGGCTGGCGGCGTTGGTGCCAAGGCCAAGACTGCACCTGATACGGTTCCACGGCGTGCTGGCGCCGAATGCGAAGCTGCGATCCAAGATCGTGCCGGCGCCGCCGCCACAAACCACTACGGGCGAGGGCGATTGCGAACATGCCCATAGCAAACCCGTGCGCATGACCTGGGCACGGTTACTCAAGCGCGTGTTCGACATTGACATTGAACAGTGCGCGTGCGGCGGCAAGTTAAAGCTGATCGCGGTAATCGAAGAACCGGCGGTGATTGAGAAGATACTCACGCACTTGGGGCTGAGTCCACAACCGCCGCCGATAGCACCGGCGCGCAAACGGGCGGAAGTGTTTGAGTGGGCTTGAGAATCGGACGGTTTTTACCGGGCAGAGGGGGTGGTGCGGGCTATCCTTGGGTAAGGCCGTAAATACTTAACTAAATCAATGTGTTAGATCGGTTTTTTTGGGGAGCTTTTTTGTGAGGATTGTGGGGCGGAGCATGGCCTTTACAAATACGGCTTAATTGACCGCTTGGTGGGGCCGGGATACATTGGGGGTTATGCAAAAAGGTGGTTTGAGGGCGCCAGCACAAACTGGCAAGTAGTAGTTGGTGGAAGTCCAATACGAGGAAGAAATGGCGAATCACCTTGGCCTCGAGTCATGCGTACTCTCATCGCGAGGTGGGATGCGAAGCGTTGACAGGGGAAACCGGCAGGCCAGCCATCGAGCCGCGAAATAACAATTCTGGGACGCTGACGCTGTTCAAACAAGCGGAAA
>CAMBGJ010000444.1 GCA_945865805.1 Bordetella parapertussis
GACCACGCGTTCGGGATTGATATCCACACCAAAGCCGCGCGCACCGTGTTTCTTCGCGGCGGTCACCACGATGCGCCCGTCGCCGGAACCCAGATCGATCAGGTAATCGCCAGCGCTCACGCGCGCCATTTGCAGCATTTTGTCGACCACGTCGTTGGGCGTGGGCACGTACGGCACGCGCGGCTCCTGCGCCTGCGCGGACGTTGCCATCAGCGCCAGCAACATCATCAGCCTTGCAAACAACTTCGTACACACGACAGCCACGGTTTTCTCCCGGTTTTTCTACGCCTGGTCACAGGCATCCGTACGGCCAACCGCCGCCGCCGCACCTATGCTAAATTCGCCCCACATTATACCCGACCACCCCCGCATCCCATGCTGCTGCAAACCATCATCTTCCTCTCCGGCGGCGCGATACTCGCGCTCGAGTTGCTTGCCTCGCGCATCATGACACCCTACTTCGGCGTCAGCCTCTACATCTGGACGGGCATCCTGTCGATCACGTTGATCGCGCTCGCCGTGGGTTATTGGACAGGCGGCAAGCTGGCGAATTCCCGTAAGCTGAACGCCGGTCGCCTGCTGGAACTCTACTGCGTGCTGCCGGCGGTGGCGTCCCTGAGCATTTTCGCGGCCTGCCTGATTTATCCCAGCCTGTTCGCCTCGCTGGCCAGTTGGAGTCTGGTGAGCGGCGCGTTCGTGGCGTGCACCATTCTGCTCGCCGCCCCCTTGGTCGCCACCTCGGCGATGAACCCGCTGCTGGTCGCCATCCAAAAACGCGGCGAGGGTCAAAGTGGCGATAGCGGTTCCGGCCAGGTGTTTTTTATCAGCACCATCGGCTCGGTGGCGGGCGTGCTCATCACCGCGTTCGGGCTGATTCCGTATGTCAGCAATTACGACGCGGTATTGATCGTCGCTGCCGTGCTCGCGTCGCTGAGTCTCGCGGCAGTGTTGCGTGCGCCCAAATCATTGAAGCGCCGTACGGCTATCACTGTCACCGGCACTGCCGGGCTGCTGGCCTCGCTGCTGCTGCTGTGGCAGGCAGACGCCTACACCGGTCGTGCCGACATGGTGAGCTACCAGGGCGCGCAATGGCGCGTGGAAGGCACCTTCCGCTCGCTGTTTGGTACGGTGAAAATTCTGCGGCAGGGCGTGGATGCCACGGGTGGCCCGGCCAATCGCATGTACTTTCAGGACGGCCTCACACAAAACGGCATTGAAGCCAGCGGGCGCTCCAGTTCGTTTTACACCTACGCGCTGGAAGCGCTGGCGATAGCCTATCGCCCGGATGCCAAAAACGTGCTGGCGCTGGGCCTGGGTGCGGGCATGACGCCAGCGCGGCTGGCGGCGCGCGGCATTCACACCGAAGTGGTGGAAATCGATCCGGCGTCGCTGCAGGCGGCGCGGCGTTTTTTCGCGCTCGACGAAAAAAAGACCCCGGTGCATCAAACCGACGCGCGCACCTTCGTACGCGCCTGCCCGCGCGCCTATGATGTGCTGATCGTGGATCTTTTCCACGGCGACGGCACGCCGGATTATCTGATCACGCGCGATTTTTTCCGCGATCTGCGCCGCTGCCTGGGCAAGGACGGCATTGCCGTGTTCAACACCTTTGCCGATCTGCAAAACACGACGGGTTACGCGCATTTGCTGGTCACGTTGAAAAGCGAGCTGCCGCATCTCACGCTCTACCGCCCCGCGCACGAAGGTGCCACACACACCAACAGCTTCATCGTCGCCAGCGGGAGCGCACTGCGACAACCCGAACGCGTCACCATGGACTACGTGCCAGCGATGAAGGAAACCCTGCTGTGGGACATGCTCGCAGCCCCCATGCCGCTGGAAGCCAAGCTGTTTGAGGGCGGCAAGATCATCACCGACGCACACAACCGCGCGGCACTAGACCTGGCGCATGTACAAAGTGTGTATCGCAGTTCGGTGATCGGCTTTACGCCGGCGGAGCTGTTGCTGAATTAACGCAGAGCGAAAATACGTAACTATTTGATATTATTGAATTTTTTTAACAGGGCCCGAATCGCTAATGCTTCACCCGCATGTGCGTGTTCACGCACTCCAGCAGGCGATCCAGCCGCACCGGCTTGGTCAGATATTCCGCGCAGCCTTCGCGTGCGCCGCGGGCGATGTCGTCGGTGGTGGCATTGGCGCTCAACGCCACCACGGGGATGTCGCGCGTTGCCGGATCGGCACGCAGGGTGCGCAGCACGTCGAAACCCGACATATCCGGCAAGTGGATATCCAGCAAAATCAGATCCGGATTTTTTGCTTGTGCGACGGCGATGCCCGACTCGCCGTTTTCCGCGCTTAAAAACTCATACGCCGTGCGATTGCGGATGAACGAACGCACCACGTCCATATTGGCCGGGTTGTCTTCGATGCACAGCATGCGATAAACATTTGGCGTCCGCGCGACAGCGCCGGGAGCCGCCGCTGTGCCCGCCACGACCGCCTCGCGCGCGGCGGCCGCCAGCGTCACGGTAAACGTGCTGCCCTGGCCCGGCGCGCTTTCGACGGAAATGCCGCCGCCCATCAGCTCCGCCAGGCTCTTCGACAACGCCAGTCCAATGCCTGCGCCCTCGATCACACGCCCCGTGGGCACATGGCGCGAAAACGGCACGAACAGGGTTTGAATCTGCTCCGGTGTGAGGCCCATGCCGGTGTCGGTGACGCTGATCGCCCCGCGCCCGTCCGACGCCGGCTGCGCCCACACCAGCACACGGCCCTTGGGCGCGTTAAATTTCACCGCGTTCGACAATAGATTAAGCAGTACCTGCTTCAAGCGCACCGGGTCGGCCATCACGCAATCGACGCCGGGGCCGATATTGACCGCAGCCAGCGTGATGTCGTGCGACAGCGCCTGCGGCGCGGCGAGGCTGATGGCGGCGCGCACGATGTCGGCCACCGGCACCACCTGCAAGGCCATGCTCATACGCCCGGCTTCAATCTTGCCAAAATCGAGCACTTCATCCACCAGATCCAGCAGATGCCAGCCGGCCTTCATGATCTGATCCAGCCAGTTGCGATGTTCCGCTGAAAGACTGCGATTGGACGGGTCTATAGTGGACCCTAGATTCAAGACAGCAGTTTAAGCTATAAGCTGTCATGGGGAAGTAGAAGAAATGAGCGAAGCAAAGAAGCGCAAAGTGCATACGCCGGAGTTCAGGGCGAAGGTGGGACTGGAGGCCTTGCGAGGGGCCAAAACG
>CAMBGJ010000445.1 GCA_945865805.1 Bordetella parapertussis
TACCCGCTTGGGTGGGGACCAGCGGCCTGCCGATCGGTATTCAAATCGTCGGACCTTACGGTTCCGATGTACAGACCCTGTATTGGGCTGAATGGGTGCATCGCCTACTGAGGTAGAGCGGTAGGCGGAATGCCCCCTGCCCCGTCCGCTGGGCAGGGGCAGTGCGCACGGAAGCCAGCGCTGCGGTGTTTTTCGGCCACATCACGCACTTTCGTGCGCGGCTGGCGCGAATCAGTTCGACTTGGCCCCGGAAGCCTTTACCGCCTTTCCCAGACGGTCGTAATCGTTGCGCATCAGCGCGGCGAGCTCAGCTACCGTACTGCCTTTGGGGGTAAGGCCCGCACTGTTCAGACGCTCTCTCACGTCGGCGGCGAGTAGTGCCTTGTTGATCTCGCTGTTGAGCCGCGCCACGATCTCGGTCGGCGTACCGGTTGGCGCCACGACAGCGTACCATCCAACCACCTGCAACCCCAGCATGCCGCTCTCGGGTGCACTCATCACGTCCGGTAGGCTGGGCGAGCGCTCCGGTCCCGCGACCACAATCGCCCTGACGCGGCCGGACCGATGAAAGGGTGCCACAGCCGCGATGCTCGCCACGGCGACATCGATGTAACCCGCGATCAGGTCGGTAACCGCGAATTGCGCGCCTTTGTATGAAACGTGCAGGACATCGGCGTTGTTGATCTGCTTGAACAGATCCACAACAAGCTGGCCAGTCGAGGCCGAAGAGCCAAACGTGAGCTTGCCGGGCCGCGCGCGGGCATGGAGTAGCAGTTCCTGCGGGCTTTTTGCGGGCACCATCGGATGGGCCACCATCACCTCGGGCTGGGAACTGCCGAGCGAGATGGGGGCAAAGTCTTTCAGAGGATCGAATCCCAGATCCTTGTAGAGAAACGGATTGATGGCCACCGTCCCCGCATAGGCCACGGTGACTGCTGGGCGTGTGCCGTGGCGAGCGTGGCAAACAAAAGCGTTGCCGTCATTGCCGGAAGTAAATTTCTCATGATCGCGCTGCTGTGTAAGATTTTTTATGTGAGGACGCAATATATCATCGTGGCGGTGTGATGCGCACCAAGGAATAGCCCAAAAATACCCATAAAAACATATACTTGCGTATATTTCGCTCACGCACTGGACAGCCGCGTCACGTGGCACAATCTCTTCGCGGGTAAAAATCCTGATCAAGGCACGGCAGATGAAACAAAAAAATCCCAAACGTATCGGCTTAGCCATCGTCGGCGCCGGCCGCGTCGGCCTCATGCGCGGCGAGATCGCCGCGCGCTTTCCACAGGTCGATTGGATCGGCATCGCCGAGATCAACCCCGAACGCGGCCACCTGGTGGCCGAACAAATCGGCGCGGATTTTGTGACGCGCGATTACCGCGAGCTGTTGAAGCGCCCCGAAGTCACCGCTGCGCTAATCTCCACCGTCGGGCATCTGCACGCCGACCCGACGCTGGTGGCGCTGGAAAATCCGAATAAGATTTCGCTGCTGATCGAAAAGCCGATTTCCAACGAACTGGCTGAATCCGCAAAGGTGCTGGCGCTGATCCAGCAAGCCGGCGTCGATGCGTTGATCGGCTACACGCAACGCTTTCGCCGCCGATGGCTGGTGGCGAAAGACAAAGTGGCGAGCGGCGCGCTGGGCGATATCACCACCGTGAGTTCGCGCGCGTTTTTGAATCGCATGGTGGCGATCAACAACTACCAGCGCGAAAGCGCGCCGGAACTAAATTCGCCGATGGTGATTTCCGGCACCCATGCGCTCGACATCGTGATGTGGGTGATGGAAGCGAAAACGCCGGTGGAAATTTACGCGCGCTCGGTGGATAAAGCGCTGGGCGCGAAGTATGGTGGTACCGACGCCACCGTCGGCACCATGACCTTTAGCGACGGCACACTGTACAACAGCGTGGTGAATTGGGCGCTGCCCATCAACTGGCCGGGCGCGGTGTATGGCCTCGAAGTCGGCGTGGTGGGCACTACGGGCGTGATGACCATCGATGACAGCCATCGCGATTTTGTGATGGCGGTATCGGAACCACAAGGCATGGGTTACGTCGCCGACAGCAGCCGGTTGGTGGATTTTGTCGGCAGCACGCCTGCGGGCGACATGGCGCTCGGCGCACTGCGCGGACCGATGGCCGAAGAAACGCAGGCGTGGTTGATGCGGCTGGCGACGGGCATGCCCACGGTGCATGCCACCGCCGCCGAGGGACATCACCGGCTGATGCTGGCGAAGGCGTATGATTTATCGGCGCGCATCAAGGCGCCGGTGGCGCTGCCGCTGCCGTCAAACCCCACAGCCGTTGTTTAAGTGTTTCAGGATGCCGGAAAGAGCGCGGCGATGAACTGCGAAGAACTGAAATCACGCCTCGACGCAGCGGCCTGCTCCACCGCGAACTACAGCATCGGCACGCGGGAAAACGATACCTTCTGCCTGGAGCAATTTGACGGCGATTGGTGGGTTTTTTACACCGAACGCGGCATCGTCAACGATCCGGAGTTCCGCTCGGCGAGCGAGGCCGAGGCCTGTGCCTACCTGTTCCCTGCGCGTGGTGCGGGGTGGTTGCTGGATATTCTATCCTCGTTACCTGCGATCCGCGAACCGCGACACGTACCCCACTGCAAACCGGTTCTTCAACAGCGTCGGTTTCCGTGTAGCCAGGATCGCTTAAATCTTGTGCTTTGGGCTTGACGTTGCTCTCTGCGCTTTGCCTTCAAGCGGGGTGCGCGGTCCTGACGGTTGCAGATGCTGCTGTATCGGTTGGGGCTACAGTGGTTAAGACCGGTGTAAATGTGGTTGGTGCGGCGGTTGATGCTGTGCTGCCAAGCAAGGATAAGAAATGAAGTCTTTTTTTTTCTTTAAGCGGTAGGAGACCGATGAGCGATGAAGTGAGGGCAAAACTTGTTGATCTCGTTGCGCGATTCGGAAGCGAACTCGCCAGTGACTCGACGCGTTGCAGAGCGTTATTGTCTGACGTATGCGGCGCAAATTACAGGCGTGAAGTGAACGTGCTGGTCGCGGCGGTGACGGAGAGGAGCGCTTGCGAGTTGGCAATCAACAACAGTCTATTGCCACGGGAGGTGTTTTTTTCAAGGCTTGCGGCTCGGCTACACGACAATCTTGGCATCACTGAGGATCTTGCGCATTGGAGCATCGAAAGTTGGGCAATCGCGCTTAAGGTAGTTCAACCAACTGAACTTAAGATA
>CAMBGJ010000446.1 GCA_945865805.1 Bordetella parapertussis
CTCAATATTCTGCGTCTGGATAAGTCCCGCAAGGGCGGAATCAAGACGCGACGCTTGGTCGCATCAACCAGCGATTCTTATCGTGAGCAATTACTTGGGATGGTGGCTATTTGATGCAATTGCCCTGCTATAATCATGCAAACGCGGGAGCATGCCATGAACAACCCCAAACCAGCAGCTGCCTTACCCACCACGATCCTGCAAAAGGTGGGTCACGTGGCTCGTTTTATGGTGTTCCTTTGCAGCGCGGGCTGGCTGTACCCGCATGCCAGCACCGAAGGCATGGATCTCACGCAGATTCAAAAAGACCGCATGGCCAGCAAGCCATAGCGGCACAACAACACTAGAACTTCAGGTCAAGTTCTTTCACCTGCTTGACCAGCTCCACATAGCTGCGCGCCAAGTCTGTGCGGAGTTGTTCGGGCGTCATGCGCTCGGCGGGCTCGCTGCCGTCGGCGGCGAGCTTCTGCACCATCGCCGGCGCGTGCATGCCATCGCTCACTACGCGGTTCATCGCCTGAATAATCGGGCGCGGCGTGCCGGTGCGCACCCACAGGTTGTAACGATTGGTAATCTTAAAGCCGGGAAAACCCTGCTCGCCGATGGTTGGCAAATCAGGCAGCGACGACGCGCGTGTTAACCCCATCGAGGCCACACCGCGCACCTTGCCACTACGTATCGCCGATGTCGCCGACATCGCACTGGTAACACCCAGATTGACTTCGCCACCCATCAGCGCCAGCAACCCAGGCGCGCTGCCCTTGTACGCCACGTGCTTTAATTTCATATTGGACAGCTTCATCAGCTTTTCCATGCCCAGATGCACGGTGCCGCCGACACCGGCGCTGCCGGTGTAAGTCAACGGCTTCGCCGCAGAAAGCGTGATCAACTCCTTGACCGTCTTCGCGGGCACGCCCAAATTAGCCAGCAGAATATACGGCTGCTGCGTCGAGGCCACCACAGGATCGAAAGTCTTGAGTATGTCGAAGGCCACGCGTTTGGTCGCGCTTTGAAACAACAAACCGTCACCCGACTGCAATATCGTGTAACCGTCTGGCGTGGATTTAGCCATCAACTCCGAGGCAATCACGCCGCCGCCGCCGGGCCGCGGATCGACCACGGCATTCTGACCCCATTTTTCAGTCAGAATTTGCGCCGTGGCGCGCGCCACCATGTCCGCACCCGCCCCCGGCTGCACGCCGATAATGATGCGTATCGGGCGCACCGGATAACCGGGGACTTTGTCCTGCGCCTTGTCTTGCGCCCACGCCATCGCGCTGTGCGCGAGAACGACAGGCAACAACCAATTTACCGACTGCGTGATATTCATGACGACCGGCCTCCATTAAACACCAGCAGGCATGTTAACGACGCCCTGCGCGTAACGCAACGTCAACCTGCACGTAACTTGCGCACCTTGTCAGCCGCTGTCGTTGGAGTGAAACACCAGTCCCGCGTGTTCGCGTAGTGCGTGGAATTTGATCGCCGGCCAATGCTCGTGCGCGACTTTGATTTCGGCGTCGTAGGCGGCGAGAAACGTCGGCGCCTCCACCGCGTCGTAGGCAACACGATGCGCGTTGGCGTCGATGAAGCGTTTCATTTCCTTGGGGTCGTCCGCCGTCACCCAGCGCGCGCTGTTGTAGCGCGCGGGCGCCATGCGGGCTTCACAACCATACTCGTGCTTTAAGCGATGCGCCACCACCTCAAACTGCAATTGCCCGATCGCGCCCAGCAACAGCATGCCGCCGGCCACAGGCTTAAACACCTGGATCGCGCCCTCTTCGCCGAGCTGCGCGAGACCCGTGCGTAACTGCTTGCTGCGCAGCGGGTCAGCGATTTCGACGGTCTGAAACAGCTCCGGCGCAAAAAACGGCAGCCCGGTGAATTGCAGCGCTTCGCCTTCGGTCAGCGTGTCGCCGAGTTGCAGCACGCCGTGATTGGGGATGCCGATGATGTCGCCAGCGTAAGCGTCTTCCACCATGTCGCGTCGCTGCGACAAAAACGACACCACGGTGTTGGGGCGAAAATCTTTGCCGGTGCGGCAGTTCTTCAATTTCATGCTGCGCTCAAAATGGCCGGAGCACACGCGGATGAACGCAATGCGATCCCGATGACCAGGATCCATGTTGGCCTGTATTTTGAACACCACGCCGGTGAATTTGGGCTCCGTCGCCTCCACCTTGCGCTGGACGGCGTTACGTGCGCGCGGCGGCGGCGCAAATTGCACCAGCGCGTCCAGCACTTCCTGCACGCCGAAGTTATTGATCGCCGAGCCAAAAAACAGCGGCGTCTGTTTGCCGGCCAGAAAGGTGTCGCGGTCAAACGTCGGTGACACGCCCTGCACCAGCGCCATCTCCTGCCGCGCATGCTCAAAAACATCGCCGAAGCGCTCGGCGGCATCCGGGTTGTCAATGCCTTGTATCGTGTCGTGCCCGCCGACGCGGTCTTCGCCCGCCACGAATACGCGCATGCTGTCCTTCAACAGATCGAACACGCCCTTGAACTGCTTGCCCATGCCTATTGGCCAGGTGCACGGCACCACCGGCATGCCCAGCGTGCGCTCGATTTCGTCGACCAAGTCCATCGGCTCGCGCACTTCGCGATCCATTTTGTTGACAAAGGTGATCACCGGTGTGTTCTGCTGGCGGCACACTTGCAACAAGCGCAGCGTTTGCGGCTCGATACCGTTGGCGGCATCGATCACCATCAGCGCGGCATCCACCGCCGTCAGCACGCGGTAAGTGTCTTCGGAAAAATCGCGATGCCCCGGCGTGTCGAGCAGATTGATCACGCAGTCGCGGTACTCCATCTGCATCACCGAACTCGCCACGGAAATGCCGCGCTGCTTTTCAATTTCCATCCAGTCTGATGTCGCGTAGCGCGACGCCTTGCGCGACTTCACGCTGCCGGCGATATGAATTGCGCCGGAGTAGAGCAGCAGCTTTTCGGTGAGCGTGGTTTTGCCCGCGTCGGGGTGCGAGATGATGGCGAAGGTGCGCCGCCGGGTGACTTCTTTGTCGATGCTCATGGGCCTGACGTCTGAGACCGGCGCATTGCACACCGGTTTACGCAAAGGCGCGGATGATACGTCGTTTCTTGTTCAAAAACAATAAGATACGACTGACTGAGTGGCGGCCTGGCCACGCAGAATCGGCTACTGGTCGGCAGGCCGCTCGAAATCGATTTGCGTATCGGTA
>CAMBGJ010000447.1 GCA_945865805.1 Bordetella parapertussis
GAAGCAGCCTGATGTGATCGAACGATTTCATGCGCAGGGCGTCAAGCCTGTGGGGTCAACACCGGAGCAACTCGCCGCTTTGATTCGCGCCGAAATTCCGATGTATGCCAAGTTGGTGAAGCAGATCGGGCTTGAGCCGTTGTGATTGCGACGAATCGGGCGCGCTAAGCGGTTTGTTGTAAGTATTTGTTTTTATTTATTTTTTTTAGGATATCCTGCGGTTTCCCGTGCCTTTGCAAAGCGCGGGAATCCGCTCCGTGACGCCGAGCGGCTAATCGCTGCTACCGCCACTGCCGCCGTCCGAGCCGCCGCCGCTATCGCTGCTGCTGATATCCATGGCGTCGCTTGCGCCGGAAATATTGTTGCTGGTGGTGTGGTCATCGCGCGTGCCTTCAGTTACAGACGCGCTACTGCCGCCGCCGAAGTTACTGCTGGCCTGCGTATCCCACGATTCATCACCCGGCGTACAGGCGCGGCAGGTGCGCTCGCCATCGGCTGCCAGCCGCGTGTGCGTGGCGCAAAAACGGCCGCCGCAATGCGCGCAGGTGGCGTCCGCCCAACGCGTGCAGGGCTTTTTCCAAAACCACCAGCCGGTGGTCTGCTCGCATAGTGGCATAGACTTTCTCCCGATGAAAACGTCACGGCGCACATGGGCCGCGGCGCGCGTAGGCATAACGTGTATGCGCGCATAAATGGTCTGTCGAAGTACGTGCTCCGTCTTGACCGACTTGGCGAATCTCCTTACATTGGCGTGCACGTTGGCATAAAGCGGACACGACTGCGGCGAGTTGCTGTGGGCGGTGCCTTCCCGAACCACTACCATCGCCTTTAACTGCCGCCCCGTGTCGGCGCAGTTGAGGTGTATTTACTTTGACAGGGAGAGATCGATGCGAACCAACACACTGGAGCAAAAACTCAAAGACGGCAAGCCGGTGTTCGGCGCGATGATTACTTTTCCATCGCCCACCATCGTGGAAATGCTCGGCTACATGGGCTACGACTGGGTGCTGATCGACAACGAGCACGGCTCGATCACGGTGGATACGTCAGAAGACATGATCCGTGCCGCCGAGCTGACCGGCGTCGCGCCCATCGTTAGGCCAGTGGCCAACCGGCCGGATTCCATCTCGCCGTTTCTGGATCGCGGCGCGTGGGGCGTGCAGGTGCCGCATGTCAACACGCGCGCCGAAGCCGAAGCGGCGGTGGCCGCGTGCAAATATTTTCCTGAAGGCACGCGCGGCATTTTCAGCCGCGGGCGGCCCGCTGAATATGGCATGAAGGAATCCACCCCGGCCTATGCCGCGAGCGCCAACGCCAACACGCTGGTGTGCCTGATGCTGGAAGAAGTCGAGGCGATCAACAACATCGATGACATCGTGAAAGTCAAAGGCATCGACGTGCTGTTCATCGGCTCGGGTGATCTGTCGCAATCGATGGGCCACGTCGGCCAGCAAGGCCACCCGGACGTGGTGGCGCTGATGGAAAAAGGCGTCAAGCGCATCCGCGACGCGGGCATTGTGGCAGGCGTAAGTTGCCCGGAAAATCTCGTGGCGAAATTTCTCGGCCTTGGCGTGCAGTATTTTCATGGCAGCGTCGGCACCTTCGTGCAGAACGGCGGCGAGGCCTATCTCAAGCACATGCGCAACGCGGCAGGGCAATAACAAAGGGGGCGGCGATGACCACGAACAACGCAGATCTGACCGCCATGCTGCGGCAGATGATTCTGATTCGAGAATTTGACGAGCTGGCGCTCAAGCTGCGGGAGGCCGGCAAAATTTACGGCACTGTGCATCCGTATGTGGGGCAAGAGGCGGTCGCTGTCGGCATCTGCGCGAATCTCACGCATGCGGATCGCGTGACTAGCACGCATCGCGGGCATGGCCATTGCATCGCCAAGGGTGCCGACATCAAGCGCATGATGGCGGAGCTGTTCGGGCGTGTCGATGGTTACTGCAAAGGCAAGGGCGGCTCGATGCACATCGCCGATTTCGCGGTGGGCATGTTGGGCGCCAACGGCATCGTGGGTGGCGGCCTGCCACTGGCGACGGGTGCAGCGCTGGCCGCGCAACTGGATGGGCTGGGCCATGTTGCGGTGTGTTTCTTCGGCGATGGCGCGGTGGCCGAGGGCGAATTTCACGAGGCGATGAATATCAGCTCAGTGTGGAAGCTGCCGGTGGTTTTTGTCTGCGAAAACAATCAGTACGCGGCCAACAACGCGGTGGCGGTGCAGCACCGCAATATCGATCTGGCGGTGCATGCCGCGAGTTATGGCATGCCGGGATTCACCATCGACGGCAACGATGTGCTCGGCGTGCGCGATGCCTCGCGTACAGCGATAGACCGCGCGCGCCGTGGTGAAGGGCCGACGCTGCTTGAGTGCAAGACGTACCGTTGGTACTTTCATGCGATGCGCGCCACGCGTCCACCCGAAACCCGGCCCGCCGATGAGGTCGCCGCATGGAAAGCACGCGATCCGATCGCACGTTTTTCCGCCGAACTGATCGCGCAACTTGCGATGAGTGAATCCGATCTGGGTGTGCTGCAACGGCAGGTGGATGCCGATCTGCAGGCGGCGGTGGCGTTTGCCGAGGCGAGCCCGTTTCCGCGCCCTGAGGACATCCTGGTCGATATGTTTGCCGATCCGGCTTGAGCGGATCACAGAGGGTCAAAGGAGCAGCCATGCGGGAAATCAGTTTTACTCAAGCGCTGGATGAAGCCGTCGCTGAGGAAATGCGGCGCGACAAACGCGTGATCACGCTCGGCACCGACTTCACCGGCAACCCGGTGAAGGAATTCGGCGCGCAACGGGTACGCTTCACGCCGATTTCGGAATCGGCGTTGACCGGCATGGGGCTGGGCGCGGCGGGCTGCGGCTATCGCCCGATCGTCAACTGGCGCATGGTGACGTTTTCGTTTGTGGCGATGGATCAGATTGTCAATCAGGCGAGCAAGATACGTTACATGTTCGGCGGGCAGGCGGATTTTCCGGTGACTTATCGTTGCTCGACCGGCGGCGGCATGGGCCTGGCCGCGCAGCACTCGCAAAGCCCGTATTCGATGTGGATGCACATCGCCGGGCTGAAAATTATTTTGCCCGCCACACCGGCGGATGCCAAGGGCCTGCTCAAAAGCGCGATCCGCGACAACAACCCGGTGGTGTCATTCGAGTGCAGCCGTTTGAACGCCGTTAC
>CAMBGJ010000448.1 GCA_945865805.1 Bordetella parapertussis
AAATTCATGGCCGATGCGTTGCTGCCGATGATCAACGGCCGCCAGCATCCGCTGGAGAAAAAAATCATCCCGCAAATTCTCACGCGACACTTCAACACCGGCATGTCGATGGGGTTTATCAGCAAGGATTTAAAAATCGCCGTGGATACCGCGCAAGCGATCGGTGCCCACGCACCGCTCGCCGGACTCACGCACGCCCTGTGGGCGCAGGCCGTGGCGCAATTCGGCGGGCAGTTGGATCAGACGGCGGTGGCACGGTTATGGGAAACGGCATCGGGCGTCACAGTGGACGTGGATGCGCAACGGGAATCATAAGCACCCGGCGAAAGTTACCGTCCACGCCGACAATGGATTTGAATGGTATTGTTATTACTAAGTAATGCAAATGTGTCTTGATAACGCGAAGAATCAGGGAAAGAAGTCGCCTTTCACACAGGACATATTTGGGTTTCTCCTTAATAAGCACAGGAGCAATGCTGATGGCACAAGAAAAACCAAAACTCATTTTCGGCACCGCCACGCCCGGCGGCGGCTTTCCCGCCTATGGCTGGCCATACGCCGAAGTGCTGAACGCCGCCGATGCCACGCTGGGTATAGAGCCGATCAACACCAAGGGCAGCACGGAAAATATCGTGTCGCTGGAACAGGACAAGATGGACTTGGGCCTCGTCACCGGCGAAGTGACCTACGAGGCGATCAAAGGCATCGGCGGGCCGCCGACTAAAAATATCCGCATTATCAATGCCACGTATTCGCAGGCGGGCATGTTCATGGTGCCTGCTGATAGCCCGTATAAAACCATCGCCGATCTCAAGGGCAAGCCGATTGTGTGGGGCGCGGCCACGTCGGGGTTTATCGTGCTGGCGCGCTACGTGATGGACGGCATGGGCCTCGATTTTCAGAAAGACTTTCAGCCGATCCTGCTAAAAAGCGCCGGCGACGGCCCGCCGATGGTGCTGGATGGCCGTGCTGCGGCGATGTGGGGCGGCGGCATCGGCTGGCCGCCCTTCGCGGCCATCGCCAATGGCCCGGCGGGCGCGCGCTTCATCGGGCCGAGCGACGAAGAAATCCAACGCATCATGGCGAAGCATTCGTTTTTGAAGGCGGCGAGCATGGCAGCGAACAGTTACCCCGGTCAGACCGGTGCGGTGAATTCCGTAGGCTCATGGCCGTTTGTGCTGGCACGCGCGTCGTTGCCGGACGAAACAGCTTACAAGCTCGCCCGCGCCTTGCACCACAGCGAAGGCGCATTCGCCAAGCGGCTCGAACAGGCGGCGGAATCCACGCTGGCCAACACCCTGGCGGCCGCGCCGAGCCTCGATCTGATACATCCCGGCGTGTTGAACTATCTGCGTGAAACCGGATTGCTGAAATAGCGTTTATCAAACCAACGGAAGGAATCGACATGCCGCAACTGGTATTCATTCACGGCCCCGGCGCGGGTGCCTGCGCTGATGCGTACGAGCATCAACTCAAACACTTCAAAGGCAGCGTAGCGCCCACGCTGCCGGGGCATCTCGAAGGCGAGCGCTGCGTGGATGTGGTGCGCTACACCGAATGGGTGCGCGGCTGGCTATGGGCACAAGGAAAGAAAAAAGACCTGGTGCTGGTCGGTTACACCCTGGGCGCGTCGATTGCCCTGCAATACGGGCTGGACTACCCCGATGAAGTCAAGGGCATGGTGATCATGACAGTCGCGGCCAAACCCAAAACGCGCGCACCGGATACCTACGAGATGCGCCTGCGTGCGGCGAAACAACCGCGCGACGAAAAAGCCTACGGCGAGTGGCTGGCGTTTCAACTGCGCGCCATGCAATTTGTTGAACCGGGCCTGCGTGATCGTTTGATGGAGCGCCACAAACAAGTCGGGCCGATGTCGCAATACCATGACCTGAAAACCATCGATGCCTTCGACGTGCGCGACCGCATTTCGTCATTGAAACCCAAGCTGCTACTGCTGCGCGGCATGAACGATCACGGCAATCCGCCCGAGTACGAAAAAGAAATTCATGAAGCGGTGCCCGGTTCGCAATACATCAAGCTGCCGGGCGTGGGGCATTTTCCGCCGACCGAGTTTCCGGAGAAAATCAATCCGTTGATTGAGGCGTTTATGGCGGGGTTGTGATGCGGAGCGCGAGTCGGACTACCTCCCGCCCCACTGGTCATCCGGAGGCACGCTATGCGGGTAGGGGCGGGCTGTCCTATTTAAAAAAATTCAATTAAAACAAATACTTACATTGCGGTAGATTTAATTCTTGCCTGCCCCCTTTGAATTGTTTCAAAAACGTTAGAATGTGATGATGAAAGACCTGACCCTAGGCGCTTGTTGGGCGCTTGTTGCGGTAGGAGGAACATTGGGCGATGTAGTTGACCCTTTTCCCCATCCGGGAACCACACCACTCGATTACTTTGGCGAGCCAGTCGGCGCATGTGGGGCGCGTCCCAATAGCTGCTCCGTTTCTCGCACCATGCGGCGGAGAATTGCGCCGGCCGATGTGACGTCACGGATCAGACCCACCGCCTCGCCGATCCACACGCCGGTATTGTCAACATCGCCGGCCTGGAAGGCTTTCCAGTAACGCGCCTCTTCACGTTCAAGGGTGGCAGGCTCCGCGAGCGCCGCTTCGCGCCCGTGCCAGTCCATGACGAAACGCGTCTTGATCGCGCGCCCAGTGAACGGCTTCGGCCAGTCGAAACTACGGGCGGCGTCGATGACCGTGGTGCGGATCGTCGAATCGCCGTCAGCAGCAAGCGCCGCCGCCTGGAAGCTCGGCGGCACGAGCGCTTCAGTGCTCGCCCAGAAGCGCGAGCCGACCAACACGCCATCGGCGCCGAGCATCAAGGCTGCCGCGAGCCCGCGCCCATCGGCGATGCCGCCGGCGGCGGCGAGCACCGTTTCCGGTGCTGCGCCCGCGAGATAGTCGGCAATCTCTGGAACCAGTGTAAAAGTCGCGCGTTCAACCGCGTGGCCGCCCGCCTCCGCGCCCTGCGCCACAATCACGTCCGCGCCGGCGGCGACCGCTTCGCGTGCCAATGCTAGGGAAACGCAGATTTAATCAATTTTTGAGAAACGTCGAAGCGCAGTGCGCATTTTTTGTTCACGGCATGCGCAATCGCCCGATATTTTCCCTCTTCACATCGATTTTTTAACGTATCTGCCTCTTTCGGTGCCTTATGCGGCG
>CAMBGJ010000449.1 GCA_945865805.1 Bordetella parapertussis
CCCTCCCAATCACCGCTCAACCCCGCTGCCGCCTTCCGACTTAATGGGCAGGGTAGACTGCGCTTGTCGTTCTGAAATGCTGTGAAATCAATTCCACATAATGCCAAACACTTGAGATCGGATTGTTTGTGCAACATTCGGGTTAAACAGTTGCTCGCAGCGGTGCCGCCGGCAGAACGTAAACGGTTAAGCGGGTTGAATTAGGGGCGGCACTGGTAGCGGTGGCCAGTAACCAACAGAATCAAGAATGGTGGGGCGCCAAGGCCCTTCGACGCAGGGATTTTCAAACTATGCAAATTACGCAAACTTCGCTGGGCGGAGTGCTGCTGATCGATCCGAAGGTTTTCGGCGACGCACGGGGGTTTTTCTTTGAAAGCTTCAACGCGAAGCGTTTTTCCGAGTTGACCGGTTTCATTCCTCCGTTTGTGCAGGACAATCACTCCCGCTCTGCCAGGGGTGTTTTGCGTGGCCTGCATTACCAGATTCGTCAGCCGCAAGGCAAGCTGGTACGGGTGAGCGCTGGCGAGGTATTTGACGTGGCGGTGGATATACGCCGCTCGTCGCCGACATTCGGCAAGTGGGCCGGTGTGGTGCTGTCGGCCGAAAACAAGCGCCAGTTGTGGATACCGCCGGGCTTCGCGCATGGTTTTGTCGTGCTGTCGGAGACGGCCGACTTTCTCTATAAGACTACCGACTACTGGGCGCCCGAACACGAGCGTTGCATTCGCTGGGATGATCCGCAGATCGGTATCAAATGGCCCATCGACTTTACGCCTGCCTTGTCCGGCAAGGATGCGCAGGGCGCGGCGTTTTCCAGTACCGAAACGTTTCCGTGATGGTGGTGTGCGGTGAGTAAGCTGCGTATTTTACTGACGGGTGTAAGCGGGCAGGTTGGCTGGGAGTTGGCGCGTACGTTGCTGCCCTTGGGCGTGGTGATCACGCCGGGGCGGGCTGAGTGTGATTTGTCGCGTGAAGACAGTCTGACGGTGTTAGCTGACGCCGCGAAGCCGGACGTGATTGTTAATGCGGCTGCCTACACGGCAGTCGATCAGGCCGAAAAAGACGTGGATTTGGCCATGGCGGTGAACGCACGGGCACCAGGCGTGCTCGCGCAGGCGGCGCGTCGCCACGGTGCGTTATTCGTCCATTACTCGACTGACTATGTGTTCGATGGAACCAAGGCGGGGGCTTATACCGAAGCCGACGCCACGGCGCCGCGCAGTGTTTACGGCAGCAGCAAGCTCGCAGGCGAAGAAGCCGTGCGTGCATCGGGTGCCGATCATTTGATTTTTCGCACCAGTTGGGTGTACGCGGCGCGCGGAAAAAATTTTGTTAAAACCATGCTGCGGCTGGCGAGTGAGCGCGAGGAGCTGCGCGTGGTGGCGGATCAAATCGGTGCGCCGACTTGGGCGCGATTGATTGCCGACAGCACCGCGTTTGCCGTTCAGCAGGCGCTGGCGCAACGCAAGGGTGGCGGCTTTGAAAGCGCGACTTATCACCTGACAGCGGCAGGCGAAACCAGTTGGCATGGCTTTGCCAGCGCAATCGTTGCATCCGCGCGCGCGCGCGGCGCCGCTATCAAGTGCCGTAACGTGGTGCCGATTACGGCTGCCGAGTACCCATTGCCGGCGCAGCGGCCCGCCAACTCGCGCCTCGCGGGCGAAAGATTGGCATCGCAATTCGGCTTGCAGATGCCGTCGTGGGAGGCTTGCCTCGAATTGTGCCTTTCTAAAATTATTCAATAAAAACAAATACTTATGATTTTTCACTGGCTGGCTTTGCGGCGCACCGTGGGTTTGATCTGATGGCACGAATACTCGTTACCGGCGGCGTCGGATACATCGGCTCGCATGCCGTGGTTGAGTTACTGGCGGCGGGCCAGGATGTTTTTATTATCGACAACCTGTGCAACAGCAAGTTGTCGGTGCTGGACCGTATCGAGCGTATCGCAGGTCGGCGGCCTGGTTTTGCGCAAATGGATATTCGTGATCGCGCTGCGTTGCGGCAGCTTTTTTCAGCACAGTCGTTTGACGCGGTGATGCATTTCGCGGGCCTGAAGGCGGTGGGCGAATCCGTGGCTAAACCGCTGCTGTATTTTGACAATAACGTGTCGGGCAGCGTCGCGTTGTTCGAATGTATGCACGAGGCGGGCATCAAGACTGTGGTGTTCTCGTCTTCGGCGACCGTTTACGGCGAGCCGCCTTCGGTGCAATTTCGCGAGGATTTTCCGCTGTCGCCGGTGAATCCCTATGGCCGCTCGAAAATGATGGTCGAGGACGTGTGCGCGATGTAGCTAAGGGCGATGCGGCCTGGCGCGTGGCGCTGCTGCGTTATTTCAATCCGGTGGGTGCGCACGCTTCGGGCATGATCGGCGAAGATCCGAATGGCATCCCGAACAATCTGATGCCGTAAATGCCGCAGGTGGCTTCGGGCAAGTTAAAAGAGCTGTCTGTTTACGGCAACGATTATCCGACGGTCGACGGTACCGGCGTGCGTGACTACATTCATGTGGTTGATCTGGCGCGAGGCCATCTCGCGGCGTTGAGGGCGGTGAGTCAGCAGGCAGGGGTGGTGACGGTGAATTTGGGTGCGGGTCGCGGGTATAGCGTGCTGGAAATGGTGCGCGCGTTTGGCGCGGCCTGCGGTAAGCCTGTGCCTTATCGTATTGCCCCGCGCCGTCCGGGGGACTTGGCGGAATACTTTGCCGATCCGTCGTTGGCGCATCAGTTGCTCGGCTGGCGCACGCAATTGGGCATCGACGGGATGTGTGCCGACACCTGGCGCTGGCAGCAGTGGGCGGCGGCGAATGCTTCAGCGGTGGCTTAAGTCAGATGGATTTTTGTCAGCGATATTTATGTATCTATTTGATTTAATTGATTAACTTTTAAGTATCCGCTTATAATCAGAAAAAGCCTCTATTTAGGGCACCTCTAAAAATAGCTTAATTTCTAGGCATATTGTAAACGTTGGGCGGGTATGTACGTTGTAAGGTTAAATCACCGAGACGAAGCCAAAGCAAAATGCCCATGCGCCTTCAACCGAGCTTTTTCGACATTCATGAGCGCAGCGCCAAGCTTACCGAGATGGGTGACCCGCTGGTAGGCCTGAACGAACAGATAGACTGGGAAGCGTTTCGCCCCAGTCTGAATGGCGTGCATGAGAAAGTACGCAAGAGCA
>CAMBGJ010000450.1 GCA_945865805.1 Bordetella parapertussis
TCGATGGCTGGCCTGCCGGTTTCCCCTGTCAACGCTTCGCATCCCACCTCGCGATGAGAGTACGCATGACTCGGGGCCAAGGTGATTCGCCATTTCTTCCTCGTATTGGACTTCCACCAACTACTACTTGCCAGTTTGTGCTGGCGCCCTCAAATCACCTTCTTCCCCCGCAACTCCTCCAACCGCGCATCACTATAACCCAGCCCCGCCAGCACCTCGGCCGTATGCTCACCCAGCTTCGGCCCGATCCAGCGCGTGCCGCCGGGGGTTTCCGTCAGCTTGGGAATCACCGCCGGTATGCGCATGGACTTGCCGTCGGGCAGCGTCCATTGCTCGATCATTTTGCGCGCTTTGTAGTGCATATCGTTGACGATATCTTCCGGGTCATACACGCGGCCAGCGGGGATTTCCGCGGCGTCCAGCGCCTTCAACACATCCGCCATGTCGTGTTGCGCTGTCCAGTCGCCGATGCCTGTATCCAGCTCCGCCGTGCGCGGCACGCGGCCCGCGTTGGTGGCCAGCCCCGCATCATTGGCCAGATCGGGCCGCCCAGCACACAGCATCATGCGTTTGAAAATCGCATCGTTGTTGGCACCAATAATCACGTATTTGCCGTTGCGCGTGACATAGGTGTTCGACGGCGTAATGCCCGGCAGTGCGTTGCCCGCACGCTCGCGCTTGAAGCCCAGCACGTCGAACTCCGGGATAAAACTTTCCATCATGTTAAACACCGATTCGTACAGCGCCACATCGACGATCTGCCCCTTGCCGCCATTCGCGGTGCGGTGATGCAGCGCCATCATCGCGCCGATCACGCCGTGCAGCGCGGCTATGCCGTCGCCGATGGAAATACCCATGCGCACAGGCGGCTGCTCCGGGTAACCAGTGACATAACGCATGCCGCTCATCGCCTCGGCCACCACGCCAAAACCCGGTCGATCACGGTACGGTCCATCCTGACCGTAACCCGACAGCCGCACCATGATGAGTTTGGGATTAATCGCGGACAGCGTGTCCCAGCCAATGTTCCATTTCTCCAACTGGCCGGGGCGAAAATTTTCCACCAAGATATCGGCGTCACGCGCGAGTTCACGCACGATTTGCTGGCCTTCCGGCGCGCGCAGATTCAACGTCACCGATTTTTTGTTGCGCGCCTGCACGTACCACCACAGCGAGGTGCCTTCGTACATCTTGCGCCATTGCCGCAATTGATCGCCGCCCTCGGGCGACTCGATTTTGATCACTTCTGCGCCGAACTCGGCGAGCATGCGCGCACAAAACGGGCCGGCGATCAGCGTGCCGAGTTCGATCACCTTGATGCCCGTCAATGGGCCGGATAACGGCTTATCACTCATTGCGGTTTGATCCCCGCGGTTTTCGCCACGTCCTTCCAGCGTGTGATTTCGCTGCGCACCTGCGCGGCGAACTCGTCGGCCGATTCGCCGCTGGGTTCGCCACCGATATCCAGCAGGCGCTTGCGCACTTCGGCGATCTGCAATACTGCGGCCACATCGTCGCGTATGCGCGTCACCAGCTCACGCGGCATGCCGCGCGGCGCGAACATGCCAAACCAGGTATCCACGTCGTAACCGGGCACATCCACCGAGATCACCGGCACCTCGGGAAACGCCGCTGAACGCGAGGTCACGCCCAGCATGGACACGCGCCCGGTTCTCACCGCGGCCTGCACCGAACTCACCGCCCCGATGGCGAGCGGCACATGCCCGCCGATCACATCCACCATCATTGGCCCCGCCCCTTTGTAAGGAATGGTTTCGATCTTGACCTTGGCGAGGATGTTAAAAAAGAACGTCGGCAGCGAATTGCCCGCGTTGGCCATGTTGATCTGACTGGGCCGCGCGCGCGCCAATGTTACCAGCTCGCGGATATTCTTCACCGGCAGCGAAGGATGCGCCACGATCACCTGCGGCGTGCGCATGATGCGCGTGATGGGAATCAGATCGTTAACCGGGTCGTACGGCAACTTCGCCATCAGCGCGGGGCTCTGCGTGAACTGCGTGGAGTTGACCATCAGCGTGTAGCCGTCAGGCGCGCTTTTCGCCACGATATCCGTGCCCAGCACCGTCGCCGCACCGGGACGCGGATCGATGATCACCTGCTGCTTCCAGCGCTCGGTAAGATACGGCGCGATAATGCGCGCGCTGGCATCCGCGCTGCCGCCTACCGCGAACGGAATCACCAGACGCACCAGCTTCGACGGAAACGCCGCGTCGCCCGTCGGCTGCGCATGCACCGCAGACGTTGATCCCAGCAAAGTGCATGTCAGTACTATCCCTGGTGCGCGCATTTTTTTCTCCGTCCGTGTTGTGCCCCAGACGAATTATTGCGCGTGCGCCGCCCCCTGTCGATACAATACGCCTCCTATGGCACAACAACCTCGCACCCTCTTTTCCCTGCTACTCGAACAACCGTGGTGGATTTCCGCGCTGGTGGGCGGCGCGCTGTTCGGCATCGCGCAACTGGCGTTTCCCCCGGTGGCGCCGTTTGTCGCACTGCCGTTTTTGCTGATCTGCGCGTATGTGGCCTACCGCCAGATGCTCACCGTCTCGCCCAGCCAGGTTGATGAGCGCCTCGCCGCGCTGCGCGATTTGAGCTGGGATCAATTCAGCGCCCTCATCACCGAGGTCTACCGCAAGCAAGGCTACACGGTCGAAGCCGTCAACAAATCCGCCTACGACTACACGCTCACGCAAGGCAGTCGCGTAACCCTCCTGCAATGCCGCCGCTGGAAGGTGAATCAACTCGGCGCCGGGCCGCTGGAAGAACTCGCGCGCGCCGTGGCCAGCGCCGAAGCGCATAACGGGATTTGCATTGCTGCTGGAAACGTATCGCCCAAAGCGCGGGAATTTATCGCGGGCAAGCCGCTGGCGCTGGTGAGCGGGATTGCGTTGGCGGCGTTGGTGGGGAAATTGAAGAAATAGCCTAACCCGAATGTTGCATAAACAATCCGCTCTCAAGCGTTTGACATCATGTGGAATTGAAATCGCTGCATTTGAGAACAACAAGCGTAGTCTACCCTACCCATTAAGTCGGAGGGTGGCGGCAGGTTGGACGGTGATTGGGAGGGATGGGTGGCCTATTCTCGACTGACCGGACGTGTCCGGGCTAAGGCGAGAACAGCAATTTCGCCGGTTTCGGTAAAAACAAACG
>CAMBGJ010000451.1 GCA_945865805.1 Bordetella parapertussis
CGCGTGACGAACACGTCGCGCACCGCTCCCTTGTCCGTTCGCTAAACCGCGCATCCACCCCCAAAACTACGCGCCTCAAAATGACGCGCGTTTACTACCCCGTTAACATCAGAGGATTGACAAACGAAAAATTGAAATACCAGGTGGTATTATTCTCTGCCACGATAAAACTGTTTCCCCCGGATAAATTACCGAACGAAACGGAAGTTGTGCCGTCATAGTGGAATCCACTTAGGGTACTGCCGGTCGTGGTCGTAATATCCCACGATAACAAGCCGCCTGTTCCTGAATCGGTGCTGAAGATACCGCCGGCGGTACCGCCATCGTCAAAAGTTACGCCGCTCAGTGTCCAGTTAATCGCCGCAGCTTGAACCGGTGCGGTTAACAAAAACCCAAACAACAAGGGTAATGCCACGAGATACGTTTTGATGCTTTTCATCTTGATTCTCCTTTAAGATTTAACGCTGGATGGCTACCGTCCGCCTGTTTGCCGTTCAAATATGCCGTGTACCTAGGCATAGGGGAAAGGCTACGCGAACTCACCCCCCCCGCAATAGTCCAAAAGAACCCATTTTCGTGGTTTTTGTAAAAAATCCGCCATATAGTGGTCAACGCGCGTATCGCGCAATCTCCGTAGGGAGCCAATAAGCGTAGCGCATTGCGCCGAATGTCGTTTGGCAGAACCCCGTGCGGCGCAATGCGCTACGCTTATTGACGCCCTACAAGGTAAACCCAATGCAACACTATGTTTTCATTGAATAATTTACACAAAAACACCGGCACCGCGACCGCCCCCCGGACTCGGCATCTGCGCGAGCCGAGCGTAACGCCTCCTGCGCGAACTATAGGGTCGGACACGATATCAAGAGGATTACTTAAAATAGTGCGTGTAGGGCGCATTAACCGAAGAGCGATGCGCTGCACCCTTCGACAAGCTCAGGATAGGCTTATTGACGCCTGGGGTGCGGGTTACGCGCGTTGGCCGCGGGTAGCATGCGGCAAGTGAAGCCCGAAATCTCACCGGGTTGAATGACGGCGCGCCAGTTATAAAAACAAAAAAGCCGACTGAATGCCGGCTGTTTTGTGACAACGCACGCGCATCACGTAATCTGTAAATGCTCGATACCAGCCAACACATCCTTGCCCTTGGCTTCCTTGCCTTGCAGCTTGATGGTGAGCCGCAGCTCATTCAGTGAGTCAGCGTTGCGCAACGCATCTTCATAACTCACCAGCCCGGCTTCGTAGAGCTCAAACAAGTGCTGGTCGAAGGTTTGCATGCCGAGTTCACGCGATTTTTTCATGATCTCCTTGATCTCGTGCACTTCGCCCTTGAAGATCAGGTCCGACACCAGCGGTGAGTTAAGCAGTATCTCCACCGCCGCCGCACGCCCCTTGCCGTCGCGCTTGGGCAGCAGGCGCTGCGACACAATGGCACGAATATTGAGCGACAGATCCATCAGCAACTGGTGTTTACGCTCTTCGGGGAAGAAGTTAATGATGCGATCCAGCGCCTGGTTGGCGCTGTTGGCATGCAAGGTAGCCATGCACAGGTGGCCGGTTTCGGCGAAGGCGATGGCGTAACCCATGGTTTCGCGGTCGCGTATCTCGCCGATCAGAATCACATCGGGTGCCTGACGCAGGGTATTGCGTAGCGCCGCGTGCCAGGTCTCGGTATCGACGCCGACTTCGCGCTGCGTGATCACGCAGTTTTTATGTTCGTGCACAAACTCGATCGGGTCTTCGATGGTGATGATATGGCCGTAGCTGTTCTCATTGCGGTGGCCAACCATCGCAGCCAGTGAGGTCGATTTACCCGAACCGGTGCCGCCCACCATGATCACCAGCCCGCGCTTGGCCATCACCACGTCTTTCAGCACCGACGGCAAACCCAGATCATCGAAATTCGGAATCTTCGCCACGATGGTACGCAGCACCATACCCACGCGCCCCTGCTGCACAAACGCGCTGACGCGAAAGCGCCCGATGTTGCCGGGGCTGATGGCGAAGTTGCATTCCTTGGTGGATTCAAACTCTGCAGATTGCTTGTCGTTCATCATCGACGCCGCAAGATCGGCGGTGTGCTGCGGCGTGAGCGACTGATTGGCCACTGGTGTCATCTTGCCGTCGAGCTTGATCGCCGGTGGAAAGCCCGCTGTGATGAACAGATCGGACGCTTTCTTGGAGACCATCGCCCGCAGCAAATCGTGCATGAATTTAACGCCGGTATCTCTATCCATCGCGTGTTCTCCTGAAGCCGTGCGGGTTACTACATTAGGTGAAAATCAGTTGAAGTTGTCTTTATTCGCGGCCTTGTTGCGCGCTTCTTCCTTGCTGATCACGTTGCGTTTGACCAGATCCTGCAGATTCTGATCCAGCGTCTGCATGCCAAGCTGCGCGCCGGTCTGGATCGCCGAATACATCTGCGCGACTTTCGCCTCGCGGATCAGGTTGCGGATGGCCGGCGTGCCGACCATGATTTCATGCGCGGCGACGCGACCGGAACCGTCCTTGGTCTTGAGCAATGTCTGCGAAATCACCGCGCGTAGCGACTCTGACAACATGGCGCGCATCATTTCCTTTTCTTCGGCGGGGAACACGTCGATGATACGGTCGATGGTCTTGGCCGCTGAGCTGGTGTGCAACGTGCCGAACACCAGGTGGCCGGTTTCCGCCGCCGACATCGCCAGGCGTATGGTCTCCAGATCGCGCAGTTCGCCCACCAGAATGATGTCCGGGTCCTCACGCAAGGCCGAACGCAGGGCGTTGTTGAATGACAGCGTATGCGGGCCGACTTCGCGCTGGTTGATCAGGCATTTTTTGGATTCGTGCACGAACTCGATGGGGTCTTCCACCGTGAGGATGTGGCCGTATTCGTTTTCGTTGATGTGGTTGACTATCGCTGCCAGCGTGGTGGATTTGCCCGATCCCGTGGGGCCGGTCACCAGCACCACGCCGCGCGGCTGATTGGCGATCTCAGTGAACACTTTGGGCGCTTTGAGATCTTCCAGCGACAAAATTTTCGACGGAATGGTACGAAACACGCCGCCCGCGCCACGGTTCTGGTTGAACGCATTGACTCGAAAACGCGCGAGGTTGGGAATCTCAAAGGAAAAATCGCACTCGAGATTTTCTTCGTAGAACTTACGCTGACCGTCGTTCATGAT
>CAMBGJ010000452.1 GCA_945865805.1 Bordetella parapertussis
GGCCTGCCGGTTTCCCCTGTCAACGCTTCGCATCCCACCTCGCGATGAGAGTACGCATGACTCGGGGCCAAGGTGATTCGCCATTTCTTCCTCGTATTGGACTTCCACCAACTACTACTTGCCAGTTTGTGCTGGCGCCCTCAAACCCCGGCAACGCCTCGTTCATCGCGGGTATGTCCGGCAGCGCGGCTAACCGTTTGGGCGCGGAAACCGCGATCGCGCGAAGCTTGCCGGCGCGCACCTGCGATTGCGCCGTGGCGGGCGAGGAAAAAGTGAAATGGTAGTGGCCAGCGATGATGTCGATCATCGCCGGGCCGGTGCCTTTGTACGGTATGTGCTGCGCTTTCGCACCCGTCATCAATTTGAGCAGTTCACCCGCGAGATGGCCGCCGCTGCCAATGCCGGCGGAGCCGAAGTTGATGGCCTCTTTGGTGGTTTTGCACCAGTCGACGAATTCCGTCAGCGATTTTGACGGATGCGACGGGTGAACCACCAACAGCGTGCCCGCTGCAGTCATTTGCGAGATCGGCGTGAAATCGTTGACCGCGTGGTACGGCAGGCTGGGAATAATCGCCGCGTTCACCACGTGCTGGTGATACAGCAAAATCAGCGTATGGCCGTCCGGCGCTGCATGCTTGGTGATTTCGGCGGCGTTGACACCCGAGGCGCTGCCGCGATTGTCGACGATGGCCTGTTGCTTCCACACTTCGGTCAGCCGCGTGGCGAGCAGCCGCGCGAGATAGTCGGTGGTGCCGCCCGGCTGCGCGGGTGTGATGATGCGTATGGGGCGGCTGGGGTAGGTCGCCGCAAGGTCGGCGGCCCCGGCAGGGCTTGCCGTCAAGGCGCAGCCCACGGCAATACCGCGCGCAAAATGTCTGTAGATCGAAGCAGCGGACATAGTCGTTCCTCGTTGATGGTGTGCGATTTATTGCATGGGCATGTGCCGCCATTGTTGCAGCCGCCAATCGCCTGTATTCTAGCGGAGGACAACCTGGTTCGAGGAGAATTGCTGATGCGCCGTCTGTTGATCGCAATCGTGGCATGTGCTGTGGCATTGATACCGTTGGCCGCGCAGAGCCAGACCGCCTACCCGGTCAAAAACATCCGCGTGATCGTTCCTTCGCCCACCGGCGGGCCGAGCGATATCGTGGCGCGCCTCTTGGGTGACAAACTCACGCAGGCGCTGGGCAAACAGGTGGTGGTGGACAATCGCGTCGGTGCCTCCCAAATCATCGGCTCGCACATCGTGGCCAAGGCCGATCCCGACGGTTACACCCTGTTGCAGGCAGCGGCGAACATGTCGATCAACCCGGTCACGGTCGCAGACCTGCCCTACGATGCCGTCAAGGACTTCGCGGCGGTGTCGATGACGCACATCACGCCTTATGTGTTTGCCGTCAGTGCGCAGTCGCCGGTGAAAACGTTGTCGGAGCTGATCAAATACATCAAGGCCAATCCCGGCAAAATCACCTACGGCGCTACCGGCACCGGCAGCCCACATCAATTGGCGACACTGCTGATGGTGCAGGGCGCGGGCGGCCTGCCGGGCATGACCGAGGTGTAATACAAGGGCAGCACGCCCGCGCACCCCGATCTGATCGCCAACCGCATCACCTTCATGATCGATCCGCTGGCGGCTGCGTCACCGCACATACGTGGCGGGCTGCTGCGCGCGCTGGCGGTGAGCACGCCGCAGCGCAATCCGTCGTTTCCCGATGTGCCTGCAGCGGCAGAGGTGCTGCCGGGTTACGATTTCGCCAGTTGGGGCGGCGTGTTCGCGCCGGCCGGCACGCCGCGCGCGGTGGTGCTAAAGCTCAACGCTGAAATCGGTGCCGCACTGGCGCTGCCGGATATCCGCAAGCGTTTCGCCGACATGGGGCTGGTGGCCAAACACAGCACGCCCGAAGAGTTCGGCAAGTTCTTACAGTCGGAAATCTCGCGCTGGCGCGTGCTGCTGAAAAAATAACGCGGAAAATAACGCGGATTATGTCGCGGATACCACGCGGTTGCGACCGTTTTGTTTGGCTTGATACAGCAGTTTATCGACCTGATCGATAAACCCCAGCGGTGAATTGTCGGAGGACGGGATGGTGGTGGCGACGCCGAGGCTCACCGTGACGACGTTGCTGATGGATGATTTTTCATGGGGAATCTGCTGACGCACAATCAGGCTGCGGCATTTTTCCGCCACCTGCCGCGCGGATTCCAGGCTGGTGTCTGGCAGTAACAAGGCAAATTCTTCGCCGCCATAACGCGCGATCAGATCGCTCGAACGCACCGGCGCGGAGCTCAACGCCAAGCCCACACGCCGCAGACAGTCGTCGCCCTGCACGTGGCCGTAGTGATCGTTGTATTGCTTGAAAAAATCGATGTCGAGCATGACCAGCGACAACGGGCTCAGGCTGCGCCGTCCGCGCGCCCATTCCTTGTGGAACACAATATTGAACTGGCGCCGGTTGGCGACGCCGGTAAGATCATCCTTGAACGACAGCGTTTCGAGATTTTTACTCAGCCGCGCCAGTTCTTCCTCGTTTTTCTTGCGCTCGCTGATATCGATCATGAAGCCGATCAGCGATTCGATTTCACCTGTGGGGCTGCGCACCACGTGCACCACGCCGCGTATCCACACATAGTTGCCGTACTTGTCGAGCAGGCGATAATCGACTTCGTGATCGACGCCCGCTTTTGCCTGGGCGATGCCGAAGTTGATGGCGAGGGCGCGGTGGTCAGGGTGAACCCTGCTCAGCCAGTCGTCGGCGCTTTTCCAGCTCGACGGTGGCCAACCCAGCAGGTTTTCAATCTGCGGGCCGATATAAGTGAACTGACCGCTGGCCCAATCGAATTTCCACGGAATGGCTTTGGTGGATTCCAGCAGCGTTTTGTAAATCGCGCTGTCGGAGTCCAATGCAATGGGATTGCCGCTGTTCGCCACGATTGCCTCGGTGTTGCGTTGATGCGTAGATGCGTCGCTAGATACCACTGAAAGTAGCAAACTTTTAACACATTCTTTGAGCCGGACAGTAGGGCATGGTTCCTTGCCAGGGCAATTGCATCAAAACCCTATAAGAATGAAATAGTTATGAGAAAGGTCAAAGGCTTGTACTTTTTCGCAAAGCTGTGTAGTTT
>CAMBGJ010000453.1 GCA_945865805.1 Bordetella parapertussis
GTGCGGTTTTTTTCTCGAATACGGGCGCGCACGCCACCAATAGCGCGAAAACAGTTGCCGCCAGCGTTGCCAGCAGCATAGGATTGCGCAACCTGCCCGGCGACGCGGAGCCTACTTTGAAGAGGACAGACATATGTGGCGTATTCTGAGTATTTTTGTGTTGGCTGTCATTACATCCTTGGCGCACGCGCAGCTTGCGGGCATCAGCAACACCGATGCCGCCAGCGGTCTGCGTCAGGCGTTGACCGATGGTGCTGCGGCCGCCGTTTCGAAACTCGGTGTCGAGAACGGCTTTTACGGCAATGCTCAGGTGAGAATCCCCATGCCCCCGGCGCTCGCCAAAGTCGAAGGCGCGATGCGCACCTTCGGCATGAAAAAACAGGCAGACGATCTGGTGCTGGCGATGAATCGCGCGGCCGAAGCCGCCGTGCCCGAAGCCAAAACGCTGCTGATCGACGCGGCGAAAAAAATGACGCTGCAGGACGCCAAGGGTATCCTCTCCGGCGGGCAAACCTCGGTGACGGATTATTTTCGCCGCAACACCAGCGCGCAACTCACGCAACGCTTTTTGCCCATCGTCAAAAAATCCACCGAGCGCGTGGGCCTCGCGCAACAATACAACTCGCTCGCCGGACAGGCTTCATCCTACGGCCTCATCCAGAAAGATCAATCCACCATCGAAGACTACGTCACGCAAAAATCGCTCGATGGCCTTTACCTGATGATCGGCGAGCAGGAGAAAGCCTTTCGCAGCAATCCGCTGGGCGCCACCAGCGATATCGTCAAGAAGGTTTTCGGCGCGCTGAAGTAACGCGCTCGCGCGTCGCGGCGGTGCTGTAATCCGCGATGGCTTCAAGCACGCCGGCGTCTTCGCCGATCGCTTTGGCCACGCGCAGTTTGGTGCCGCTCGCCGCGCGCGCCTCGGCGGCGAGCCTGGGCAGATCGCCGCGCACATGCAGCCCGCCGCCGAGAAACAGCGGCACGATCACGGCTTTTTTCACGCCCGCTGCCGCCAGCGTTTGCGCGACCTCAGTCAAACTCGGCTGCATGAATTCACCAAACGCCAGCACCGCATGACGTTCGCCGCGCCGCCGGATGCTTTTCAGCAAGCGGTCAAAGGGCTTGCGCCATGCGGGGTTGCGCGAACCGTGGGCGAACAAAATCAGCCCTACCGCGTCATCTTGTAAGTATTTGTTTTTATTCATCTTTTAAAAGGCGGCGCGCGGCACCTGTGCCACCCGCATCATCGCCGTATAACGCTCGGCCTGCATCGTCAATCCGCCCCCTGCCCCTTTAGGCGCAGATTCGCCTGACTCGCCACCTGTGTCCATTTCGCAATGTCGCTCTTGATCACTTGTAAAAACACATCCGGCGTGCTGCCCACCGTATCAACGCCCTCGGCGGCCCAGCGCGCCTTTAACTCCGGCAGGTTCAGGGTACGGGAGATTTCCTTGTGCCACAGCGTGACGACTGTCTTGGGCAGATTTTTCGGCCCCCAAAGACCGTACCATACGGCCGCTTCGTAGCCAGGCAGCGTCTCGGCGACCGCCGGCAAATCGGGAAACTCCGGCCAGCGTTTCAAGGTGGTCACGCCCAGGCCGCGCAGGCGGTTCGCCTTCACCAGCGGCCCCGCCACCGTCAGACTGCCCAGCATGAATTGAATCTGCCCACCCATCAGATCGTTCAGCGCCGGAGCCGCGCCTTTATACGGCACGTGATTCATCTTGAGGTTACTGGTGCCAAGAAACAGCACCGTGCCCAGGTGCAAAAAACTGCCGATGCCGCTGGAACCATAATTCAGTTTGCCCGGATGGGCGGACGCATAAGCGATCAACTCCTTGAGGCTCTTGACGGGCACGCCATTGCCCGCCGGCAGCACCAGCACATAGCCCGAGGTAAACGCCTGCGTCACCGCCGAAATATCGGTGATCGGATTAAACGGCAGACTGTAGAGCGCCGCGCGCGTGGTGTAACTCGCAGTGTCGAACTCCAGCGCGTAACCATCCGGCGCGGCTTTAGCAGCGATCTCGCAACCGATGATGCCGCCACTGCCACCGCGATTATCGATCACGATCGATGCGTTGATTGATTCCGCCACCCTCTGCGTCAACACGCGCGCCAACACGTCGGTGCCGCCGCCAGGTGCAAATGGCACAATCACGCGGATGGGGCGGTTGGGGTAGCTCGCTGGTGCGCTCTTTTTTTGCGCGATGGCGGGAGCACCCACAAAGAACAAGGCGATTGCGACAGCGGCTGTACGCGTAGACTGGCCATCCATAAGGCATGCCTTCTCGCAGAAAATATTTAATAAAAACAAATACTTACAATCACACCCTCTAGCGCCCGGCACGGCCTCATGCCGCAGACAGATTGTAACGTCATCACACGCACGATTTCGCGCATAATCACGACCCTGAATGCCGAACCCTGAAAGAATCGCCATGAGTAAGCCCGAACCGCTGTTCCCCCCTTCAGCCAACTGCCCCGGCTGCGGCAAGAAAATCCGCATCAAATGGGCCGCGCCCGACGATCTGGGCCCCGGCCTCACGGGCCTCGGCCAGATGAAATGCCTGCACTGCCGCGCGAGCCACGTGCGCGCCGTCGGCCCGCAAACTGCCATAGAGGAAACCGCCAGTATCTTCGCCGCGAAACTTCATGCCTCCTGCGGACACGATCATGCGCATGAAGGGCATGATCATGGACACGGGGTGGCGGTGGTGCCGGGCGGGGAGGGGTTTGCTTATATTCGGTTGCCGGGGTGATAAGCCATTTAAATTTCCCAACCCGTCATTCCAGCGCAGGCTGGAATCCAGGTGGTAGCCGATCCGCAGAACCAGATTTCAGTTGCTTCGCATAGGCTGACGGCCTGGGTTCCAGCCTTCGCTGGAACGACGCGAGGGGAGTGCGATACACATCAAGCTCTGCTATAAAAACAAAAACAATTACTTACAGTAGGGGACCTCTAATAATTGGTTTGCAAAAGCAGGGCCGCCAAATTCGTGATGCTTGCGTCATGTTATGTTGGTTTTTGGCAAGATTTCGCTCGAAACTCGCTCCTTTTACGGGTATTTCCCGCCTTTTATGCCACAGCGGACGCACC
>CAMBGJ010000454.1 GCA_945865805.1 Bordetella parapertussis
GCCGCCGTGCGTCGCATGGTGCTCAATATTCTGCGTCTGGATAAGTCCCGCAAGGGCGGAATCAAGACGCGACGCTTGGTCGCATCAACCAGCGATTCTTATCGTGAGCAATTACTTGGGATGGTGGCTATTTGATGCAATTGCCCTGAAGGAACACCATGCCCACCGCCAGCCAGACGCTTGCGCAATTCGCCAGCGGCCTTACGTTTGAACAAATCCCTCCAGAGGCCGTGGAGCGCGCCAAGGACTGCCTGATCGACACCGTGGGTGCGTGCGTGCTGGGCGCGCAAATGCCATGGACGCAGACGGTGATCGATTACGCCAAACGCAACAGTGCCGAGGGCGGATCGAATGTGATAGGCACCAGCATCAAATTGCGCGCGCCGTTTGCGTGCCTCGCCAACGGCGCGGCGTCGCACGCCTTTGAGCTGGATGCGCTTTGCGAGCCAAGCGTCGGCATGCATCCGGGCGCGGCGCTCGCCGTGCCGGGCCTCGCGATTGCGCAGGGCCGAAAACTCAGCGGCAAAGATTTGGTCACGGCTTTCGTCGCCGGTTTTGAAGTGCTTTACCGTATCGGGCAGGCGACGCGGCTCACGCCGGAGAAACTCGGATTTCACGCGCCCGGCGTGATGGGCGTATATGGCGCCGCGTGCGTGTCAGCGAAACTCTTTAACGAGAGTGCGGATCAAATGGCGAACGCGTTTGGCATTGCGGGGTCAATGAGTTCGGGCCTGATGGAGTTTGCAAAAAGTGGCGGGCTGGTGAAGCGCCTGCATCTGGGGCGCGCGGCCGAAGGCGGATTCATGGCGGCCGCACTCGCGCGCGAGGGCTACACCGGGCCGACGGAAGTGCTGGAAGGCCAATACGGTTCGCTCAACACCTTCTGCCGCGATGCCGCACCGGAACTGATGACGCGAGACCTGGGCCAAACGTGGCACACGATGAAAGCCAAGTTCAAGCGTTTCGCCTGCCATTCAAATGCACAGGTGCCGGTGACACTGATGCTCGACCTGATGCGCGACCTCAAGGCGCGGCACAACTTTACTGGCGACGACGTGGCGCGCATCACACTGGCGGTCAACGAAAAAACACGGAGTCACCATAACATCCCCGAGCCTGTCGATTTGGCCATGGCGCAATACAGTGTGCCGTTTTGCGCGGCGCTGGCGCTATTTGTCGATCCCACCGACCCGTGGGTGTTCTGCGACAAAAACGTCAACGATCCACGTATACGCGCACTGGCGAAATCGCTGACGATGGTAGCCATGCCCAACGCCACCAGACCGGTGGCCATGGCCACGCGCGCGACTCTGCATCTGAAAAACGGCCAGACACTTACCGCCGAAGGCGACAACTTCAAAGGCACGCCCAGCATGCCGTTAAAACGTGGCGAATTGCTGGCGAAATTTTTGCGGCTCACGGCGCATTGCAACCGGCCGAGGGCGGAGCGGCTGTTTTTTCAGTTGTCGGATGTGGAGAATGTGAAGGACGTGGCGGCGTTGAATTTTGCGTTGTAGAGGCGGCTGGTTTGAATGGGTACGTTGTTGAAAGGAATAGAAAATCAACACCTGTCATTCCCGCTTTCGCGGGGATGACAGGGTTGCTGTCTACGCGTAAGATAGGTTAAAATTATCAAATAAAACACATACTTACGTCGATAATCGATTGCGCTTTATTGCGATGATTTGCATCCTGCCTCGTAAGGCGCAATGCGCTTCGTCCTTCGACAAGCTCAGGACAGGCTTATTGACGCCCTGCGGCGTGTGGGTTAATCGCTATCGTTATTTCGCCAAGCAATAATTGTGGGAGTTGAAATGCACAAATCACGCGGGTTGATGGTTGTGATCCTTGGGTTGATCGCCGCAGGCAGCGTGCAGGCGCAACAGAAATACCCAACGAAACCGATTCGTTTTATCGTGCCGTACCCGCCGGGTGGTTCCACCGACTACACCGCGCGCGAGATTGCGCCACGCCTGGCGGAACTCTGGGGTCAGCAACTGGTGATCGACAACCGTGGCGGCGCGGGCAGTCTCATCGGCCACGGTCTGGCCGCCAATGCCGTCCCCGATGGCTATACGCTGCTGCTGGGCACATCCACGGGGCTATCGATTTCACCCGCGCTGGGTACCAAGCTGGCTTACGATCCACGCCGCGATTTCGCGCCGATCGGGTTGATCGTTTACGCACCGTATCTGTTGACGCTGCACGCGTCGATTGCGGCGACTAGCGTGCAGGGTTTTATCGACTACGCGAAAAAGCAGCCCGGCAAGCTTAACTACGCTTCGTCCGGCACGGGCACGCCGAATCATCTGGGCGGTGAGATGCTGGACATCATGGCTGGTTTGCGCACGGTGCATGTGCCGTATAAAGGCGGCGGGCTTGCGTTGACCGATCTTCTGGGCGGCCAAATACAATACATGTTCTCGGCCATTCCGCAGGTGCTGCCGCACGTTAAAACCGGACGACTGCGCGCCATCGCCGTGGGGCACCCGACGCGAACGCGCGCCGCGCCTGATGTGCCCACCGTTGCGGAGACGCTGCCGGGGTTTAACAACACCACCTGGTATGGCTTGCTCGCGCCAGCACGTACGCCGCGCGACATCGTGCTGCGTGTCAATGCCGATCTCAACAAAGTGCTGGGGCAGGCGGAATTCGCACAGCGTATTTTGATTCAAGGTATCGAGGCCGCCACCAGCACGCCGGAAGGGCTGGGCGAGATGATCCGCTCGGAAGAAGACCGTTGGCGCAAGGTGATCAAGAGCGCGGGTATTGCGGTGGAAAACCTGCGCTAAGGCATCAAGGAAAAATACCCTGGACAGGTATGCCGGTGTACAGCCTCACCGCAGAGGTGCGAAGGCGCGGAGAACCCCCGCAGTGGAAAGCATTTCTCTGCGAAACCTCTGCGCCTTTGCGCCTCTGCGGTGAAGGTCTTCAAGTGTCTGAAATAGAACTACTTATTGAGGATTACGAAACTTCGTGACAAACATGAAGCACGGTGCTTCCTTCCCTCACCCCCGCCCCTCTCCCGGA
>CAMBGJ010000455.1 GCA_945865805.1 Bordetella parapertussis
CCCGGAATCGAAGCAAACCGCAGTTGTTCTGGCGTAGAATCCATGAGGGCAAAGACCTGTTGGTGTTGACGAATGTGTTTCTCGATAACTCACATTGTACCAATCACTTACGGTGTTCTTTGCCCTCTTTATGCAAAATTCAGGCTAAAGGCCGCGCCCGGCAAATCCACCTGGGGCTCGGCGGGCATCAACAGCAGCCCGCACGTGGGGCTCGCGAGCTTTACACACGCCACTGGCACGCGCGTGACGCACGTGCCGTACAAGGGTGCCGCAGCGGCCATGATTGATGTGGCCAGCGGCCAGATCGACGGCATGATCACCACGGCAGCGTCGGTCGAAGCGGCAGTGCGCAGCAACCGCTTGCGCGTGATCGCGGTGGCAGGCCCGAAGCGCGTGCCGGTGATACCCGACGTGCCCACGCTCGCCGAATCCGGCATCAAGGACGGCGAATCGTTGGTGTGGTTCGGCATGGCCGCGCCCGCCAGGACACCGCGAGACGTGATACGCAAACTCAACGCGGGCGTAGCCAATGCCCTGGCGATCCCGGAGGTGCAGCGCCGCCTGACCGATCTGGGGATGGAAATCGTCGGCGGCCCACCTGAAGCCGCAACGAAATTCGTGCGTGATGAAGTGGGGCGCATACGCGGGTTGGTCAAGGCTGGGGTGTTGGTGCAGGAGTAGTAGCGAGCGGTCCATCGCGCGCGTGGTTTCGCTGACGTGTAAAAGTTGGGATTTGATCTGTCATCTGGTGTGACAGCACACGTCCGGCGACGGGCAGTACTCGGCCAATAGCCGTCGTTCAGCCATCAAACAACCTATGCTTTTGATCGACTGGTTTCGATAATTCTAACAAGAATACAGAATTTAAAACCAGCGACTGGTACTGGTCGAACAGCCGCCATTCAAAATTTTCCTCGCGGAAAATCCACATTTTCGTTTTGAGTGTCGGCTTGAAAAATATTGTGTGCGGGGTCGCGGCCCTAACGGAAGTAGGCGGTTTAGCGAAGCTGACGCTCAACACTAGCAACCAAACGATTCGTTAGCGGCCACAACATCTCTTGAATTTCTTCCCACTACCACAGGAACACGGATCATTACGTCCCACCTTTCTTGGTGCGGCCAGCGACGATGGATGCAGGAAGGGCAATTCGCGCTTGCCTAGGCTCCTGCACAAGTGGTTGTAAATATCCGCAAACTTCTTAGCAAAGTCGGGATAGGGTGCGAGGAACTGCCAGTCAGCAGATCGACTCAGCGCGTCCGTGAGCAGCTCGAATGCCTCGTCTTTGGATTGCTGTGATGCGAGAAAACGCGCCAATGTCAATTTAGCATCGATGGCCAGCGGCGCTATCTTTGCCGTCTGCCGAAAAGCTGCCATCGTGGCCTGGGGTCGATTAAGGTGCAAAAGCAGGTTTCCCATTTGGAACCAGGCGCGGGCATCCGTGGGAGTCTTGGCAATACGATCGCGAAGCCTTTTCATGCCCGCCGCAACGGGCATCACCTAGCCATCCACCCGGCAGTCGAGAAACGCGATCAACAGATCTCGTTCCTCTCCGCTGTCAAGCGCTGCCTTGATGAGTATCGCTTCGGCAGTGAGCGCCATGTGCGCCATCGTCGTAAATTCAAATTCCACGTTCTGACCGCAAGATGCACACGGGAACTCATCGTTGACAAGGTGAGTCGCGCCCTGGCTTTTATCGGTGGTCATGATGACCCCCTTGGCCTGATAGCGGTTCTCCGCCCGACAGGATGGACAGCGTAGTTCCAGAGATAAGGAATCCCGGGATAGATCCCCGGCATCAAGGGCGTGCCCGACGTTCTGGCTTTTCTTCAAGTCCTCAAGCGCCCGGACCTTTGCCACCGCCGAATCCTCATCCTCCCGATCCAGCAGACGCGCGATTGTATAGAAGGCCCGATCGATCATAGGCTGCCGGCGCCGTAGTTCCGGTCTTAAGCGATTTAACAGCCGATGATCCGGAGTCGCCAAGGCCAACTCGCAGCAATTTTCGACATCGTCCTTGATCAACTCGTCGAAATGAGTGAGGGCGAAATCCGCCGCCGCCGCGCCACCGACATCGCTGATTACCGAAAGTCCGTAGATTTGCTGGCTGCGGTCCAATTCAGCCCAGCCGGTGATCATAGCTGCCTGCGCCGGGTGGCCGATTTCAACTAACGCTTTCTTCGCGGCTTCGCAAACAAAATCGACGTGATCCTTGCTCATGGCATCGATCAGGCAGGGTACGAACTCCTCCCATCCGAGATTACCCATGGCGTCGGCAAGTTGCACGGCTCCATAGGTAAGTTCGACGGCTGGTAGCCGTTTCGTAAGCGTGGTCACGATATCCCGACGGGAAAACGAACCAAGCCGCTCGAACAAGGGGCGATACCAGCAAGTTGCAACTAAATCCGCCGTCAGCAGGTCGGTAGTCGTTTCAAGATCAAGCGTTGCGCTGTCAAAGGTGTCGCTAGCGTAACCCTGAACACATGCCGCCACAAGAAGTAGCGCTTGCATCGAGCCGGGTAAAGCGTCGGAAAGCGTTGGGCAACTTTGAAAGAGTTTCCGCAACGCCGCACAGCCCTCCGATTTTAGACCAGCCGCCTCCAGCGCTGAAAGAAGGGTATCCAGTGCTGGCGGAGAATCGCACCATTCGTCGAGCTTTGCCAGGGGTGCATCCGGGGTGAAAAACGGCGCGAGTGCTGCAAATCGTTGCTGTGATTGCGTCTTGCTGCGGGCGAGCGTCAGATCGAGATATTCAGCATGCCCAAAAAGGCCCCGAACCAACTGATTCAGTAGATCTTCGCGAGCATAGTCCCTCGTCTCCTCGCGCAATGCAGAATCGAGCACCTGCAGCAACGTGTCTTCGGACAGGCAAGGTGCCAGACCTAGCCCGAATGTTGCATAAACAATCCGCTCTCAAGCGTTTGACATCATGTGGAATTGAAATCGCTGCATTTGAGAACGACAAGCGCAGTCTACCCTACCCATTAAGTCGGAAGGCGGCGGCGGGTTGGGCAGTGATTGGGAAGGATG